>WBUO01000004.1 GCA_008933675.1 Dechloromonas sp.
CATGTTCTACAACACCGGCATCGCCACCTATGTCTGGGTGCTCTCCAACAAGAAAACCGCCGAGCGCAAGGGCAAGGTGCAGCTGATCAACGGCGTGAACCTCTGCGGCAAGATGCGCAAATCCCTGGGCAGCAAGCGCAACGTGATGGACGAAAGCGACATCGCCACCATCACCCGCTGCTTCGGCAACTTCGAGGTTGTCGACGCGCGCACGGTCAACAAACCCAGCGAGCCAAAAAGCAACCGCGGCCGCCAGTCAGCCAACCCGAAGGCCGAAACGCCCAAGACCTTCGCCGCCAAGATTTTCGCCACCCACGAATTCGGCTATCGCCGCATCACCGTCGAACGGCCGCTGCGCCTCTCCTGGCAGTTCAGCGACGAGCGCATCGCCGCGCTGCGCTTCCCGTCCGGCGCGCTCAATGCCGCCATGCAGTGGATCTACGCCGAGTATGGCCGTGACTACTGGCGCGACGACGCCGACTGCGAGGACTACGGCCAGCTCGCCGACTACGCGCAGGAAATCCGCGCCCACTTCAAGCGCCACTTCGCCGACCTCAAGGAAAAGCAGATCAAGGACCTGCTCGATGCCGACACCTGGCTCGTCCAGAAGCGCGTCCTGCTCAAGGCCCGGCAACTGCAGCAGGTGATCGGCACCGTGCAGCACGACGACTTCAACACCTGGGATGACGCCCTCAAGGCCGCCGCCAAGGAAGCCGGCATCAGCCTCGACGCCAAGGAGAAAAAACAGATTGCCGACGCCGTCAGCTGGAAGAACCCGGCCGCAGAAAAGGTCGTCAAGAAGCTGCACAAGGGCAAGCCGGCGCCGCTCTACGGCCTCTTCCCGGTCGGCAAGGAAATCGTCGAATACCAGGCCGACGGCGACCTGCGCGACTTCGAGAACATCGCCCTCAATCCGGCTTTGACGGTCAACGCCCAAAACGAGGCATATTTCATCAAGGAAGTGCAGCCGCACGTGCCCGATGCCTGGATAGCCGCCGACAAGCGCGACGCCAGGGACGGCGAAATCGGCATCGTCGGCTACGAAATCCCCTTCAACCGCCACTTCTACCAATACCAGCCGCCGCGCCCGCTGGCAGAAATCGACGCCGACCTCGACGCCGTCAGCGCCGAGATCATGGCCCTGCTGCGCGAGGTGCACTCATAGAAACGGATGTTTTTGCATCCATTTAAGTGTATTGTCTTGTTATTGGACTTAATTAAATCCATTAATGGAAAACACAAAGACCGTCGATGAATGGGCGTTCGAACTGGGTGAGCAAATGCGCGCCTTGCGCCTGCGTGCCGATCTCGACCAGATTTCCCTGGCCGAACGGGCCGGCGTCGGCCTGAGCGCCGTCAAGAACATCGAGTCCGGCAAAGGCGCCACGCTCAAGACGCTGATCAAGATACTGCGGGCGCTCGACCGGGCCGACTGGCTTGCCAGCCTGGCGCCGCCGGTCAGCATCAGCCCCCTGCAGATGCTCAAGGCCAAGCCGGTACGCCAGCGCGCCTCGCGCAAGCGCCAACAGGGGAAGCCGGACAATGCATAAACCCGTCACCGCCGTCGAGATTCGCCTGTGGGGCCGGCGTGTCGGCGCCGTGGCGCTTGATCCGCGCCTTGGCTATTACGCTTTCGAATACGACCCGGCTTTCGTCAGGCAAGGCATCGAAGTCGCGCCGCTCACCCTGCCGCTGACCCAGGCCGGCCAGCCCTTCGTTTTTGCCGACCTGCCGACCGCCACCTTCAAACGCTTGCCGGCGCTGCTTGCCGATGCCTTGCCCGACGATTTCGGCAACGCCCTGATCGACGCCTGGATGGCCAACAAGGGCATCGCCAAGGAGGCCATCACCCCCCTCGACCGCCTGGCCTACATGGGCAAGCGCGGCATGGGGGCGCTGGAGTTCCGGCCGGCGCGCGGTCCCAACGTTGCCAGTCATACCGCGATCAAGCTCAACCGCCTGGTCGATAGCGCCCGTCTGGCGGTGCACGGGCAACTCGACAGCGATCCCCATGCCCAGGCGGCGCTGGCCCAGATCATCCAGGTCGGCACCAGTGCCGGGGGCGCCCGGGCCAAGGCCGCCATCGTCTGGAACCCGCAAACGGATGAAATCCGCGCCGGCCAGTTCGACGCCGATCCCGGCTTCGAACACTGGTTGCTCAAATTCGACGGCATGGGCGCCGACCGCGAACTCGGCACCTCGCAGGACTACGGCCGCATCGAATACGCCTATTCCCTGATGGCACAGGCCGCTGGCATCGACATGGCCCCCTGCCGGCTGCTCGAAGAAGGTGGCCGCGCCCACTTCATGACGCGGCGCTTCGATCGCGCGCCCGGCGCCGACGGCAAAACCGTCAAGCACCACATGCAAAGCCTGTGCGCCATGGCGCATCTCGACTACAAGCAGAAGGCCACGCACGACTACGCCCAGTTCTTCCAGACCATCCAGCGCCTCAAACTGGGCCACGATGCCATGGCCGAAGCCTTCCGCCGCATGGTCTTCAACGTGCTGGCCGCCAACTGCGACGATCACAGCAAGAACTTCGGCTTCCTGCTCCCTGCTGGCAGCCGGCAATGGCAGCTTGCCCCGGCCTACGACATCACCCACGCCTACAACCCCAAAGGCGAATGGACCTACCAGCACCTGCTGGGCGTCAATGGAAAATTCGGCAACATCAGCCGCGCCGACCTGTTACGACTCGCCGACCGCTACGCCATCGGCCCGGCACCGAAGATCATCGACACGACCCGCGAAGTCATCGCCCAGTGGCCCGAATTCGCCCGCCAGGCGGGGCTGTCCGAAGCGACCACGCAGTCGGTGGCGGAGGACTTCGGACGGCTGTGACCCTGAATTAAATTTGCCTCATGATGCAATTTTATATTTTTAATAATTGCTGCATGATGCAATAATTCAAACTTCGAGTGTGCATTAAGGTGCAATAAAATGACATCGAATTTCGCCGAACTCAGGCTTCGCCAACTCGACACCATGCTCAGCCGCTGGCGTGCCGCCAGCTTGCCGGCACGCCCCGCTGCCGGCTGGCTCAAGGCGATCCGCGAAGCGCTCGGCATGACCGCCACCCACCAGGCCCGGACCCTGGGGGTGAACACCTCCACCGTCACCCGTCTCGAACAGTCGGAGGCCGACGACACCATCAGCCTGGGCAGCCTGCGCCGTGCCGCCGAGGCCCTGGGCTGCGAGTTGCAATATGCGCTGGTTCCGAAAAAGCCGCTCGCCGAAACCCTGGAAACACGTGCCATCGCCCTGGCGCGCCAGCAAATGGCTGCCATCAGCCACAGCATGGCGCTGGAAGCCCAGGCCACCTCGCCCGAAATCGTCGAAGCGCAGACCCGGGCCCTGGCCGAAAGCCTGCTCAAGGGCTCGCGCCGCGCCCTGTGGCGGGAAGACTGAGCGATGGCCGGCCAGACCCGCGTCAATCTCGACTACCCGGCCGGCGCCACGCCGCTCGACGCCGACGAACTGGCCAGCCTGATTCCCGCGCACCTGACCACGCAGGGCGAACTCAACGAGTGGGAACAACTGAACATCGGCGAAGGCGACAAGTGGGCGCGCAAGCAGCGCAAGGACATCCTCGGCGAAGACTTCCTGCGCCAGCTCCACCGCCGGATGTTCGGCGAAACCTGGAAATGGGCCGGTGAATTCCGCAAGTCCGACAAGAACATCGGCGTCGATTGGCACTACATCGGCGTCGAGTTGAAAAAACTGTTCGACGATGTGCGCTACCAGATCGAGCACGCCACCTTTCCCGCTGACGAAATCGCCGTCCGTTTCCATCACCGCCTCGTCGCCATCCATGCCTTTCCCAACGGCAACGGCCGCCATGCCCGGCTGATGGCCGACCTCCTCGCCGAACGCCTGGGGCAGCCGCGCTTCACCTGGGGCAGCCGTCGCCTGGTGAAGGACAGCCTCACTGACGCCAGCCCGATCCGGCGCGACTACATCGCCGCCCTGCAAGCCGCCGACGCCCGCGACATCGCCCCCCTGCTGGCCTTCGCCCGAAGCTGACAAGAAAGATCCCGATGCCGGAAAACACGCCGCCCACCCAGAAAAATCCCGACTTCGCCGAAATCACCCGGCTCATCGAAGCCGCCCGCCAGCGCGCCTACCTGGCCGTCAACACCGCGCTGATCGACCTCTACTGGCAGGTCGGCGCCTACCTCAGCGGCAAGATCAAGGCCGCCGAATGGGGCGAGGGCGTCGTCGAACAACTGGCGCAGCACCTGGCCAGCACGCAGCCGGGGCTGAAAGGCTTCACCCGCGCCAACTTGTTCCGCATGCGGCAGTTTTACGAGGCCTACCAGGCCCAGGAAAAAGTCGCACCACTGGTGCGACAATTGCCCTGGACCCATAACCTGATCATCCTCAGCCGCAGCAAGCGCCTGGAGGAACGCGCGTTCTACCTGAACATGGCGGCGCAGGAAAAATGGAGCAAGCGCGAGCTGGAGCGGCAGTTCGACACGGCGCTTTTCGAGCGCGTCGTCCTCAGCCCGGCAAAAGTGTCGCCACTGGTGACACAAATCCACCCCGACGCGGCCAGCGTGTTCAAGGACAGCTACCTGGTCGAATTCCTCGACCTGCCCGTCGCCCACCTCGAAAGCGAACTGCAGCGCGGCCTGTTGGCGCAACTGCGCCAATTCCTGCTCGAACTCGGCCGCGACTTCTGCTTCGTCGGCAGCGAATATCCGCTGCAAGTCGGCCAGCAGGATTTTGCGCTCGACCTGCTCTTCTTCCATCGCGGCCTCAACTGTCTGGTCGCCATCGAACTGAAGACCACCCGCTTCTCGCCCGAACACCTCGGGCAACTCAACTTCTACCTGGAAGCCCTCGACCGCGACCACAAGAAGCCGCACGAAAACCCGGCCATCGGCTTGCTGCTCTGCGCCAGCAAGGACGACGAAGTGGCTGAATATGCGCTGAGCCGCAGCCTGTCGCCGGCCCTGGTGGCGCAATACCAGACCCAGTTGCCGGACAAGAAGCTGCTGCAGGCGAAACTGCATGAGTTCTACCTGGCGAATCTGGGCGAGGGGGACGCGGCATGAGTCGGTACAAGGCTTATCCGGCGTACAAGGATTCGGGGGTGGAGTGGGTTGGGGAAATTCCAGAGGATTGGGATATGTGGAAGATTTTTCATGCATGTCCTTCGATTGGAAGTGGAACAACTCCAAAATCGGATAGCGATGACTACTATGGCGGAGATATTCCATGGATTACCACCGGTGAATTACGAGAAGGTATTGTTTTTCAAACCCAAAAGAAAGTTACTGAAAAGGCGTTAATTGATATACCAACATTGCGGCTACACCCGAAAGGTTCTGTCGCTATTGCAATGTACGGAGCAACGATTGGACGCCTTGGCATATTGGGCAATGATGCGACGACAAACCAAGCGTGCTGCGTAATGCCACCTTCCGAGGTGTTGCATGGAAAATATTTGTTTTATTGGCTGCACGCAAATCGCCAAGAAATAATAAATTTATCATCTGGTGGCGGGCAGCCGAATGTAAGCCAAGAGAAGATTGCGTCATTAAAAGTCAGTGCGCCAAACAATCTTCTGCAGGAAAAAATCGCCGCCTTCCTCGACCACGAAACCGCAAAGATCGACGCGCTGATCGAGAAGCAGCAGCGGTTGATTGAACTGCTCAAGGAAAAGCGTCAAGCGGTCATCAGCCATGCCGTGACCAAAGGCCTCAACCCCAACGCCCCGATGAAGGATTCCGGGGTGGAATGGCTGGGTGAGGTGCCAGCGCATTGGGTGGTTCGTCGGTTAAAACACTCAGCCAGCCTGCAATCCGGAATTCCCAAGGGTAAGGACTTAACAGGCAAAGTTACGATTGAAGTGCCCATGTTGCGCGTGGCCAATGTTCAGGACGGCTACCTTGATTTGTCTGAAGTTGACTCAATTCAAATAGAGCCATCGGAGCTTGGAAGATACGCTTTGAAATATGGCGATGTGCTGATGAACGAGGGTGGCGACAATGACAAACTTGGTCGGGGAGCCGTCTGGAAGTCCGAAATAACTCCTTGCATCCACCAGAACCATGTTTTTTCAATTAGACCTGCTGACATTGAGCCGGATTGGCTTGATTTGGTAACTCGTGCCAGCTATGCCAAATATCATTTTTATCGAGTGGCAAAACAGAGCACAAACCTAGCTTCAATTTCCTCGACAAACATCAAGGAGACCCCGTTGGTAATTCCGCCAAAACAGGAACGAAAACAAATTTCCTCGCATATAAACGAGCAACTTCGGAAGTTTGATCTGCTTGAGAACAACGCAAATGTGCAGATTGAGCTGCTTCAAGAGCGCCGCACCGCCCTAATCTCCGCCGCCGTCACCGGCAAGATCGACGTCCGCGACTGGCAGCCTGCCGCTGCCTGATTTCTTCCACTCTCCGACCCGAACCCAGCCATGAGCGACCAAGCCAGCGAACGCATCTTCCAGGACGACATCCTCAGCCAATTGCAGGCCAATGGCTGGTTGCTCGGTAGTCAGAAGGGTTACAACCAAGCACTTGCTCTCTACTCTGAAGATGCGCTGGCTTTCGTGCAGGAGACGCAGCCGGCCCAGTGGCAGCGTTTCTGCACCAATCATCCGAAGGACAGCGAGCAGAAATTCCTCGAACTGATCGCCAGCCAACTGGCCAAGGCCGATCCAAACGCGACCAATGCCGACAGCCGCCGTTTCGGCACCCTGGGCGTGTTGCGCCACGAACTGCGCGACCGCAATGCGCGCCTCTCCCTGTGCCAGTTCAAGCCGGAACACGACTTGAACCCGGATACCCTGGCTCGTTATGCGAAGAATCGTCTGCGCGTGGTGCCGGAACTGGTCTATAGCCCGTGGGCGTCGGCGGCGCAACTCGCGGAAACGGGTAGCAAGGCCAAGGCCTGGCGCATCGACCTGGTGTTGTTCGTCAATGGCCTGCCGGTGGCGACGCTGGAACTGAAATCCGAGTTCAAGCAGTCGGTGGACCGTGCCATCCGCCAGTACAAGACGACCCGTCTGCCGGTGGACCCGGTGGCGAAGAAGGCCGAGCCGCTGCTGAGCTTCAAGCGCGGTGCGCTGGTGCATTTCGCGGTGAGCCAGTACGAGGTGCACATGGCGACGCGGCTGGAGGGCGCGGAGACGGTTTTCCTGCCTTTCAACAAGGGCACGGCGGACGGCGGCGCCGGCAACGACGTGCCGGAGGACGTGAACCGCTACGCCACCGACTACCTGTGGAACGAGGTGCTGCTGCCGGACAATCTGCTCAACATCCTCGCCCGCTTCGTGCATTTGCAGATCGACGACAAGGAAGACTGGGAAGGCCGCAAGACCAAGAAGGAAAGCCTGATCTTCCCGCGCTATCACCAGTGGGACGTGGTGAACAAGCTGCTCGCCGCCGCCCGCAGCGAGGGGCCGGGGCAGCGTTACCTGATCCAGCACAGCGCCGGTTCGGGCAAGTCCAACTCGATTGCCTGGGTGGCGCACCAGTTGTCGGCGCTGTACAAGGCCGACGGCGGCAAGCAGTTCCAGTCGGTGATCGTCGTCACCGACCGCACGGTGCTCGACGACCAGTTGCAGGACACCATCTACCAGTTCGAGCACACCGATGGCGTGGTCGGGCGCATCAACAACAAGGAAGGCGAGGGCTCGAAATCGGAAAAGCTCGCCGCCGCGCTGGAAAACGCGCAGCCGATCATCATCGTCACCATCCAGACCTTTCCCTTCGTGCTCAAGGCCATCGAGAACAGCGTCAGCTTGAAGGAGCGCTGCTACGCGATCATCGCCGACGAGGCGCATTCCTCGCAGAGCGGTTCGACGGCGCGGCAGTTGAAGGAAGTGCTGATGAAGGAGGCGAGCGAGGAGGATGAGGCCGAGCTGGACAGCGACGACATCATCGCCGCTACCGTGGCCGCGCGTCCCGGTTCCGGCAACCTGAGCTTCTTCGCGTTCACCGCAACGCCCAAGGCGAAAACGCTGGAACTGTTCGGTCGCCGGCCGCGCCCGGACGAGGTGGCGTCGATCAACAACAAGCCGGCCGCCTTCCACGTCTACAGCATGCGCCAGGCCATCGAGGAGGGTTTCATCCTCGACGTGCTGAGGAATTACACCAACTACAAGGTGGCCTACAAGCTGGCGCTGAAAATCCAGGAAGCGGATCAGGAAGTGGACAGCAAGCGGGCGCGGGTCCGGCTCAACCAGTGGGTGCGCCTGCACGACCACAACATCGCGCAGAAGGTGAAGCTGATCGTCGAACATTACCGCGAGCACGTTTTCGGCCTGCTCGGCGGCCAGGCCAAGGCGATGGTGGTGACCAGTTCGCGCAAGGAGGCGGTGCGCTACAAGCAGTGTTTTGACAGCTATATCAAGGATCACGGCTACCAGAAGATCCACGCCATGGTTGCCTTCTCGGGTGAGGTGACCTTCACCGACAAGGACCCGAACGCCGACGCCCTGGTTGGCCAGCAGTTCACCGAGAGCAACATGAATCCGGCACTGAAGAAGCGCGACATGCGTGTTGCCTTCGATTCCGACGACTATCAGGTGATGATCGTCGCCAACAAGTTCCAGACCGGTTTCGACCAGCCCAAGCTGTGCGCCATGTACGTGGACAAGAAGCTGGCCGGCGTCGAATGCGTGCAGACCCTGTCGCGCCTGAACCGAACCTACCCGAACAAGGCCGAGAGCGGCACCTTCGTGCTCGATTTCTTCAACGAACCGGAGGACATCCTCGGCGCCTTCCAGCCCTATTACCAGACGGCGGAACTGGCCGACGTTTCCGACCCCAACCTGATCTTCACACTGCACGACAAGCTGCGCGCGGCGGGCATCTTTACCTGGCAGGAAGTCGAGCAGTTCTGCGCCGCCTACTACGTGAAGAACAAGAGCAACGCCGCCATCGCCAATATCTGCAAGCCGGCGGTGCAACGCTGGCAGCAGCGCTACAAGTCTGCGGTCGACGCCTTCAAAACGGCAAAAACCATGTTCGAGCGCACCAGGAAAACCGGCGACGCGGTGCTCATCGCCAACGCCGAAAACTGCCTGAAGGACTGCCAGAAGGAAAAGGACGCGCTGGAGATTTTCAAGAAGGACCTCGGCACCTTCGTGCGCTTTTACGAATTCATGTCGCAGATCGTCGATTACGACGACACCGGCCTGGAAAAGCTCGCCCTCTACGCCCGCAACCTGCGTCCGCTACTGCGCGAAAGCCTGCTCGACGAGGATGACGTCGATTTGAGCAATGTCGTCCTCAGCCACTACCGCGTCGCCAGAATCCGCCAGCAGGACTTGCTGCTCAAGCAGGACTGCGCCGAATACAAGCTGGAACCCGGCGAAGGCCTGGGTACGGCGAAGCCGAACGACAAGAAGGAGGAATTCCTGTCGCAGATCATCAGCCGCCTGAACGAGATTTTCGTGGCCGACCAGCTCACCGACAAGGACATGGTCAATTACGCCTACACCATCCGCGACAAGGTCGGCGAGAACGCCGCGGTGATGCAGCAGATCGCCAACAATTCACCGGAGCAGGCGCTGCTCGGCGATTTCTCCAAGGCGGTCGACGACGCCATCATGGACAGCAGCGCCGCCCACCAGAACCAGATGCTGCAACTCCTCGCCGACCCGCAGAAAGCCGCCGGCTTCGCGCGGGTGGTGTTCGATCTGCTGCTGGCGGGGAAGGGGAATCCTGGGGCGTAAGCCCGGCGTTTCGGCGAAATGCCGAAGCCCTTACTCTAGCGCCAGAATCCAGCCCACCGCTGCCTTCAGATCCTCATCACTGATCTTGTCGGCCGCGTGCGGCAGCATGGGTACGCTGCCCCAATTGCCTGAACCGCCGTGACGGACTTTCTCGAAGAGCATGGTGGGGGCCTTGCTGTCGCCCTTGTACTTGGCGGCGACGTCCTTGTAGGCGGGGCCGACGCGTTTGGCATCGACTGCGTGACAGGCGACGCAGCGGGCTTTCTTGACGATGGCTTCGCTGGCCTTGGCTGGCGTGGCGACGGCGAGCAGGGTGACTGCCAGCAGCGGCAGGGTGAGGGCGAGAGGGTTTTGTTTCATGCGAGTTCCTTGCGGTGTCAGACGAGGCCGGCGGCCTGCAGTTCGGCCCATTCGCCGTCGGAGAAGAGGCGGGAGCGGGTATGGAAGGCTTTGCCGGTGTTGCCTTCGAGCGAGAAGGTGCCGCCCGAGCCGTCGATGACGTCGATGATCAGTTGCGTGTGCTTCCAGTATTCGTACTGGGAGGCACTGATGTAGAACGGGACGTCGCCGATGTCGCCGAGGTGCACATCGTAGGGGCCGATGGTCAGGTCGGTGGGGAGGTAGCAGTTGGCGGCGCTGTTGTCGCAACAGCCGCCGGACTGGTGGAACATCAGTTGCGGCCCGTAGCGCTCCTTGAGCTGGGCGATCAGCTCCAGCGCGGCCGGCGTGGCGGTGACGCGGTCGACCATGGTGTTCTCCCGAATGAAGCCGGTTGAAAAAAATGGGGGCGGTCGCCCGCCCCCTGAATGCCCGCAAATCTGGGCCAGTGGAGGGATGCAAGGGGTTGGCGCGGCGGGGGAGCAGGCCGCCGCACCGGGGCTGTTTAGAAGAAGCCCAGCTTCTGTTCGGCGTAGCTGACCAGCAGGTTCTTGGTCTGCTGGTAGTGGTCGAGCATGACCTTGTGGGTCTCGCGCCCGATGCCGGATTCCTTGTAGCCGCCGAAGGCGGCGTGCGCCGGGTAGGCGTGGTAGCAGTTGGTCCACACGCGGCCGGCCTGGATGGCGCGGCCCATGCGGTAGGCGACGTTGCCGTTGCGGCTCCAGACGCCGGCGCCGAGGCCGTACAGCGTGTCGTTGGCGATGGCCAGGGCTTCCGCCTCGTCCTTGAAGGTGGTGACGGCGAGCACCGGCCCGAAGATTTCCTCCTGGAAGATGCGCATCTTGTTGTGGCCCTTGAACAGCGTCGGCTTGATGTAGTAGCCGCCCTCGAGCTCGCCGCCGAGGTGGGCGCGTTCGCCGCCGATCAGCACCTGGGCGCCTTCGTCCTTGCCCAGCTGCAGGTAGGACTGGATCTTGGTCATCTGTTCCTGCGAAGCCTGGGCACCCATCATGGTGTCGGTGTCGAGCGGGCTGCCCTGCTTGATGGCGGCGACGCGGGCCAGGCAGCGTTCCATGAACTTGTCGTAGATCGATTCCTGAATCAGCGCGCGGCTCGGGCAGGTGCACACCTCGCCCTGGTTGAAGGCGAACAGGACCAGGCCTTCGATCGCCTTGTCGAGGAAGCCGTCATCCTTGTCCATGACGTCGGCGAAGAAGATGTTGGGCGACTTGCCGCCCAGTTCCAGCGTCGCCGGGATCAGGTTGTTGGCGGCGGCCTGGGCGATGACGCGACCGGTCGAGGTCGAGCCGGTGAAGGCGATCTTGGCGATGCGCTTGCTGGTGGCGAGCGGCATGCCGGCTTCGCGGCCGAAGCCGTTGACGATGTTGAGCACGCCCGGCGGCAGCAGGTCGGCGATCAGTTCCATCAGGATCAGGATGGAGATCGGGGTCGATTCGGCCGGCTTGAGGATCACGCAGTTGCCGGCACCGAGGGCCGGGGCCAGCTTCCAGGCGGCCATCAGGATGGGGAAGTTCCACGGGATGATCTGGCCGACGACGCCGAGCGGCTCGTGGATGTGGTAGGCCATGGTGTTTTCGTCGATTTCCGAGATGCCGCCTTCCTGCGAGCGCAGGCAGCCGGCGAAGTAGCGGAAGTGGTCGACGGCGAGCGGGATGTCGGCGTTCAGGGTTTCGCGGATCGGCTTGCCGTTATCGACGGTCTCGGCGTAGGCCAGCAGTTCGAGATTGGCTTCGAGGCGGTCGGCGATCTTCAGCAGGATGTTGGAACGGGTCGTCGCGTCGGTCTTGCCCCATTTCGGGAAGGCAGCGTGGGCGGCATCGAGCGCCAGTTCGATGTCCTCGGCGGTGGACCGGGCAGCCATCGTGTACGGCTTGCCGTTGATCGGCGTGACGACGCTGAAGTACTCGCCCTTGACCGGGGCAGTCCACTGGCCATTGATGAAGTTGTCGTACTTGGCCTTGTAGGCGATCTTGGCGCCGGCGGTGCCGGGGGCGGCGTAGAGCATGTTTGTCTCCTGGATATTCGGTTTGGGTTGCAGGCAGCAGGTCCGGCCGGTGGAAAGTCCGGCCGTTTCCTGTGAGCGATATGGCGCACGCCGCGTGCCAGTTCGGCCAATTTGCCCGGCATGTCTGGAAAAGCACGGTAATTCAGTAGCTTGGCTGAATATCCGGAAGGCGCCGGAGGCGAGCTGTCCGGTTGCTTGCTGAGCAAATGCACAAGCACTGTTCATTTATGGAACAGGCGGGCCGAACAGCGTCGGAGGCAAGGGCGGCGCGCGATTGTCGCGGTCGCCGGAATTGGTTTACGATGGCCCGAAAACCGACAAGACAAACAAGGCGCAAATTGTCATCGACTCTTCCCCGGAAGCTGGGCGGCATGCTGCTCATCGTGCTGTCGCTCGCTGCGCCGGCGGTGCAGGCCGACCGCCTGCGCGCCATCCAGGCGAATGGCCAGTTGCGCGTCTGCATCTGGCCGGACTACTACGGCATTTCCTTCCGCAATCCGAAGACCCTGCAGCTGAGCGGCATCGACATCGACAATGCGCAGTCGCTGGCGCACGAGTTGAATGTCGACGTGAGCTTCGTCGACAGCTCATTTGCCACGCTGGCCGACGATCTCGCTGCCGACCGCTGCGACATCGCCATGTTCGCCATCGGCCGTACGCCGGCACGCGAGGCCAGGCTGCGTTTCACCCAGCCCTATCTGGCCAGCGACATCTACGGCATCACCACGCAGGCCAACCGGCGCATCCAGCAGTGGGCCGATATCGACCGCCAGGGGACGGTCGTCGTCGTCGCCCGCGGCACGCTGCACGAGACGGTGATGCGCGACAAGCTGGCAGCAGCCGAGCTGCGTGTCGTCGATACCCCGCATGCCCGCGAGCAGGAGGTGCTCTCCGGCCGGGCCGACGTCTTCATGACCGACTATCCGTACAGCCGGCGGCTGCTCGGCAGCAGCGACTGGGCACGCCTGGTGGCGCCGGGCCGGGCCTACCACGTCACGCCCTATGCCTGGGCGATGCTGCCCGGTGACGATGCCTTCCATGCCCGGGTCGAAGATTTCCTGGCGCGCCTCAAACGCGACGGGCGGCTGCACGAGCATGCCCGGCGTCACGGCCTCGAACCGATTGTCGCCCGCTAGGAGGAGGGGGATGTCGACAACGGTCAACCACCGGCGCGGCGCCACCCTCCTGGTCGTTACCCTGCTGGTCGTCGCCTGGCTGTCGGCCCTCGGGTTCACCGCCTGGCGCCTGCGCCAGGATGCCCTGGCCAATGCCGGCGTCAGTGCCAGCATGCATGCCCGTAATTTTGCCGAGCACCTGACGCAGACCCTGCAGGTCATCGACCTGACCGCGGCCAGCCTGGATCCGGTCGGCGAGCGTCTCGATCCGCAGGAGCTCAGCCGGCGTCTCGGCGTGGCCCTGCGCCCGGCGGCCTTTCTCCGCTCGATTTCGCTGATCGACGCCAGCGGCAGGGTGGTGGCCAGTTCCAATGCCGACAACGTCGGCGTCACCCTTTCCTTTTCCGGTTTCTACCCGCCGGCGCCGGCGGAGAGCACGCAGCTGCGCATCGGCATGCCGTGGGCCGGGCGCGATCTCGCCAACGGGCAAAGCACCGCGCCGGCACAGACGCTCGCCCCCGACGCCGCCTTCTTCATTCCGGTCATGCGCCGCATCATCGGTGGCGAGCAGGCGTTGTGGGTGGTGGCGACGATCAACCCGGAATACTTCATCAACCACTTCGTGCAGCTCCTGCCGGCCGGTCAGGGGCATGCCCAGATCCTGCGCTACGACGATCGCCTGCTGGTTTCCTCGTCGCTGGACGAGGGGCCGGGTGCCAGCGGGCGCGCCGGCCGGGTGCCGGCCGAGCTCAGGGAGCAGGATTTCGGCCTGCTGGCCCAGACGGCCGATGACGGTCGCCAGGTGCTGACCGCCTATCGCGGCTCCAGCCAGTTCCCTGTGTTCGTCACCGTGCATCTCGACCGCCAGAACATCCTGGCTGGCTGGCGGGCCGACATCCGGCGCCTGTCGGCCATCATCCTGCCCATCCTGCTGGCGCTGACCGTTGCCGGCGTGCTGCTCTGGCGCCGCCAGCGGCGTTACGCGCGGCAGCAGGCGGAACTCAGCAATCAGCGGCGGATGGCGGCCAGCGTCTTCGAGGCGAGCACCAACGCGGTGATCCTGACCTCGCCGGACGGCGACATCATCTCGGTCAACCCGGCCTTCGAGACGATCAACGGCTACCGGGCCGCCGAGGCGCTCGGGCGCAATCCGCGCCTGCTGTCGTCCGGCATGCATCCGCCCGGCTTCTATCGCGAACTCTGGGAAACGCTGATCGCCACCGGGCACTGGCAGGGTGAGATCATCAACCGGCGCAAGGACGGCGAGCTCTACACCGGCCTGCTGACGATCAGTGCCGTGCGCGATGAGGATGGCCAGCTGATGCACTACGTCTGCGTCACCACCGACATCACCGAACGCAAGCGTTACGAGTCGGAGCTGCTCGCTGCCAAGGAGCGGGCCGAAGCGGCGGTGCTGGCCAAGACCACCTTCCTGGCGACGATGAGCCACGAACTGCGGACGCCGATGAACGGCGTGCTCGGCATGACCGAGCTGTTGCTGCGCAGCGAACTCAACGACAAGCAACGACGGCAGCTGGGCATCGTCAAGGGCTCTGCCGAGGCCTTGCTGACCCTGCTCAACGAGATTCTCGATTACTCGAAGATCGAGGCTCAGGGGGTGACCGTCGAGATCACGCCGTACGATCCGACGGTGCTGATCGGCGACATCGTCGGGCTGTTCGTGCCGCACGCCGAGGCCAAGGGGTTGAGCCTGGTCGAGGATATCTCGGCCGATCTGCCGCACCAGCTGCTGGGCGATGCCATCCATCTGCGCCAGATCCTGACCAACCTGCTCAACAACGCCATCAAATTCACGCGCAGTGGCGGCATCACCGTCAGGGCCTGGGTCGAGCCGGCCGGCGCCGGCCGGCCGCAGTTCTGCCTGGCGGTCAGCGATACCGGCATCGGCATTCCGGCCGACAAGCAGGAGATCATCTTCACGGCCTTCACCCAGGCCGACGGCTCGCACTCGCGCAGCTATGGCGGTACCGGTCTGGGGCTGGCGATCTGCCGGCGGCTGGCGCAGGCGATGCAGGGAAGCCTGCAGGTGGTCAGCACGCCCGGCAGTGGCAGCTGTTTCACGCTGAAGCTGCCGCTGTGCGCGGGCGAATCGCCGGTCGATGGCATCACCGACGGATCGCCGGCGCTGCCGGGCGACGGCGAGCGAGGCCCGGCGGCCGGCCGTGGGCAGCGGCGGCGCATCCTGCTCGTCGAGGACAACCCGGGCAACCAGCTGGTCACTACCAGCATGCTGGAAAGCGAAGGTTATGACGTGACCCTCGCCGGTGACGGGGCGGCGGCCCTGGCCCAGCTCCGTCACCAGCGTTTCGACGCCATCCTGATGGACGTCCAGATGCCGAACATGGACGGACTGACGGCGACACGGGCGATCCGCAACCAGGAGCGGGAAAGCGGCGAGCACGTATTGATCGTTGCGCTGACCGCCAATGCCTTCGCCGAAGACCGCGATATCTGCCTGGCTGCCGGGATGGACGACTTTCTCGCCAAGCCGGTCAGCTTTGCCGACCTCGAACGCGTGCTTGCACCGCTGGCCCGCGCTGTCGAGGACTGAACGCCGCCCGTCGGTGATGACGAACGGCGGCGTCCGGACTACTCGCTGTAGAAGCCGACGCCGATCAGGCTGCCGTTCTCGCGGCGAATGAAGGTGCGCTTCTTTTCCACGGCATTCGTCACCGGGTTGCGCCAGACGTAGTCGACCGTGCCTTCACCCTTGTTCCTGGCCAGCTCCAGCATTTCCCGGATCAGCGGGCGGCCTTCGACGTCGTGCAGCTCGCTGGCGTCGGTGCCGGTCCATTTCGGGTTCATGCCGTGGGCTTCGAACTTGCCGCTGGCGAGATTGACGGCGAAGACGTAGAGATCGTCGTGCACGAAGGGGCCGCGCGGATCGTTGAAGCTGGCCAGGGCACTGGCCAGCCCCTGGCTGCGGACCTGGGCGCTGGCCGCGTCGAGCAGCTTGCGGGCATCGTCGGCGCTTGAGCGCACGGCGTAGTAGCCGACGCCGAGGATGTAGTCGCCTTCGCGGTGCAGCCAGGCATGCTTGGGTTCGACGCGGTTGCTCTTGCGGTTGAGCCAGACGTAGCGGATGCGTGCCTGCTGCTGCTTTTCGGTGACCGCGATCATCTCGCGGAACAGCGGGCTGCCGGCGGCATCGACACTGTCCAGCACCTTCAGGCCGATCAGGCTGTCCGGCGCGGCGCCGTTGGCGACGTAGGTGCCCTGGCGGTCGATCACATAGACATAGAGATCCTTCTTCACAAAGGCGCCCTGGCGATCGTTGAAGGCGGCCCAGGCCCTGGCCGGGCCGTTGGCCTGCAGGTATCTGACCGCCTGCTCGAAGAGGGCGCGCGCCTCGCGCGGCGTGGCATGCTCGGCGGCGCCGGCCAGTCCGCCGACAGCGAGCATGAGCAGGCCGGCCAGGCCGGATCTGAGGGTCTTGTTCATTGAGGGTCTCCAGTTGTCATTGAAAGGGCAGGGGCCGTCAGGCCCCCACCGCGTGGTTGATGTCCACCAGGCCATGCCGTGCCGCCAGGTGGAGCAGTTTGAAATCGTTGTCGGCATCGAGCTTCTGCCGGATCAGCGTCAGGTAGTTGAGCACCGTCTTCGGACTCAGGTGCATGGTGCTGGCGATGCCGTTCGTCGATTCGCCATGTACCAGCATGCGCAGCACCTCGAATTCGCGCGGCGTCAGATGCGACAGCGCGCCGTCGCCGTCCACCGCCTGCTCGGCCAGCACCTGGGCGATCTCCGGCGAGAAGACGCGCTTTCCGGCAGCGATCCGCCGGATGCCGCCGATCACGTCGGCCGGCTCGCAATACTTGGTCAGGTAGCCCATGGCGCCGCTGCGCAGCGCCTGGGTGATGTGGCCGGCACCTTCGTGCATGGAGAGCACCAGTATCTTCAGGTCCGGCTGGCGGGCGAGCATGCCGCGGATGGCTTCGATGCCGCTGCTGCCGCGCAGGCTGAGGTCGACCAGGGCGACATCGGCCGGGCAGCGCAACGCCAGGGCGTTGGCCTCGTCGGCGCTGGCGGCCTCGCCGACCACCTGCAGGCCGGGCTCGGCATCGAGCAGGCGACGGTAGCCGTTCCTGACGACCGCATGGTCGTCGATCAGAATGATGCGAATCATGGTCTCTCCTCCTCTTGTCGTTCGCCGGCCAGCGGCAGGTCGACCTGCAGGGTCAGCCCGTCCGCGCCGCTGGTGATGGCCAGGCTGCCACCCACCATCGCCACCCTTTCTTCCATGCCGAGCAGACCGCCGCGCCGGCGCGTGCCCTCTGCCGGCAGGCCGCCTCCGTCGTCGGCGACGCTCAGCTGCAGCGTCGTCGCCGTCACCGCGATGCCGACCTGGCAGTGCCGCGCCCCGCTGTGCCGCACGACATTGGTCAGTGCTTCCTGCACCACGCGATACAGCGTCAGGGCAGCTGCCTCGCCCAGCTCCGGCAACTCGCCCGGTGCGAGCAGGCGGAACTCGATGCCACCGGCCCGTTGCTGCCAGCCGGCGATCAACTCGCGCAAGGCGCCGACCAGGGCGACGGCATCCAGTCCATGCGGCCGCAGACGCTTGAGCATGGCGCGCAATTGCTCGCCGCTGGTGCGTACATCGCGCCGCAGGTCGGCACCACATTCACCGATCTGCCTGGCGTCAAGCCGGTCTGCATTGCGCTCCAGATAGGCGGCGGTGACGCCGATTGCCGTCAGCGTCTGTCCCATCTCGTCATGCAAATCCCTTGCCAGTACCCGGCGTTCTTCCTCCTGGACGGCGATCAATTGCCGCGCCAGCTGGCTCTGGGCGTCTCTTGCCGCGCCCAGCGCGGCCGCCAGTTCGTCGATGGCGCCGGCCACCCGGCGAAATTCGCGCAAGGCGAAAGGTGGCAGCGTCGCCGCCGTTTCACCGCGGGCCAGCCGCTGCAGACCGGCTTCCAGTTCGCGCACCGGTGACAGCGCCCGGTCCGCTGCCCACCAGGCGACCAGCAGAGTTGCTCCAGAAAAGAGCAACAGGGTGATGCAAAGTCGAACAGTGTCGCCCAGGCGTTCCTCGATTTCGGAGGCAGGATTGGGGGCAAGGTGCAGGTTTTGTCCGCCGAGTTGCAGCACTTGCCGACGGTCCTCGCCGACGGCGACGCCGAACCAGGCTGCCAGACGTCCGGCAAGCGCCGGCGGTTCGGCTGGCGGCGCGTCGTCCAGCGTGATGCTCAGATGACGCAGTTCGCCGCCGGCGATCATGGCGCGCAGCTGCCGGGCCGCCGCTTCGGGGGGCGGTCCGGGGGGCGAGAGGCCGGCCGCCAGCAGCACGCGGACCAGGCGTTCGGAAGCGTCGACCTCTGCTTCGATGTCGGCGCGCAGCGAATACAGGTTGATCAGCATGGCCATCAGCAGCAGCCCGCCGAGCAGGGCGCCGAGATAGCCGACCAGTCTTCTGCGGAGATCCATGGGTAGCCTCGTCGATCACGAATGGGCGATCCCCTGCAGGTTTCATACCGGCCTCGCCGCGACTCGGGAATTTTTCCCGGTTTTGCCGGGGCGATTGTCCCGAGACCGGCCGCCTCGCCGCTTCCTATACTCGGCTCGCCTGTCACCACGGATGGGCCGGCCCGGGCAATCGGGAAAGCAACGACACACTTCAGGAGACGAAATACAACATGGAATCGAACCGGTTCAATCCCCGCCAGACCCTTCTGGCCGCCTTCGTGGCCGCCACTTTCTGCACATCGGCCGCCGCTGCCAGCAAGGTCAGCTGGGAGGACATCCTCAACGACGACAAGACGACGCAGGACGTGCTGTCCTACGGTCTCGGCCTGAAGGCGCAGCGCTTCAGCCCGCTGGCCAAGGTCAATACGAAGAACGTCGAGCATCTGGTGCCGGCCTGGAGCTTCTCCTTCGGCGGCGAGAAGCAGCGCGGCCAGGAAGCGCAGGCCCTGGTGCACGACGGGGTGATCTACGTCACCGCCTCGTATTCCCGCATCTTCGCCATCGATGCACGTAGCGGCAAGCGGCTCTGGGAATACGAGGCCCGCCTGCCCGACGACATCCGCCCGTGCTGCGACGTGATCAACCGCGGTGCTGCCATCTACGGCGACAAGGTTTACTTCGGTACCCTCGATGCGGCCATCGTCGCCCTCAACAAGGACACCGGCAAGGTCGTCTGGCGCAAGAAGTTCGGCGACCACAAGATCGGCTACACGATGACCGGCGCCCCCTTCGTGGTCAAGGACGAGAAGAGCGGCAAGGTGCTGCTGGTGCATGGGTCCTCGGGCGACGAATTCGGCGTCGTCGGCTGGCTGTTCGCCCGCGACCCGGAGACCGGCGAGGAAGTCTGGGCCCGCCCGATGGTCGAGGGCCACATGGGCCGCCTGAACGGCAAGGAGAGCACGCCGACCGGCGACGCCAAGGCGCCGAGCTGGCCGGAGGGCCCGGACGGCAAGAAGGTCGAGGCCTGGAATCACGGCGGCGGCGCCCCGTGGCAGACGGCCAGTTACGACGTGGACAAGAACATGGTGGTGATCGGTACCGGCAACCCGGCGCCGTGGAACACCTGGCACCGGACCAAGGAAGGCGACGATCCGCGCAACTGGGACAGCCTGTTCACCTCCGGCCAGGCCTATGTCGATGCCAGCACCGGCGAGCTCAAGGGCTTCTTCCAGCACACCCCGAACGATGCCTGGGACTTCTCCGGCAACAATTCGGTGGTGCTGTTCGAATACAAGGACCCGAAGACCGGCAAGCTGGTCAAGGCCTCGGCCCACGCCGACCGCAACGGCTATTTCTTCGTCACCGACCGCGAGAAGCTGACCAACGGCGCCGGCTACCCGAACAAGCCGACCTCGCTGATCGGCGCCTGGCCGTTCGTCGACGGCATCACCTGGGCAAAGAGCTGGAACCTGCAGACCGGCAAGCCGAACATCGTCGACGGCCAGCATCCGCCGAAGCCGAAGGAGGGTGCCGACAAGGGCGAATCGATCTTCGTCTCGCCGCCCTTCCTCGGCGGCACCAACTGGATGCCGATGAGCTACAGCCAGCAGACCGGCCTCTTCTACATCCCGGCCAACCACTGGGCGATGGATTACTGGACCGAAAAGCTGACCTACAAGGCCGGCTCCGCCTACCTCGGCCAGGGTTTCCGCATCAAGCGCCTGTTCGACGACCACGTCGGCACCTTGCGCGCGCTGGACCCGAAGACCGGCAAGATCGTCTGGGAGCACAAGGAGAAGTTCCCGCTCTGGGCCGGCACCATGACCACCGCCGGCGGCCTGCTGTTCACCGGCACCTCGGACGGCTACGTCAAGGCCTTCGACGCGAAGAACGGCAAGGAACTGTGGAAGTTCCAGACCGGCTCCGGCGTGGTTTCCGTGCCGATCACCTGGGAAATGGACGGCGAACAGTACATCGGCATCCAGTCCGGTTACGGCGGCGCCGTGCCGCTGTGGGGCGGCGACATGGCCGACCTGACCAAGCAGGTGACGCAGGGCGGCTCGATGTGGGTGTTCAAGCTGCCGAAGTCGCTGAAGCAGTAAATCGGCAATGACCGTCATCCCCGCCTGGGTGGGGATGACGGTACTTCTGGTGATCGGAATCACGATGCGTTTTCCCCTTCTGCTATCTGCCCTGTTGTGTCTGTCGAGCACCGCCCGTGCTGCCGAGACGATCGAGCCCCTGGTGATCAACGGTTGCGGCATCTGGCCGCATGCCCGCTGTCCGGGTGCCGATCTGCGCCATGCCAACCTGGCCGGCAAGAACCTCGCCGGCGCCGATCTGCGTGGCGCCCAACTGCAGCGGGCCGACCTGCGCGGGGCCAATCTTGCGGCTGCCAATCTCGACGGCGCCGATCTGACCGGCGCTCGTCTGGGCAAGGCCAGCGCGCCAACGGCAACCTTTCGCGGGGCCCGGCTGATCGGCGCCGATCTCGAATTTGCCCGCCTGTTCCGTACTGATTTTTCCGGTGCCGATCTGAGCGCGGCCAATCTCGAAGCGGCCAGGGTCAATTTCGCCTGGTTCGCCGGTGCCCGGCTGAACAACGCCAACCTTCAGGAGACCAAGTTCTATACGGTCAATTTCCGCAATGCGGATCTGTCCGGCACCTATCGCCGCTTCGCGGTGTTTCAGGATGCCGATTTCGAAGGCTGTACGGCCTGTCCGACCGATTGGTGAGCGCCATGTACAAAATGATCCTCCTGCTGTTCACCGTGCTGCTGTCGGCCACTGCCATGGCCAACGAAGTCGCCGTTGCGCCGAGCGTCAAAGCGGACGGCCTGCCGCCACTCGGCGCCGAATGGCTGGAAAACAACCCCTATCGCGGCAATGCGCTGGCCGTCGACATCGGCCGCCAGGCCTACAACCAGGCCTGTGCCCGTTGTCATGGCGCCAACGCCAGCACCAATGCGGCTCCTGCGCCCGATCTGCGCAATCTCAACCGCTATTGCCGACGGATCGGCGAAGCAGAGCTCCGCGCTGCCTGCATGCGCGACAACGACGCCTATTTCGCCAATGTCGTGCGCAAAGGCAAGGTCA
Source organism: Dechloromonas sp. (assembly GCA_008933675.1). GTDB lineage: Bacteria > Pseudomonadota > Gammaproteobacteria > Burkholderiales > Rhodocyclaceae > Azonexus. The sequence continues at coordinate 21,743 of WBUO01000004.1, forward strand.
TCGTCGGCATCACCCACATGCCACCCTGGGAGGGAGTGTTGCAGCAGGAGCTGGCCTGGGCTATCCAGACTTTCTTCGAAGCGCAGGCCGGCGGAGGCAGGGAGTGAAATCCGCCTGCCTGGCGGCGCACCCCCAAACAATACGGCGCGTGGGCCAAAGCCGACGCGCCGTTGCTGGCGGGCGCCGAGGCGCCCGGTTTTCACTACCTTCAGCTCTTGTGCAGCTTGAACACCCAGACCGAACCGCCCTGTTCGAGGAAGTTCACGCGTTTGGCGACATCGCCGCCCCACAGCGGCACGGCACCGCCCCAGCCGGTGGTGACGGCGATCATCTGCTCGCCGTCCTGTTCCCAGGTGACCGGCGGGGCGACGATGCCGGTACCGGTCTGGAAGGACCACAGTTCCTTGCCGGTCTTCGCATCGACGCCCTTCAGGAAGCCTTCCGGGGTGCCGTAGAAAATCAGCCCGCCGGCGGTGGTCAGCACGCCACCCCAGAGCGGGGCGTAGTTCTTGTTTTCCCAGACGATCTTGCCGGTCGCCGGATCGACGGCGCGCAGCACGCCGATGTGGTCGTCGTGGATGGCCTTGATGGTGAAGCCGGCGCCCAGGTAGGCGGCGCCCTTCTTGTAGGAGACCGGCTCGTTCCAGATGTCCATCGACCACTCGTTGGCCGGCACGTAGAAGAGGCCGGTCTGCGGGCTGTAGGCCATCTGCTGCTGGTTCTTGCCGCCGAGGAAGGAGGGCGCCGAGAAGACGACCTTGCCCTTCTTGCCATCGACGCCGGCTGCCGGATCGCCCGGCCGGCCTTCTTCGATGTAGTTCGGACGGCCGGTTTCCAGATTGATGCCGGTTGCCCAGGTGATCTTCTTGACGAAGGGGAAGGCATTCAGCAGCTTGCCGTTGGTCCGGTCATTGACGTAGAAGAAGCCGTTGCGATCGGCCTTGCCACCGGCCTTGACGATCTTGCCGGTCTTCGGGTCCTTGTAGTCGAAGGAAACGAATTCGTTGACGCCGTCGAAGTCCCAGCCGTCGTGCGGGGTGTTCTGGTAATGCCAGGCGATCTTGCCGGTGTCGGCGTCGATGGCGACGGTGGACGAGGAGAACAGGTTGTCGCCGGGGCGCAGGTGGCTGTTCCACGGCGCCGGGTTGCCGGTGCCGGCGAAGATCAGGTTGGTCTCCGGATCGTAGGTGGCGCCGTTCCAGGTGGCGGCGCCGCCGGTCTTCCACAGGTCGCCGGACCAGCTGGCGTTGAGCGTGCCGGAGATGCCGTTCTCGATCTCCTTGCCGTCTTCGTAGCGATAACCCATGTGGCCTTCGACGGTCGGCCGCGTCCACACCAGTTTGCCGGTCAGCGGGTCGCGTGCGTCGATGCGGCCGACGGCGCCGAATTCGCCACCGGAGACGCCGGTGATGACCTTGCCGCGGGCGATGATCGGCGCGGCGGTAGCCGAGTAGCCGGCGGCGTAGTCGCCGAGCTTTTCCTTCCAGACGACCTTGCCGGTGTCCTGGTTGAGGGCGACCAGCTGGGCATCGAGCGTGGCGAAGATGACCAGGTTGCCGTACAGCGCGGCGCCGCGGTTGATCACGTCGCAGCAGGGCATGATGCCGTCGGGCAGGCGGTGCTCGTACTTCCACAGCTTCTTGCCGGACTTGGCGTCGATGGCGAACAGCCGGCTGTAGGAGGCGGTGACGAACATCTTGCCGTTGTGGATCACCGGCTGCGATTCCTGGCCGCGCTGCTTCTCGCCGCCGAAGGACATCGACCAGGCCGGTACCAGGTTCTTCACCGTCCTGGTGTTGATCGCCGTCATCGGGCTGAAGCGCTGGCCCTGGGTGCCGAGGCCGAAGCTGACGACGTCACCGGTGGTTTTCGCATCGTTGAGGATGTCGGCGTCGGTGACCTCGGCGCTGGCCGGACTGCCGGCGAAGGCCAGCGCGACGGCCAGGGCGAGGCCGAAGCGCCGCTGGGGAAGGATTTGACTATGCATGGATTGTCTCCTTGGTTATGCATGGATGCCGCGCCGGCCGGCGGTGGGCCGGCGCGGAGCGCGGGATACGGAACATCGCGGCGGCCGCCCTGCATTCCCTGAATCGGCCCCCGGCGAGCAAGGCGGTCTGCAAGGCCTGTGCCATCGCCCGGAAAAGTGCCGGCGGCCGCGCCATGTCCGGCAACTCGCCCGATTCGCTGCCGGCCGTGGTCTTCTGCCCGGGCGTTGCGGCGGCTGCTGCAAATGAAGACAGCTGTTCAAAAGTTGCACAGCGAAACTGTTGCGTCTGCCGGCCGGGTTTCGGCAAGCCGCCGCCATGCCCGGCAGGCAGCGGCTCGGCGCCTGATCGTCAGGTTGTGGCACGGGGTTTGCAGACTTCCGGATAAACAGCCCGTTCGGGCACCTGGAGTGAGACATGAAGTTTCCGATGACCATCGCCGCCATCGCTCTTGCCGCCCTGATGCCGGCGCCCGAGGCGGCCGCCCTGCAGGAGGCCGGCGATCCGCTCGCCTCGGCGCGCTGGGTGGACATGCAGCGCACCGTCCTGGGCGGAGCGCCGATGCTGTTCGATCCGCGGGTCAAGGTGATTGCCCCGGCGACGGCCGAGAATCCGCTGCAGGTGCCGGTCACCGTCGATGCCAGCGGCCTGGGCAAGGTGGTCGAGGTGATCGTCTTCGCCGACTTCAATCCGATCATCGAAGTGCTGCGCTTCTATCCCGAGGCGGTGCCCGCCTACCTCGGTTTCCGCGTCAAGCTGCAGCAGTCGACGCCGGTGCGGGCCGCGGCGCGCACGGCCGACGGCCTCTGGCATGTCGGCGGCACCTGGGTGAATACCGTCGGCGGCGGATGTTCGGCGCCGACAGCCGGCAGCGCCAGCAAGGACTGGCAGCGGCGGCTCAACCAGGTGAGCGGCCGGCAGTGGTCGGAAGGGGAGCTGGCCGGGCGTCTCCGTCTGCGCATCGAGCACCCGATGGATACCGGGCTGGTCGCCGGCATTCCCGCCTTCCACCTCGAGGAAATCGAGTTCCGCGATGCTGCCGGTCAGCGTCTGATGCGTCTGCAGACCGCCGAACCGGTCAGCGAGAATCCGGTGTTCACGCTGCAGCGCGGCGCCGTTGACGGTCCGGTCGAAGCCCGTGGCCGCGACAACAACGGCAACACCTTCTCGGCGCGGATCGCACCATGAACTGCATCCAGTTGACGCAGGCGCGCCGCGCGGCAGCAGACCGGGAAGTCCGGCAACGGCTGTCGGCCTCGTTGTCCCGGCATCTCGAGGTCAGCCTGGGCAGGTTGCTGATGCTGCTGGCCGCTGTCGTTCCCGGCGTCGCTGCCGCCGAGTTCGACTACGCCCTGCGTGCCCAGCGCGTCGCCGACGGCGTCTACGCCTTCATCGGCAAGACCGAGGATTTCACGCCGGCCAACGGCGGCAACATCGTCAATACCGGCTTCATCGTCGCCCCCGGCGGGGTCATCGTCATCGACAGCGGTCCCTCGCGGCGTTACGGCGAGCAGATGCGCCGGGCCATCGCCGCCGTCAGCGAGCGGCCGCCGGTGCTGGTCATCAACACGCATCACCATCCCGACCACTTTCTTGGCAACCAGGCATTCGGCGATGTGCCGCTGGCGGCGCTGCCGGCCACCATCGAAGGCATTGCCGGCGAAGGCAATGCCTTTGCCGAAAACCTGTTCCGCCTGACCGGCGACTGGATGAAGGGGACCGAGGTGCGCGTGCCGCAACGTCCGCTGGCGGCCGGCCGCACCGAGGTCGCCGGCCGCCGGTTGCGCCTGCTGGCGCTCGACGGCCATACCGGCGCCGACCTGGCGATCTACGACGAGGCCAGCGGCGTGCTGTTCGCCGGCGATCTGGCCTTCTTCCAGCGCGCGCCGACCACGCCGCATGCCGACATCGGCCGCTGGCTGGCCGCTCTCGATCAACTGGCGGCGATCACCCGCGAGCCGGGTTTCCATGCCCTGGTGCCGGGGCATGGCCCGCTGGCGCGCGATGCCGCACCACTGCTCCAGACGCGTGCCTGGCTGACCTGGCTGCAGGGAGCGCTGCGCCGGGCGGCCGCTGCGGGGCTGGACATGAACGAGGCGCTGGCCCGGCCGTTGCCGGCCGAGTTTGCCGAACTGCCGGTGGCCGCCAGCGAATACCGGCGCTCGGTCGGCCATCTGTTTCCTGCCGTGGAGCAGGAAGTCCTCGGTGGCGGGCATTGAGATGGCGCTGCAGCTGCGTCCTTACCGGCCGGCGGCGGCGATGGATCGCCGCCTGGCCGGCCTGGTGCTGCTCTCGCTGTTGCTGCATGGCGGCCTCTTCGTGCTGATGGCCGGGACGCGTCCGGCTGCCGCCCCGGCTTTGCCCAGGCTGCTGGCGACGCTGCACCTGGCGTCGCCTGTCCCATCCGGAACGCTGCCCACGGCCTCCCTGCCGGCAGCGCTCCCAGCGAAGGTCCGGCAGTCGCCGGCTGGCGCGGCGAACCGGCCGGTTCCGCGACAGCCTCGGACTGCCGGGCCGGCCAGCGTCGGCGGCTTGCCTGTGGCCGGGGAAGCGGTGGCGGCGAGTACGACCGCGGGCGAAAGGATGAGCGACGTCAGTCCTGCGGCGGCTGCCGCCGAACCTGTCGCCGCGCCGCCGGCCTCGGCTGCCAGCCTGACGGCCGATGCACTGGCTGCCTACCGTCAGCGCCTGAGCGAACTGCTTGCCGGCCAGCGGGACTATCCGCGGCTTGCCGCGCTGCGCGGCTGGCAGGGTGAAGTCCGCCTGCGTCTGCGTGTTGCCCGGCGCGGCAACCTGCTTGCCGTCGATCTCGAGCGTTCGAGCGGCTTTGCCGTGCTCGACCAGCATGCCCAGGCCGTACTGGCCGATCTCGGCGCCTTGCCGCCGCCACCCGATCTGCTCGAGGGCAGCGAAATCCAGGTTGTCGTGCCGATCACCTACAAACTCAATAAAACAACATGAGAGACAAAACCATGCGCCACCGCCCGCCCCTGTCCCTGGCCGCCCTTGCCCTCGCTGCCGCCTTCGCCCCGGCCGGCGCCGAAGAGGGCGTGATCCGGATGGAGACCATCGAGGTGATCGGCAACTCACCGCTCGCCGGCATCGGCATTCCGCGCCAGCAGGTGCCGGCCAACGTCCAGGTTGCCGGCGAACGGCAACTTGCCGAATCGGCAACGCTGAACCTGCCGGAGTTCATGGCCCGCCAGCTGCCCAGCGTCAATATCAACGAAGTGCAGGGCAACCCCTTCCAGCAGGACGTCAATTACCGCGGCTTCACCGCCTCGCCGCTGCTCGGCACGGCCCAGGGCCTGTCGGTGTATCTCGACGGGGTGCGCATCAATGAAGCTTTCGGCGATACCGTGAACTGGGATCTGCTGCCCCAGGCGGCGCTCGCCGGCGTCGAGCTGATGCCCGGTTCCAACCCGCTGTTCGGCCTGAACACGCTGGGCGGTGCGCTGGCGCTGCGCAGCCGGAACGGCTTCGACCATGCCGGCAGCGCCATCGAGCTGGCGGCCGGCAGTTTCGCCCGGCGCACGCTGGAACTCGAGCATGGCGGGCACAGCGGCAGCTTCGGCTGGTACGTCGCCGGCGAAGGCTTCGCCGAGGACGGCTGGCGCGACTACTCGAAGTCGGATGCCGGCCGCTTTTTCGCCAAGCTGTCGCACCGCAGCACGACCGGCGAGGCCGATCTCAGCCTGCTGCGGGCGCGCAGCAAGATGACCGGGAACGGCCTGCTGCCGCAATCGATGTTCGCCGCCGACCACGAGCAGATCTTCACCCACCCCGACCAGACGCGTAACGACCTGACGCAGCTGGCCTTCTCCGGCCGCCTGTGGTTGAGCGACAGCCAGAGCCTGTCGGCCAGTGCCTACCACCGGCGCAACACGACGCGGACGCTCAATGGCGATGCCAACGACGATTTCGAGGACGGCCCCTTCGATGGCGTGGCGAACGAGGAGTCCGGCGCCAACAACCGTACCCGCACCGTGCAGCGTGGCAGCGGCGCGGCGCTGCAGTGGAACCTGGTTGCCGAGCGCCATCAATTGACGATCGGAGCATCCTACGACCGGGCCCGGATGCGCTTCCGCCAGACGCAACAGATCGGGGTGCTCGATGCCAGCCGCGGCGTCGCCGAAGTCGAGGAAGAAGAGATGGAAAATGCCATCCGCGGCACCACGGACACCGCCAGCCTGTTCATCACCGATACCTTCGCCCTGGCACCGACGCTGCACCTGACCGCTTCGGCGCGCTACAACCGCAGCCACGTCACCACTTTCGACATCCTCGAGCGCGAAGCACCCAATCTCGACGGCGACCACCATTACCGCAAGTTCAACCCGGCCCTCGGCCTGAGCTGGCAGATCGCCCCGGCACTCAACGCCTATGCCGGCTTCAGTCAGGGCAGCCGGGTGCCGACGCCGATCGAACTGGGTTGCGCCGACCCGGCCAACCCCTGCACGCTGCCCAATGCCATGGCCGCCGATCCCTACCTCAAGCAGGTCGTCGCCCGCACGCTGGAAGCCGGTCTGCGCGGCACGCTGGCCGGCGGCATCGGGTGGAATGCCGGGGTCTACCGCACCGTCTCGCACGACGACATCCTCTTCGTCGGTACCTCGACCAGTGCCGGCTACTTCACCAACTTCGGCAAGACGCAGCGCCAGGGCCTCGAACTCGGCGTCAACGGCCGCCATCGCAGCCTCGACTGGTTTGCCGCCTACAGCTGGCTGCACGCCACCTTCCAGTCGGCAGCCTGCCTGCTGGCCGAGAACAACAGTTCGCGCGGTACCGCCGCCGCCTGCACGGCCAACGGTCAGGACGACGAAATCCTGGTGAAGAAGGGCAATCGTCTGCCCGGCCTGCCCGAGCACAGCCTGAAGCTCGGTCTTTCCTGGCGGGCCGTCGACTGGCTGCGCCTGGGCGGCGACCTGCAGGCCTTTTCCGGCCAGTACGCCCGCGGCAACGAGAACAATGCCCACCGCGCCGGCAGCGCTACCGATGCCTTCGGCAATCAGCGCACCTTCGACGGATCGGGCAAGACCGCCGGCTACGCCATCCTCAACCTCAACGCCGAGGCCGACCTGGGGCGCGGCTGGCAGGTCTTTGCCCGGGTGAACAATGTCTTCGACAAGCGCTACGCGACGGCGGCGGCGCTGGCCGAAAACCCGTTCGACGCCGGCGGCGCCTTCCAGATCGATTCCGGCGACTGGCGACGGGAAACCTTCGTGGCCCCGGGGGCGCCGCGTGCCGCCTGGCTCGGCGTGCGCTATCGCTTCGGCGGCAAGTAAGCATGCGCCCGCCTGCCGCCCGCCTTCCGTCCGCCCGCATCGCCTGGCGCCTGCCTGCCGGGGCCGCCGGCGTTGCGCAGCGCCACGCCAGCATCTTCCCGCGGCTTCGCCGCCTCCGCCTGCACACCCGCATCAGCCTCGTCCTCACCGGGCTGGCCGCCAGCCTGCTGCTGGTGCTTGCGGCGCTCTGGCTGCATGGCGCGCGGCAGGGCATCCACGAAGAGGTCGAGGCGGCGAGCCGGGTCTCCACGCAGTGGCTGACGGCGCTGGCCGGCGAACTGCAGGCGGCGCCGGCTGAACGCCTGCTTGCCGTCGTCCGCCCCTTGGGCCGCATCCGCGCCAACGAACTGCAGGTGCAGGCGGCGGCGAGCGATAAAGCAGACGGCCGTCCGCCGCCGAGCTACAAGGCCGGGCGCCGGGTGCCGGAATGGTTCGCCGGCCTGCTGCAGCCGGACTTCGTGCCGCGCAGCGTGGCCGTCGGCGAGTTGCGGCTGGTGCTCGTTCCCGACGCCTCGCGTGCCATCATCGATGCCTGGGACGATCTGCTGGCCATGGCCGGCTGGGCGCTGGCCCTGCTTGCTCTGCTTCACCTGCTGACCGGCAAGGCGCTCGCCTGTGCCTTGCGCCCGCTGGAGCAGGTGATGCAGGCACTCGACCGTACCGGCCGCGGGCGCTTCGATACCCGTCTGCCGGTCTTCGCGACGCCGGAGCTGGGCCGCCTGTCGCGTGCCTTCAACGGCATGGCCGACCGCCTGGCGGCTGCCGTCGACGACAACGTCCGCCTGGAAACCGAACGCGAGCTCGCCGACCGCCTGCAGGCCAGTCTGCAGCAGGAGCGCCGGCTGATCGCCCGCGAGCTGCACGACGAACTGGCTCAGGGCATTACCGCCGTGCGCGCGCTGGCCGGTGCCATTGTTCAGCGTACCGGCGAACAGCCGGCACTGCAGGGGCCGGCGCAGAGCATCGTCGCCGTCACCGGCGAGATGCAGCAGGGTGTCCGCGCCATCCTGCACCGTCTGCGTCCGCCGCCCGGCGACAAGCTGGGGGAGGACATGGCGCGCCTGCTGGCTGGCTGGCGCATGCAGCACCCGGCCATCGTCCTGCATGCCGAGCTGGCGCTCGGCAGCCGGCCGCTGGCCGGCCAGGTGGCCCAGGCCGTCGTCCGCATCGTCCAGGAAGGGCTGACCAATGTCGCCCGCCATGCCGCGGCCAGCCGAGTCGATCTGGTCGTTGCCCGGGCGGCCGGCCAGCTGCAGCTCTGTCTGCGCGACGACGGCCGCGGGGCGGCCGGCGGCCCTTCGGCCGAAGCCGGCTGCGGCCTCGGTCTGGCCGGCATGGCCGAGCGCGTCGCGGCGCTCGGCGGCCGCCTCGAATTCACCCGGCCGGCCGGCGGCGGCTTCGCGCTGCACGCCTGGCTGCCTGATCAAGCGCTCACGGAGGAAGTGTCATGAACCCGAAACTGCATGGTGTCCGCGTCCTGCTCGCCGACGATCACGCCGTCGTCCGCCTCGGCTTTCGCCTGCTGCTGGAAGGCGCCGGCGCATGCGTCGTCGGCGAGGCGGACAGCGGCGAGAATGCCATCCGCGGCTATGCCGAGACGACGCCCGACCTGCTGGTCATGGATGTCTCGATGCCCGGCAGCGGCGGTCTTGCCGCCCTCGAACGCCTGCTGGTCTGGGAGCCGAAAGCCCGCGTGCTGATGCTCTCGGCGCATGATGACGACATCGTGCCGGTGCGCGCCCTGCGTCTCGGTGCCGCCGGCTACCTGTGCAAGCGCGCCGATCCCGGCGAATTCCTGCACGCCGTCGGCCAGATCGCCGCCGGCCGCCGCTACCTCGATCCGCAACTGGCGCAGACGGTGGCGCTTGCCCAGCTGTCCGGTTCGGCGGAACCGCTCGGGACGCTGACCGAAAAGGAGCTTGCCGTCTTCCTGAAGCTGGCGGTCGGCCGTTCGGTCAACGAGGTGGCTGCCGATTTCTGTCTGAGCCCGTCCACGGTCGGCACTCATCTCTATCACATCAAGCAGAAGCTCAACGTGCAGAACGCCGCCGAACTGACGCTGGTCGCCGTGCGCAACGGCCTGATCGAGGCGTGATTGGCGCCCGATCCCCTGTTTCCTCCGAGCCGGCCGCGCTACGCCCGGCAGATGGCGGTCGGTGACGGCCATCTCGTCTATGTCGAGGAATGCGGCACGGTACACGGCCTGCCGGTGCTCTTCCTGCATGGCGGGCCGGGTGGCGGATGCTCGGTCGAGCAACGCCGGCTGTTCGATCCGCAGCGCTTCCATGCGGTGCTCTTCGACCAGCGCGGCTGCGGACGCAGCCAGCCGCTCGGGCGTATCGAGGCGAATACCACGGCGCATCTGGTGGCCGATCTGGAGTATCTGCGCGAAGCGCTCGGCATCGCCAGCTGGATCGTCTTCGGTGCCGCCTGGGGCAGCCTGCTGGCGCTGGCTTATGCCGAGGCCTGCCCGGAGAACGTCCGCGGCCTGGTGCTGAACGGTGTCTTTCTCGGTTCGCCCGAGGAAATCGATACCTATGTCCAGGGCCGCCATGGTGCGGTGCCGGAGGCCTGGCAGACGTTTGCCGGTGCCGTGCCGGCCGGCGAACGCGACGATCTGCTGGCGGCCTACGCGCGGCGCATCCTGGCCGACGATCCGGCCGTCGCCACGGCCGCCGCCCATGCCTGGCTGAACTATGAACGGGCCGTGCACGGCGAGTTGCCGCTGGCCGTGGCGCCGGATGCCGGCCAGCTGGCTTCTGCCCGTATCCAGCTGCACTACCTGCTGCACCAGTGTTTTCTGCTGCCCGGGCAGCTGCTGGCCGGGCTCGATCGCCTGCGCCATATCCCGACCAGCATCGTCCAGCGTCTGGCCGATCCGCTCTGTCCCCCGCAGGTTGCCCGCCAGCTGCACCGGGCCTGGCCGGAGGCCATCTGGCTGCCGGTGAGCGGCGGCGGTCGCGGTGCCATGTCGCCGCATGTCGCCAGGGCCTGCATCAAGGCGCTGGGCTGGGTGGCGGAAGGCGTGCCGGTCTAGGGCGTGTTCGCGGCCTGCACGCACCGGGATGCCTCACGGCGAGCGTCGGACAGCTCATGATTTTCTGGAGGCCTTGCTGGCGATGCCACGGAGGCCGGAAAAACCCGAACCGCCAATAATCGGTCACAGGAACGGCAACTGCCCGCGGGTGCTTGCCGGCGATCTGTCACCCCATTCATCATCGGGAACATCATGAACACTACGCCCAAGCGCCTCGTCATCCTGCTGGCTGCTGCCTTTCCCTGTCTCGCCATGGGCGAGGGTGCCCTGACCCTCGATCCTGTGGTTGTCACCGGCAGCCGTGTCGAGCACAGCAGTTTCGATCTGCCGGCGGCGGTCGATGTCGTCGATGCCGATACCATCGGTGCCGCCCAGGCCAGGGTCAATGTCTCCGAGGCGCTGGCCGGCGTGCCCGGCATCAACGTGCAGAACCGCCAGAACTATGCGCAGGATCTGCAGATATCGTCGCGCGGTTTCGGCGCCCGTTCCGCCTTCGGTGTTCGCGGCATCCGCCTGATCGCCGACGGCATTCCGGCCTCGATGCCGGATGGGCAGGGGCAGGCCGCCACCTTCAACCTCGACCGCGCCGAGCGTATCGAGGTCATGCGCGGTCCCTTGTCGGCCATTTACGGCAACCACGCCGGCGGGGTGATCCAGATGTTCACGCCGGACGGCAAGGGGCGGCCGAGCGTCGAGGGCGCCTTCTCGGCCGGCAGCTACGGCAGCTGGAAGGCTGATGTCAGTGCCCAGGGCGAAGTCGCCGGCATGGGTTACCTGCTCGATGCCTCGCGCTTCGCCACCGACGGCTATCGCGACCACAGCAAGGCCGAGCGCGACCAGAGCATGGCCAAGCTGACTTTCCGGCCGAGCCAGGACGGCAAGTTGACGCTGCTTGCCAACACCTTCAAGCAGACGGCCGACGACCCGCAGGGCCTGACCTGGGACGAGTTCCGGAACAATCCCCGGGGTGTCGCCTACGACGCCGGCAGCGGCACCTATCCGGCGCTGGCCTTCAATACGCGCAAGACCATCGAGCACACGCAGGGCGGGGCGAGTTACGAGCACCGCTTCGGCGAGCATGCGGTGCACCTGTCCGTCTACGGCGGGCAGCGCTCGACCGTGCAGTACCAGTCGATTCCCGTCGGGCCGCAGGGCAATCCGCGGCATTCCGGCGGCGTCATCGATTTCGACCGCGAGTTCGCCGGTATCGCGGGCCGCTGGGTCGGGCGTCATCGCCTGGCCGGCGGCCAGCTGACGACGACCATCGGTTTCGATTACGAGGAATCCACCGACGATCGGCGCGGCTACGAGAATTTCATCGGCAGCACGCTCGGCGTCCGTGGCGACCTGCGGCGTCTGGAAGAGGATCGGGTGAACAGCTTCGATCAGTATGTCCAGGCCGAGTGGCAGGGCGAACGCTGGGCCTTCAGCGGCGGCCTGCGCCACAGCCGCGTCCGCTTCAAGGTGGATGACCGTTATCTGGGCAACGGTGACGACAGCGGCCATGTCGATTTCGAAAAAACCACGCCGACCGTCGCCGCCCTGTATCGCCTGAGCGACAGCGTCAATCTCTACGCCAGTGCCGCCCGCGGCTTCGAAACGCCGACCTTCAACGAGATGTTTTATTCCGGCGGGGGCGGTTCCTTCAATTTCGGTCTCGAACCTTCCTCCAGCACGCACTACGAAGCCGGTCTGAAAGCCATGCTGGGCCAGGCGACTCGCCTCGATGTGGCGCTCTTTCAGGTAAAGACCGACAACGAGGTGGTGGTGCTCTCCAGCCTCGGCGGTCGTACCGCCTACCAGAATGCCGGTCCGACCACGCGGCGTGGCCTGGAGCTTGCCCTGGACAGTCGCTGGTCCGGCGACTTCTCGGCTCGTCTGGCGTACACCCTGCTCGATGCGCGCTATGCCGAATCCTTCACCTTCACCTCGGCCCCGCCCGCCCTGATCGTCAAGACCGTTGCCGCCGGCAATCGCCTGCCCGGTGTCGCTGCCCAGACCCTGTACGGCGAAGTGGCCTGGCGCCATCCGGCCAGCGGCTTCCATGCGGCGGTCGAGGGGATCGCCCGCAGCAAGGTCTATGTCGAGGATACCAACAGCGCGCAGAGTGCGCCCGGCTACGCCATCGCCAACCTGCGCCTGGGTATCGACAGGCGCCTCGGCGACCTGAAACTGAGCGGCTTCTTCCGCCTGAACAACCTGTTCGACCGGGATTACGTCGGTTCGGTCATCGTCGGCGACGGCAACGGCCGCTATTACGAGTCGGCGCCGGGTCGCAACTGGCTGGCCGGCGTCAGTCTCCGTTACGCCTTCTGATCGGCGGGTCGCCAGACAGCTTCCGATTACTTCGCTCCGCAAAGCAACGCCCGGCCCGACCGGGCGTTTCCATCTGGCGTGGAGCAGTTGCTCCCGGCCGCTGTGCTCCGCGGTGCAACAGTTGTCCAGAAAATGAGCGCCGTGGAGCGCTTCGCCCGGTCCGGCCAGCGCTTGACGGAACGACGATAGATCCCTCTGGCACAAGCCATTCCGGGCGATTCCGGGGTGCCGGGCCGGGCTGGCGCATGCCTTGCGATGTTCCCGCATCGATGCCATCCGCGATGGCTGTCGGGGGAATCTGCCCGGATGGATTGTCCGGGCAGTGGAAATCAACGAGAAACGTATGGAGACATTCCGTGAACAAGAAACTAATTGCCCTGGCCATGGCCGGCACCCTTTCCGGTGCGGTGTGCGCCCAAACCAATGTCACGATCTACGGCAATATCGACATGGGCGTCATGCTGCGCAGCGGCAGCAGTGGCGGTGTGCATAGCCACAAGACGCAGACCGACTTCCAGAGCCTTGCTTCCGAGAGCCATCTCGGTTTCCGCGGCGTCGAGGACCTCGGCAACGGCCTGAAAGCCATCTTCGACCTGCAGTATGTGCTGACCCCGGACATGAACACCGGCCCGGGCAGCACCTATACGGCGGGAGCCGGCCTGGGCAGGGGGCATCAGTATCTCGGCCTGACCGGCGGCTTCGGCACCGTTGTCGCCGGTCAGCTCGACGGCATCCGCTACGGTCTGTTCGGCAAGTACAACCCGTTCGGCAACTCGTCCGTCGGCAACTTCTCGTCGATGACCACCCAGTATGACCGTGCCTCGAACGCCGTCGCCTACATCTCGCCAAGTCTCAACGGGTTCACGCTGATCCTCGCCCATGCCACCAACACCCAGGCGGCCGAGGGGGCACTCTGCGCGATCCATGCCGGACTCAGCTGCAAGGGCAACAACGGCGACGACCGCCTGTTCTCGATCGACCTGAACTACGCCAAGGGGCCTTTCAGCATCGATCTGAACTACGAGACGACGAAGGCCGTCGGTGTCTCCGACAGCCGCTTGTATGTCGCCGACCTCGGCGTTTCCTACGACTTCGGCGTGGTCAAGGTCGGTGCGCTGTACGACGTGATCAAGGGTGAAGCCGATTCGCTGATCGGTGGCAATGTTCTTGGTGGCGCCCTCGACCCCGGCCTCGGTGCCGGCCAGAAGTACGACAAGCGCAACTGGTTCATCGGCGCGACCGTACCGCTCGGCAAGGCGAAGCTGCTCGCCGCCTACGGGCATGTCAGCAACCGGACGCTGAGCAAGGCGGACGCCAGCAAATGGTCGGTCGGCGCCCGCTACGCGCTGTCCAAGCGCACCGAGTTCTACATGGATTACGCCGCCATCAGCAACGACGGCAACGCCCGCTATCTGATGAATCCCATGGGCAACAGCGACGGCATCCTGGGCGCCGGCGTGAAAGGCTTCGACATGGGGATCAAGCACTCCTTCTGAGTGTCGCAGTCGATCGGCGACAGAAAACCGCGTGCGCGCCGACCGCCCGCCCGGCGGTCGGTTTCGGCGCCCTGCGGGGCGGTGCCGTTCAGTTGGTCATCATTGCTGCGGCAGCGGAGATCCGGGATCCTGTTTGTCCGGGGTCCCGCCGGTGCGGGAGCGACGAATGCGGGGCAATTCGCCCCAAGCGAGCGGCAAGGTCCTGCGGGGCGCTTTTTTTTGGTTGAATCCGACGGCGTGAAGGTCCGGTCAGGCCGCTGTCGTCCGTGTTCCGGCCGGTAGCGCGCGAAATCAGGCGCGATGGTTCATCAGCGCCTTCAGGCCATTCACGTCGAGAATGCGGATGTGTTTCTGCTGGACGGCAATGTAGCCTTCTTCCTGAAAACGCGAGAAGGCACGCGACACGGTTTCCAGCTTCAGTCCGAGATAGGAACCGATTTCTTCGCGCGTCATGCGCAGGTAGAACTCGGCGTGCGAGAAGCCACGTGCCGTGAAACGCTGCGACAGGTTCAGCAGGAAGGCCGCCAGGCGCTCTTCGGCACGCATCGTGCCGAGCAGCATCATGACGCCATGGTCGCGGACGATCTCGCGGCTCATCACCTTGTGGAAATGGTGCTGCAGGGTGTGGATTTCCCGCGACAGACCTTCCAGGCGCGAGAACGGGAACGAGCAGGTCTCGCTGTCCTCGAGCGCGATCGCGTTGCAGGTGTGGTGTTCGGTGCTGATGCCGTCCAGGCCGAGCAGTTCGCCGGCCATCTGGAAGCCGGTCACCTGGTCACGCCCATCCTCGAGCAACACATCAGTCTTGAAGAAGCCGCTACGGATGGCGTAAATCGAGTCGAACGGTTCGCCGGCACGGTAGAGATGGTCGCCGCGCTTGATTCTTCTGCGCGTGGAAACCAGATCGTCGAGTCGTTCCAGTTCTTCAAGATTCAGACCGAAGGGAAGGCACAACTCCCGCAGGTTGCAACTCGAGCAGGCCGTCTTGATGACGGACAGCGTAAGATCCTGATTCAGCGGCTGTGTTTGAGGCATTGGCAACCTACGTTGGGTTGATCCATGTCAACCGAAAAACAGTGCTGTCCGAACATAATCTGCACACCTTCAGGTGATATGCTCAATGAATTTTTCAACCGAAAACCTCGTCTTCGATCCACAGATCATTCGCCGTTTCGATGTGAACGGCCCTCGCTACACTTCCTATCCGACGGCAGATCGCTTCGTCGAGGCTTTCGACTCGGAGGCGGCCAAGCTCTGGCTTGGCAAGCGCAACATCGGCGGCATCAGTCGACCGCTCTCATTATACTTCCACATCCCGTTCTGTAACACCATCTGCTATTACTGCGCCTGCAACAAGATCATTACCAAGGACCATGGCCGCAGCGCCAAGTACCTGAAGTATCTGGGCAAGGAACTGGCCCTGCAGAGTGCTTCCCTGGAAGGGCGTGACGGCGAACACGAGGTGATCCAGCTGCATTGGGGCGGCGGTACGCCGACCTTCCTGTCGCACGACGAGATGCGCCAGCTGATGGCCGAGACGCGCAAGCATTTCAAGTTGCTCGACGGCGGCGAGTATTCGATCGAAGTCGATCCGCGTAAGGTCGATTACGCGACCGTGGCCCTGCTCGGCGAGCTCGGCTTCAACCGCATGAGCATCGGCGTGCAGGATTTCGACGAGCGCGTGCAGACGGCGGTGAACCGGATTCAGAGCGAGGAAGAAACCTTCGATGTGATCAAGGCGGCTCGGGCCAACGGCTTCAAGTCGATCTCCATCGACCTGATCTACGGCCTGCCGCACCAGTCGGTGATGGGTTTCAACCGGACGCTGGAACGCGTGCTGGCGATGGACCCGGATCGCCTGTCGATCTACAACTATGCACACATGCCCAGCCTGTTCAAGCCGCAGCGGCGGATTGCCGAACCGGATCTGCCGTCGGCGGACGCCAAGCTGCAGATCCTGGCACTGGCGATCAAGAAACTGACCGAGGCCGGTTATGTCTTCATCGGCATGGACCATTTTGCCAAACCGGATGACGAACTGGCTGTCGCCCAGCGCCAGGGCCGCCTGCACCGCAACTTCCAGGGCTACTCGACCTACGCCGACTGCGACATGCTGTCCTTCGGCATCTCGTCGATCAGTAAGGTCGGACCGACCTACAGTCAGAACGTCAAGACGCTGGACGAATACTACGACCGTCTGGATACCCAGATGCTGCCTGTGTTCCGCGGTATCGAGCTGACCGCCGACGACATTCTGCGCCGGTCGATCATCCAGGCGCTGATGTGCCATTTCGAGTTGTCCATCGAAAGCATCGAGAGTTCGCACCTGATCGATTTCCACAAGTACTTTGCCGCCGAGCTCGAGGACATGAAGGAAATGGAGCGTGCCGGCCTGTTGCGCATCGACCGCGACTGGATCACCGTGCTGCCCCCGGGACGCATGCTGGTCCGTATCATTTCCATGGTCTTCGACCGCTACCTGCGTGCCGATCGTCAGCGCACCCGTTACTCCAAGGTGATCTAGGGCCGTGCAGGGTGGGGAAGTGCGGGTTAAACTCCGCGCTTTGCCTTGATGAAGTCTTGCCATGCCTGATTCCGGCTACCTTGCCCTGTTCCTGGTCGGTCTGCTCGGCGGTACCCACTGTGTCGGCATGTGCGGTGGTATCGTCGGCGCCCTGTCGATGGGCGCGCCGGGGCGCTGGAGCATGCATCTCGCCTACAACGCCGGGCGCATTGCGTCCTATGTCATGGCCGGTGCCGCAGCCGGTGCGCTGGGTGCAGCGAGTCTGAGCCTGGAAGGCCAGATGCCGGTCCGGCTCGTACTCTATCTGCTTGCCAACCTGATGCTGGTGGCGCTGGGCTTCTATCTGATCGGCGTGACGCGGGCGCTGGCTTTTACCGAAAGGGCGGGCCAGCACTTGTGGCGCCTGTTGCAACCGCTGACGCGGCGTTTCCTGCCGGCGCGCACGGTGGCCCAGGCATTGCCGCTGGGGTTGCTCTGGGGATGGTTGCCCTGCGGACTGGTCTACAGTGCGCTGGCCAGTTCGCTGACGGCCGGTTCGGCCGGGCGTGGCGCCTTGCTGATGCTGCTTTTCGGCTTGGGCACCCTGCCCAACCTGTTGCTCGCCGGCATCCTGTTTTCACGCCTGAATGAATTTGTCCGCCGGCCGGCGGTCAGGACGATATCCGGCCTGCTGGTGCTGGGCTTCGGATTGTATGGATTGCTTGCCCTGATACGCCAATAGGACCGTGACCACCATGAATCGCTCTCTTCCCGCCGACGAAGCGGCGCCGACCGCCGATCCGGAAAATGCCCGGGTCGTCGAGTTCGCCATTGGCGGCATGACCTGTGCCGCCTGTTCGACCCGTCTGGAGAAGGTGCTCAATCGCCAGCCGGGCATGCGTGCCAATGTCAATCTGGCCGCCGAGCGTGCCCGCGTCCGCCTGGTCGGCGATATCGGGGCCGAGGCGGTGATTGCCGCCGTGGCCAAGGCCGGTTTTTCCGCCAGCCCGGTCGATGCCGGCACGCGCGAGCGGGAAAAAAAGGCCAAACGGCAGGCCTACATCCGCGAAAGCCGGCGTTTCTGGATTTCCGTCGCGCTGACCGTGCCGCTGGTCGGCCAGATGTTCTTCATGTTCGGCGAGCACGGCCACCACAACGAATTGCCGCGCTGGCTGCAACTGCTGCTGGCGACGCCGGTGCAGTTCTGGATCGGCTGGCGGTTCTACGATGGTGCCTGGAAGACCTTGCGCGCCGGCGGTGCCAACATGGACGTGCTGGTGGCCCTCGGGACGAGCATGGCCTGGGGGTTCTCGACGGTCGTCACCCTGTTCGGACTGGATCAGCACGTCTATTTCGAGGGCGGTGCAGCGGTGATCACGCTGGTGTTGCTCGGCAAGCTGCTCGAAGCACGGGCCAAGGCGCGGACCTCTGAGGCGATCGAGGCACTGATCCGCCTGCAGCCGAAGACGGCGCGCGTCGAGCGTGACGGGCAATGGGTCGAGATGGCGGTCGACAGCCTGATGCCGGGCGACATCTTTCTCGTCCGTCCGGGCGAGAGCGTGCCGGTAGACGGCGAGGTGGTCGAAGGGCAGTCGAGCATCGACGAAGCAATGCTCACCGGCGAGAGCATGCCGGTCGGCAAGGGGGCGGGCGACCGCGTCTTCGCGGCGACGGTCAATGCCCAGGGGGCGCTGCGCTGCCGGGCCACCGGTGTCGGCGAACAGACGTTGCTGGCCGGCATCATCCGCCTGGTCGGCGAGGCGCAGGGGTCGAAGGCTCCGGTACAACGCCTGGCGGACCGTATCTCGGGCATCTTCGTGCCGGTGGTCTGCGCCATCGCACTGGCGACATTCCTCGGCTGGTGGTGGTGGCAGGGCGACTTCGCCGAGGCGCTGGTGAATGCCGTGGCGGTGCTGGTCATTGCCTGTCCCTGCGCCCTTGGTCTGGCGACGCCGACGGCGATCATGGTCGGTACCGGGCAGGGGGCGCGCGCCGGCATCCTGGTGCGCAACGCCGAGGCGCTCGAGCGGGCCGAGAAGATTTCCGTGCTGGCGCTGGACAAGACCGGCACGCTGACCCTCGGTGCGCCGGTGCTGACCGACCTCGTCGCCCGGGCGGCGCCATCCGGCGATGCCCTGCGTCTTGCCGCGGCGCTCGAGCATCATTCCGAACATCCGCTGGCGCGCGCCATCGTCGCTGCGGCCACCGATCTGCCTCTGGAGCCGGTGAGCGACTTCCGTGCCGAGCCCGGCCACGGTGTCAGCGGCATCGTGGCCGGCCGTGCCCTGCGCCTCGGTTCGCCGGACTGGCTGGGTATGGCCGCCGACACGGCGGTGCTCGCGTTGCAGCAGGCCGGCAAGACGGTTGTCGTGCTGGCGGAGGGGGCGACGGTGCTGGCCCTGATCGCCGTTGCCGACGCCTTGCGCCCGTCTTCGCGGGCGGCGGTGGAGCGCCTGCGCGAGCGCGGTATCCGCGTCGTCATGCTGACCGGCGACAACGCCGCAACGGCTGCGGCGATTGCCGCCGAGGCCGGTGTCGACGAATTCCGCGCCGGCATCCTGCCTGGCGACAAGGCGGCTGCCGTAGCCGAGTTGAAGCAAGGCGGAGCGGTGGTCGGCATGGTCGGCGACGGCATCAACGATGCGCCGGCCCTGGCCGCGGCCGATGTCGGTTTCGCGATCGGGGCGGGGTCCGATGCGGCGATCGAAGCGGCCGACCTGACGCTGATCCGCAACGACCTGCTGGCCGTGGCGGACGCCATCGCACTCTCCGCGGCAACGCTCGGCAAGATCCGGCAGAACCTGTTCTTCGCCTTCATTTACAATGTTCTTGGCATTCCGCTCGCCGCCCTGGGGTTTCTCAACCCGGTCGTGGCCGGTGCGGCAATGGCCCTGAGTTCCGTGTCGGTGGTTTCGAACTCGCTGCTGCTCAAGCGTTGGCAACCTCTCGGCAAGGTGCGCTGAGCGGGCACGGGGAAAAAAAGGGAGCGTGATGAGCGGAGGGCTCGCAGCAGGACCGGCAGTGCAGACGGCAGGCGGGGAGACTGTGGCGAGCGCCGGGGTGCCGGCGACGGCTGTGCTTCCGGACGCCGGCTTCGTGGCGGCGATGGATGCCGCGCAGGTCGGCATCTATCTGCTGCACAACGGCCTCTTCCTGTACGTCAATCCGTTTCTCGCCGAGATGTTCGGCTATCGTGCCGACGAGCTGGTCGGGCAGCGCGGACCGCTCGACCTGCTGCTGGTCGAGCCGCAGGCCCTGTGCATCGGGGAACGCTGCAGCGGCGGGCAGCCCGTACCGCTCCGGGAATACTCCGCAACGCACAAGGATGGCAGCGTCTTCCCGGTCAGCATGGGCATGGCTCCCGCCAGCCCTGGCGGATGCGAGCTGATCGTCGGCACCGTCCTCGATCTCGGGGCGCAGAAGGCCGCCGAAGCACGGATTCGCGAGCTGGCCGATTTCGATGCGCTGACCGGCCTGCCCAACCGCCGCCTGCTGCATGACCGGGTCCGCCAGCTGCTCGCCGGTGCCGAACGCGACAATTCCTCCTTCGCCCTGCTTTTTTTCGATCTCGACCATTTCAAGCGGATCAACGACTCGCTCGGCCACAGCGTCGGTGACGAGCTGCTCTGTGCCGTCGCCCATCGTCTGGCCGGCTCGGTCCGGCGGATCGATACGCTGGCCCGGCTCGGCGGTGACGAATTCGTCCTTGCCATGCCGGGTATTCCGGCCGCCGCCGCCATCGATGTCGCCCGACGCCTGCTTGAGGAATGCAACACGCCGTTCACCGTCGCCGGCCACGACCTGACCGTGACGCCATCGATCGGCGTCGCCATCTGCCCGCAGGACGGGCGGGACATCGAAACCCTGCTGCGCAATGCCGATGCGGCGATGTACAAGGCCAAGGAACTGGGGCGCAACACCTTCCAGTTCTACACGGCGGAGATGAATACGGCGACGCTCGAACGCCTGATGATGGAAAGCGGACTGCGGCGGGCGGTCAAGCAGCAGGAATTTGCGTTGCACTACCAGCCGCTGGTCAGCCTGCAGAGCGGTCTGATCATCGGCGTCGAGGCGCTGGTGCGCTGGCAGCATCCGGAACTCGGACTGATCATGCCCGACCGCTTCATTCACGTCGCCGAAGAGGCCGGACTGATCAACGCGCTCGGCGACTGGGTGCTGTGCGAAGCCTGCCGACAGGCACAGGCCTGGATCGAGGCCGGCTTGCCGCCCTTGCTGATGGCGGTCAATGTGGCTCCCGAACAGTTCCGCCAGGGCGGTTTCGTCGAAGCGGTCGCCGGGGCGCTGGCGGCCTCCGGTCTCGATCCGACGCTGCTCGAACTGGAAGTGACCGAACGGACCGTGATGCACGATGCCGACAGCAGCATCGGCACCCTGACCGCCCTGCATCGCATGGGTGTCGAACTGTCGCTCGACGATTTCGGCACCGGCTATTCCTCGCTCGCCTATCTGAAGCGTTTCCCGGTCGGCAAGCTGAAGATCGACCGCTCGTTCATCCGCGACCTGGAAACCGATGCCGACGACCGGGCCATCGCCTCGACCATCGTCAGCATGGGCCGCAACCTGCGCCTCACCGTTCTCGCCGAGGGCGTCGAGAGTCGCGAACAACTGGCGCTGCTGCGCGGCATGGATTGCGACATGGCGCAGGGCTATCTGTTCAGCCGGGCCCTGCCCGCCGCCCAAATCACCGAATTGCTGCGTCAGCAGCCCTTTTTGCACAAGGAGTGAACACATGGAAGAAACCGTCATCAAGATCGGCGGCATGAGCTGCCAGGGTTGCGTCGGCAACATCTCGGGCGTGCTCGGCAGCATGGCCGGCGTCGCCTCGGCCGAGGTCTCGCTGGAGCAGGCGGAAGCCCGTGTCCGGTTCGATCCGGCCAGCGTCGATCGTGCCGCACTGGTTGCCGCCATCGAGGACGCCGGCTTCGACGCCGCCTAGAAAGGTTCGCGATGAATGACAAGAAAGCCGTCCCGCGGCTGACCGAGCTCTCCCATGGCGGCGGTTGCGGCTGCAAGATCGCGCCGGCGGTGCTCGAGAAAATCCTGGCCGGTGTCGCCCCGGGCATCGTGCCGGCGCAGTTGCTGGTCGGCACCGAGACCAGCGACGACGCCGCGGTCTACCAGATCAACGCGCAGCAGGCGATCGTCGCCACTACCGACTTCTTCATGCCCATCGTCGACGATCCGCATGATTTCGGCCGCATCGCCGCCACCAATGCCATCTCCGACGTCTATGCCATGGGCGGCACGCCGCTCTTCGCTCTGGCCCTGGTCGGCATGCCGGTCAATGTGCTGCCGGTGGACACCATCGCCGGCATCCTCGAAGGCGGCGCCTCGGTCTGCCGCCAGGCCGGCATCCCCATCGCCGGCGGCCACACCATCGATTCGGTCGAGCCGATCTACGGGCTGGTCGTCATCGGCCTGGTCAATCCGGAGCATCTGAAGCGCAACTCCGCGGCCCGTCCGGGCGACAAGCTGATCCTCGGCAAGCAGGTCGGCGTCGGCGTCTACAGCGCGGCGCTGAAGAAGGGCAAGCTGCACGAGCGCGATTACGAGGCAATGGTTGCCACCACCACCCAGCTCAACACGCCGGGGCCGGTGCTCGCCTGCCTGGACGGTGTGCATGCCGTCACCGACGTCACCGGCTTCGGCGTCCTCGGCCATCTGGCGGAAATCTGCAAGGGCAGCGGCGCAGCCGCCCGGGTGAATTTTGCCGACGTGCCGCTGCTGACGCGCGCCGCCGAACTGGTCGGCGAGGGCTTCATGACCGGCGCCTCGACCCGCAACTGGGCCAGCTACGGCCACCTGGTGCGCCTCGCTCCCGGTCTCGGCGAAGCGGCACGGACGCTGCTCACCGACCCGCAGACCTCCGGCGGCCTGCTCGTCTCCTGCGCCCCGGAGGCGGTGACCGACGTGCTGTCGATCTTCCTGCAGCAGGGCTTCACGCATGTTTCGGTGATCGGCGAAATCGTCGCCGGCGAGCCTGTCATAGACGTCCTCTGATACCCGGACCGCGCGACAGCCAGCGCGCGGTCCGCCAGGCAGCGATCCGTTACGGCTTGTTACAATCGCGCTATTGAGATATATTCTCAATCGCATTGTCGGCAAGCCAGCCATTACGCCAGCCAGCCAGCCCCCAACCTCGAGTAAAAGGACTGAGCGTAATGAGCGCAGATCAAACCAGCCTGCTGGAGCAGGCACCCGCACGTCCCGGCAAGACCCGCCTGCCGGGCAGTTTCCGCATCCAGAGCGGCCTGCCGGCAAGCATGAAGAAAACCGGCGTGGCCGTCGGCATCTCGACGGCGATGCTGATGCCGGCAGTCGCAGTGGCCGACACCGCCGCCGCTGCCGCAGGCGAAGTCGAAATGAAGGCAGTGACGGTTGTCGAGCGTGTCATCGACCACAATCCGTATGCCGAACCGGACGCCCCCTACAAGGCCAAGTACTCCGGCGATGAGCGCCACAAGCGGCCGATTGCCGAAGTGCCGGCCAACATCTCGGTGCTGACCAAGACGCAGATCGAAGATTCCGGCTACACCGACCTGCGCGAAATCCTCGACGCCCAGCCGGGCATCACGCTGGGTACCGGCGAAAACGGCAATGCCTTCGGCGACCGCTACATCATCCGCGGCCAGGAAGCGCGCAGCGACGTCTTCGTCGACGGTCTGCGCGATCCCGGCATGAGCGTCCGCGAGAGCTTCGCCGTCGAACAGGTGGAAATCTCCAAGGGGCCGAACTCCAGCTTCGCCGGCCGGGGTACGGCCGGTGGCGCGATCAATTCGATCACCAAGCAGGCGACGCTCGACTACGATTTCACCAAGATTTCCGTGGCCGCCGGTACCGACCGGCACGTGCGGACGACGCTCGATCTCAATCACGTGCTGAACGACAGCGTCGCCCTGCGCGCCAACCTCCTCTACGGCAACGAGGACGTTCCCGACCGCGATCCAGCCGCGCGTGAGCGCAAGGGTCTGGCCTTGTCCGGTCTCTTCCGTCTCAGCGACGACCTCGACATCGTCATCGACTATTACGGCCTGCGCGCCGAGGACAAACCCGACCTGGGCAGCTACCTGGCCGGTGCTTTGCCCAACCGCAAACCGGCGAAGCATGTCCCGGTCTATTTGCAGGATGAGGACTTCCTCAAATCCGACGTCGATACGCTGACCGCCCGCATCAAGTACAAGATCGCCCCGAACCTGCGGCTGACCAACGCCACCCGTCTGGGGCAGTCGGAAAACGGCTACGTGGCGACCGGCGCCGCCTTCGCCACCACCGGCGCCGCCAATCCGGGCGGCGTTTACAACACGGCCCGTCTGAGCACGCACCAGGGCTGGCAGGAAGTCGACTACCTGGCCAACCAGACCAATCTTTACTGGGACACGATGCTGGGCGGCCTGAAGCACGAATTCATCTTCGGCCTCGAACTGACCGACCACAAGGTGAAGAACGGCGTCTATCGCGTCACCAACAGCGGCCAGAACTGCATCACCGGTGGCGGTGGCACGCTCAACAACTGGTGTATCTTCGACGCGAACGGCGCCGTGATCAACGGCGTGAACAGCGTGATGAACCGGCAGATTGCCAAGGGTCTCTGGGATCAGGACTGGCGTGCCAGGGCCATCTCCGCCTCGGTGATGGACACCGTCGATCTGAGCGAACGGTGGACGGCCTTCGCCGGCCTGCGCTACGACCGGACGACCATCTCCCTGAAGACGCAGAACACCACCACGGGCGCGCTCACCGGTGACTACGACTACACCGAGGGCATGTGGAACGGTCACCTCGGCGTGACCTACAAGTTCCTGCCGAACGCCAATGTCTATGCCACCTACGCCACCGCCCAGGATCTCAACGGCGGTGAATCGGACGTCGGCACCAGTGCCGGCTACGGTGGCCTGATCTCCTCCAACGGTCAGGTCGCCAGCGGCAAACCGGAAAAGACCGAGAACATCGAACTGGGCACGAAGTGGAACGTTCTGGACGGCAAGCTGCTGCTGACCGCGGCCGTCTTCCGCATCGTCAAGTCGGATGTCATGGAAGGCGACGGCTATACCTCCACCGGCACGCTCAATACCGGCAAGAACCGCGTCCACGGCATCGAGTTCGGCATGGCCGGCAACATCACCAGCAAGCTCAGCGCGCAGGCCGGGGTGACCTTCATGAAGGCCAAGGTCCTGGATGCCTTCAACGAGGCCAACGAAGGCAAGACCCTGAGCAACTTCGCCGACCGGACGGCCTCTGCCCAGCTGCGCTACCAGGCGACGCCGAAGTTCGGCTTCGGTACGGCAGTCAAGTACGAGAGCAAGAAGTACGCGGGCCAGCCGGATACGGCGGCGGCCTTCGATGCCCTCGGCCGTTACTCGCAACCGGTGCCCGCCTACACGGTCTGGGATCTGTTTGCCGACTACCGGATCGACAAGCAGACCAAGCTGCGTCTGAACGTCGGCAACGTCTTCGACAAGGACTACTACCTGGCTGCCTATCGTTCGGGTTCCTTCCTCTACATGGGTGATGCACGCAATGCCCGCCTGACCCTCAACTACGAGTTCTAAGCCAGCGGGGCGGGCGGCCCGGCAGGGCCGTCCGCCTTACGTCCAGCCACAGTCATGAGCCAACAACACAACGTCCTGCCCCCCCTCAAGCAGATACCGCGCGAGGTCTGCTGCGCGCAGGACTACGAGTGGCTCGCCCCGAATTTCATTGATGCCCCCGGTCACGCCTACGTCGCCGGCGGCTGCGGCCCGGAACAGACCCTGGCCGCCAACCGCGCCGCCTTCGAGCAGACGGCGATCCTGCCCAGAATGCTGGTGGACGTGACGGCCGGCCACACCCGCCTGGAACTGTTCGGGCGCACGCTGCAGCATCCCGTCCTGCTGGCCCCGGTGGCTTACCAGACGCTGGTCCATCCGCTCGGCGAAGTCGAGACGGCGCGCGGTGCCGCGGCCACCGACAGCGGCCTGGTGGTCAGCACGCTGGCCGGCCGGACGCTGGAGGAGGTCGCCGCACAGGCCGGCGACGAGCGCTGGTTCCAGCTCTACTTCCAGCCGCGCCGCGCGCACACGGCCGATCTGCTCAGGCGTGCCGAAGCGGCCGGCTACAAGGCGCTGATGGTGACGCTCGACACGGCGATCAAGACGCCCAGCCTGCGCGCCCAGCGGGCCGCCTTCGTCATGCCGCCGCCGGTGGTCGCGGCCAGTCTGGCCGACTATCCGCTGCCGCCGCAACGCGTCCTCGAACGCGGGCAGAGCCTGGTCTTCCAGGGCGCGATGGGCGAAGCGCCAACCTGGGACGATCTCGCCTGGCTGCTCGGCGAGAGCCGCTTGCCGGTCATCGTCAAGGGTGTGCTGCGCCCGGCCGACGCCCAGCGCCTGAAGGCCATGGGCGTTGCCGGCCTGGTCGTCTCCAACCACGGTGGCCGGGCGCTCGACGGCGTGCCGGCCAGCCTGCGCGTCCTGCCCGCCATCCGCGCTGCCGTCGGCGCCGGCTATCCGCTGCTGCTCGACAGCGGCATCCGTTCCGGCAGCGACATCTTCAAGGCCCTGGCGCTCGGTGCCGACGCGGTCATGGTCGGTCGCCTGCAGGTCTATGCGCTGGCCGTTGCCGGGGCGCTCGGTGTCGCCCACCTGCTCAAGCTGCTGCGCGGCGAACTGGAGGTCTGCATGGCGCAGGCCGGCTGTGCAACCCTGGCCGACATCGGCCCGGACATGATTCATCACCCCGAGGCAACAACATGCTGATTCCCATCGAAGGCGTCCTCAGCAAGGACGAAGTACGCGAATTCCGCCGCCTGCTCGACCAGGCTCCATGGCAGGACGGCCTGAAAACCGCCGGCACCCTGGCCCGTGCCGTCAAGCGCAACCAGCAGCTGGAGGATGGCTCGCCGCTGGCGGTCGAACTCGGCAACCGCATCCTGCGCAAGCTCGGCAACACGCCGCTGTTCATCTCGGCGGCGCTGCCCAGCCGCATCTACCCGCCCAAGTTCAACCGCTACAGCGACGGCGGCACCTACGGCGCGCATGTGGACAGCGCCGTCATGCAGGTGCCCGGCACCAGCATCTCCGTGCGCAGCGACCTGTCGGCGACGCTCTTCCTGGCCGAGCCGGAGGAATACGAGGGCGGCGAACTGCAGGTCGAAGGGCCGTTCGGCATCCAGGCCGTCAAGCTGGCCGCCGGCGACATGGTGCTCTATCCATCGAGCAGCCTGCATCAGGTGACACCGGTCACCAGCGGGGCGCGCGTCGCCTCTTTCATGTGGATCCAGAGCATGGTGCAGAACGACAGCTCGCGTACCCTGCTGTTCGATCTCGACCAGGCCATCCAGGGCATGACCTCGGCGGTCGCCGCCGACGATCCGCGCCTGCTCAAGCTGACTGCCGTCTATCACAACCTGCTGCGCCAATGGGCGGTGACCTGAGATGAAGCCGATGTTCAAACTGCTGACCGGCGCACTCGCCGCCGCCTGTTGTGTTGCCTCGGCCACGGCCCAGGAGGCGGTCGTCAATCTCTACTCGGCCCGTCACTACCAGACGGACGAGGCGCTCTACGCCAACTTCACGCGGCAGACCGGCATCCGCATCAACCGCATCGAAGGCAAGGCCAACGAACTGCTCGAGCGCATCCGCAACGAGGGGGCGAACAGTCCGGCCGACATCTTCCTCACCGTCGATGCGGCGACGCTGGCGGTGGCCGATTCCTGGGGCATCCTGGCGCCGGTGCAATCGACCGTGCTGGAAACGCGCATTCCCGCCCATCTGCGTTCGGCCAACTGGTTCGCCTTCACCACGCGGGCACGGATGATCGTCTACAACAAGCGCAAGCTGCAGGCGGGCGACGTGCCGACCTACGAATCACTGGCCGATGCGAAACTCAAGGGCCGGATCTGCAGCATTCCCGGCGGCCACATCTACAACCTGCTGCTGGTCGCTTCGCAGGTCGCCCACAACGGCGAGGCCGCCACCGAGACCTGGGCGCGCGGCGTCGCCGCCAACCTGGCGCATCCGCCGCGCGGCGGCGACACCGACCAGATCAAGTCGGTGGCCACCGGCGAATGCGCCGTCGCCGTCTCCAACAGCTACTACCTGGCCCGCCTGATGGGCTCCGAGAAAGTCGAGGAGCGCAACCTCGTCAAGCAGCGCATCGGCATCGTCTGGCCGAACCAGGACGGCCACGGCGCGCACATCAACGTTTCCGGCGGCGGCCTGGTGAAGACGGCAAAGAACCGGGCAGCGGCCATCAGGTTCCTCGAATACCTGGCCAGCGACGAAGCCCAGCGCCACTTCGCCGAGGCCAACAACGAATACCCGGCCGTGCCGACGGTGAAATTCGCCAACGAGGAGCTGACCGCCATGGGGGCCTTCAAGGCCGACCGCATCGCGCTGCCGGCCATTGCCCAGGAACTGGCCAAGGCGCAGAAGCTGCTCGACCGCGCCGGCTATCGCTGAATCCGGCGGCAGCCGCTCAGCCGCCCGCCTTGCGGGTTGCCAGTTCGGCCGCCCGGCGGATGCTGGCCGGCACGCCGCCGATGCCCCAGCGGTCGGGATGGGCATGTTCGATGTGCAGGCGGATGCGCTCCTGATCGACATCGAGCAGGCGGGCGGTGATCGCGCTCAGTTCGCCGATGACGCGATGCAGCTGTTCGGTCGTCCGCCCCTCCATCAGGACCATCCGGATGAAGGGCATTTCCGCCTGATGACGGGGCGTCTTCGCGAGAACCTCGCTGGCCGGCACGCCGCTGATCCCCCAGAGATCCGGGTCGATCTCGGTGACCCAGACCTCCAGACGGTCCAGCGGGGCGGCGAGGATTTCCGACAGGGCGCGCGAGGTTTCGCGCACCCACTGCTTCAGGCTTTCGCGCGGATGACCGGCGAGGACATGCAGGTTGGCGACGGGCATTTCTTCTTCTCCTTGAGTCGGGGCTGGTTGGTGCGCCGCCGTGTTGCCCGGCGCATGCTGGAAACGCGTCAGGGCAGGCCGCGCCGGCGGCCGGCATCGAGCATCAGGCTGGAACCGGTCATCGCGTCGGCTTCCGGGGCGAGCAGCAGGCTGACCGCCCAGGCGATCTGTTCCGGCGTGCTGAGCATGCCGAGCGACGACTCGGCGCGCATTTCATCGAGCACCTCGTCCGTGCTACAGCCGCGCTGTTCGGCGCGGGTGGCGGCAACGCGGCGCAGGCGTTCGGTATCGGCCGGGCCGGGGACGATGGTGTGGGCGGTGATGCCGCGCGGCCCGTAGGCCAGGCTCAACTGGCGCACGACATTGAGGATGGCGGCGTTGGCGACGCCGGCCGCCGCTGCGTAGGCCGTCGGCTCCAGCCCGTAATGGCCGCCGATGGCGACGATGCGCGAACCGGCGGCAAGATGCTCGTCGGCGGCGCGGACCAGACGCAGCAGGCCGCCGACCTTGATGTTCACCGCATCGACCATCGAAGCCGTCGCTGCCGTCAGGATGCCGCCGGCCACCGCGACGCCGGGGCCATGCACCAGCATGCGTACCGGCCTGTCGATGGCGGCGGCGATGGCGGCGATTGCCGTATCGTTGCCGATGTCGGCGGCGCAGGCCTTGATGCCGGGCTGGCTGGCGCTCAGGGCACGCAGGCTGTCGGTCGAGCGGGCAACGGCGATGACGCCGAGACCGGCAGCCAGCAGGCGCCCGGCGATGGCCGTGCCGAAGGCGCCGGTGGCGCCGACCAGCACGGCGCAGGATTCACATTCGGCGTAGGTTTTCATCAGGTCACGACGGTCAGGAAGGTTTCGTGCAGCTTGCGCTGCGGATAATCCAGGCCGCCGCCGGCGCCCAGGCCGTCGAAGGTCCACGTCGTCGGCTCGTAGTCGGGGTAGGGCTGATAGCCGCCCATGAAGGTCTCGAAACGGTTGCCGGACGGGTCCCAGGCGTAGATCGTGCAGCCGCGGGTGATGCCGTGGCGGGTCGGGCCGATGTCGATGGGCACCTGGTTCATCGACAGGATGTCGCTGGCGCGCAGCACTTCCTCCCAGCTGTCGAGCAGGAAGGACAGGTGGTGCAGCTTGCCCGGCTCCGGATGCTCGACGAAGGCGATGTCATGCACCTTGTGCGAACAGGACAGCCAGATGGCGGCGCTGTTCTCGTTGTCCGGCGCCAGCACATGCTCGACCAGGTAGAAACCGAGCACCTCGGTGAACAGCTTCTTGACGGCGGCGACGTTCGGCCCGTAGAGCAGGCAGTGGTCGAGGCGCACCGGCGCGATGCCGTTTTCCGAAGCCTTGGTCCACGGTGCCGGGTTCTGTACCTGCAGACCGTTGCCGACCGCCTGTTTCTCGGCATAGAGCTCGATCAGGTGGCCGGAAGGAATCTCGAAACGGACGCGCTCGCCGGTGCCCAGCATTTCGCCGGCCGGGATGCGCTCGGTGTTGACGCCGTAGGCGCGCAGGTCGGAATCGAGCTTGTCCAGCGTCGCCCGGTCGAGCACCTTGAAACCGAAGAAATCGATGCCGGCGCGGTCGGCCTGGCGCAGCACGACGCTGTTGTGGTCGCGCTCGTCCCAGCATTTCAGATACACCCGGCCCTGGGCGTCGCGGCCGGTTTCCACCAGGCCCATGATGTCGCGGTAGTGATGCACCGCCTCCTCCAGATCGAGCACACGGATCGCCCCGTGTCCCGGTCGTAAAACGCCTGTCATTGCCATTGTCTTCGCTCCTTTGGTTGTCTGCTGCTTGTCGCTGCGGCCATTCGTCGATGGCTTCGGTTGATGGATTCAGTAAGACCCGGGCAGGCCGGCCGGGGCCGCCTGCGGCTTGTAGGTCTGGCACAGGGCCGTCGTCGCCGCGCTGAGCAGCAGCGCATCGACGCCGACGGCAACGAAACTGGCGCCGGCCGCCAGATAGCGTCCGTTCAGCTGCCGGTCGCTGCACAGCACGCCGCCCGCCTTGCCGGCCGCCCGGGTACGGCGCAGGCCGTCTTCGATGGCGGCGACGATCTCCGGGTGGGTGGACTGTCCCAGATAGCCATAGGAGGCGGCAAGATCGGCCGAGCCGAAAAACACGCCATCGACGCCGTCGACCGCCAGGATGCTGTCCAGCTGCTCATAGCCGGGCCGCGTCTCGACCTGCACGAGCAGGCACATCTGTTCATTGGCCCGGTGCGCGTAATCGGCGATCCGGCCCCAGCGCGAGGCACGGGCCAGGGCGCTGCCGACGCCGCGGATGCCGGCCGGCGGATAGCGCATCGCCTCGACCAGGCCGCGCGCCTGGGCAGCCGATTCGACCATCGGGATGAGCAGCGTCTGGACGCCGGTTTCCAGCAACTGCTTGATCAGCACATGGTCGCCCTGTGGCGGGCGGACCACCGGCTGCGTCGGGTAGGGCGCCAGCGCCTGCAACTGGGCGAGGATGCTGCGCAGGTCGTTCGGCCCATGCTCGGCATCGATCAGCAACCAGTCGAAGCCGGCGCCGGCGCAGATCTCGGCGCTGAAGGTCTCGCCCAGGCCGAGCCACAGCCCGATCTGCTCGCGGCCGGCCTGCAGCGCCTGTTTGAACTGGTTGACGGGCATGTCCATCGCAACTCACCTGAAATCGATTGCCCCGGCCGGAAAGGTCGGCCCGGGTGCTGCAATCCATTAAATGTGATGTGCGGAATACCGTCCAATACCGTTGAAATCCACATTGGATACCGCAAAGGTATGTCTGCCGTCCGGCGTCCGCCGCCTGCCCGTGGTGCCTGCTGCCGGGCGTCGCCGCCGGCCCGCTGCCGCTGCCGGTCTAAACCAAAGTCTAATGGATCGTCCTCGTCCGCCGGGCTAGCCTCGCCCGCTCCGCGCTCTGTGTGCCCCTCTGCGTCTGCCTCGGCAGCCATGCGCGAGGTGCCCGGCATGAACCATCCCTGAGGAAGAAGATGACTTTCGAAAACCCCCGTTTTGGACACTGGACCCTGCGTCAGCGCTTTTCGCTGGCGCTCTGGACAATCGTCGCCGTCATTGCCGTCTCGATGTACGGCACCCGGCTGCTCGGCAAGGCGGCGACCTTCCATTTCCTCGAACGCAACCACATGGAGCTCGCCCTGCGCATCGATGCGGCGCTGGCCAGCGTCGAGCAAGGCGCCCGCAACGCCGGCGAAACGCGCATCGAGGACATCACCGGCATGCTGCACGAGGCGCGCGATCTGGCGGTGCGCGCCGGCGAAGAAACCTTCGGCTTCGAAAAGATCCTGCTGTCGCTGCTCGGCTTCGGCCCGCTGATCGATCTGCCGGCCAAGGACATCGCCGATGTGGACGCGATGCTGGCGACCATCGCCGGCGGCCCGGACGGCAAGGGAGTGCTGTCGCCGGAACTGGCCGTCCGCCTGCGGCCGGGCATGGATGCGGTGATGAAGAACTCCCGCGATTTCGCCCCGCTGACTTTCGCCGCCTCCAGTTTCATCAAGATCAACGTCGCCGTGCTGTCGCTGCTCTGCGCCGTCGTGCTGATCCTGACGGCGACCGGCCTGCGGCGGCGCGGACCAGACGGCCGAGACTGGCGTTCATGTCGGCCAGCGCCTGCGTCAACT
>WBUO01000211.1 GCA_008933675.1 Dechloromonas sp.
GGGCCGTCGTCGCCCGGCGCTACGGCCTGCCGGTACTGGTTTCCGGTGGTCAGCCGCGCAACGCCAGCCGTTCGGAGGCAGACGTCATCGCTGATCTGCTGGAAAAGGAATTCGGCGTTCCGGTACGCTGGCGCGAGGGCAACTCGCTCGATACCGCCGACAACGCCAGATTTTCAGCCGTCATGCTGCACGGCCAAGGTATCCGCAAGATCGTCCTGGTCACCCAGGCCTTCCACATGCCGCGGGCCCGCCGCCTGTTCGAAGCCGCCGGCTTCGAAGTCATCCCCGCCCCAACCGAACTGGCCAGCCGCCAGGAGCAGCCGCGCAGCGTGCTCGACTGGCTGCCGCGCACGCGGGCGATGCAGGATTCCTACTACGCCCTGCATGAATGGCTGGGGCTGCTGTGGACGGA
This sequence comes from Dechloromonas sp., assembly GCA_008933675.1. Classification (GTDB taxonomy): domain Bacteria; phylum Pseudomonadota; class Gammaproteobacteria; order Burkholderiales; family Rhodocyclaceae; genus Azonexus. The sequence continues at coordinate 413 of WBUO01000211.1, forward strand.
ACTGACGCTGCTCCGCCGCCAGGGCTAGCCGGGAACCTTGCATACGGCCCCCCGTCTACCCGAAGTCGGGCGGTCAGCCGCCCCTGCACGGAGGAAGGGAGCATGCCAACCCGTCATCTGCTCGCTGCCGCGCTGTTCGTTTTGGCCGGCAGCGCTGGCGCCAGCGATCTGCCCGCGGAAATCAGCGGTCGCTGGTCGTGGAACGAAAAGGGACTCAGCCAGGCCTTCGCGCTGGAAGACATCCGGCGTACCGATGCCGGCTCGTTCTCGGCAAACCTGACCTGGTGGACGATCAATCCGCGCTGTGCCATCCGCAGCGTGCCGATCAGCGGCCGCATCGACGACAAAGGCCTGTCGTTCGACGCGCGGACCGCCTGCGATGCGACCTTCACGGCCGAACTGCAGCGCAGCGGCGAGGGCTGGCAGGGAAAAGCGACGACGACGAGCGGCGACCGCGTTGTCGTCGAGATCAGTGCCAAGTGAGCCGGGCGGCCGGGCCTGGTGCGCGCCGGGCGCGCTACAGCGACATCACGGCCAGCGGATCGTCCTGCGGGAAGCGCTCGGCGTAAGCCGGGTCGAGCGGCGGATTGCTGCCGTCGGCCAGGGTCAGGCAGTGATCGAGATGGCGCTCCGAGGCCGGAACCAGGCGCCGGTAGAGCTCCTTGCAGAGCAGGCGGGCCTTCTGTCCGGGCCAGTCGGCCGGCAGCAGGACGTCGGGCAACTCCGGATCGCGCAGCAGCAGGCGCCGGTAGTCGTGAATCAGCAGCGTGCGCAGCAGGAAGGCGTCTTCGTCGCCGACCTCGGCCTGCCGGTCGGCACGCAGTTCGGTCAGGATCGGCTGATAGGTGGCGACGAAGGCAGCATAGGCTTCGCCCAGTTCGCCGAGATTCCAGGCCCGGCGGACCAGATCGGCATCATTGGCGGCCAGGCCGGAACGCGAGTCGGCGGCCAGCAGCGGCATCAGGCGTTCGAGATGGTTGGCCAGCCCTTCGGCGACGAGGGCATCGAAGGCCGCGCTCAGATCGGCCGACGGGTGCACGAAACAATCGCTGCCGAGCACGCCGAAGCCCTGCCAGAACAGGGCGCGACGCAGCACCTCGCGCTCCTTCGGGTCGAATTCGCCGACCGCCAGGATCAGGCGCCAGCGGCGGTCCCAGATCGGAGCATGCGAGGCGTAGATGTGGCGCGACGCCTCTTCGAAGCGGCGCCGGCCGGAAGCGGTCAGCGCATAGTCGGCGCGGCGGCCGACGGTCTCGGTACGCAGCCATTCTTCCTTGGCCAGGCGGAAGACGGAGGTGCGGATCAGGCGTTCGTTGAGTTCGAGCGGTTCGAGCAGGCGGATCAGGCTGCCCAGCCAGACGCGCCCGCCGCGCGGCAGGATGGCATCGCCAAAGACGGAGATGATGAGCGAACCCGCCTGGACGCGGCGTTGCTGCCGGAAATCGTCAAGGCGGGTCTGGATGGGCTGGATCACGTGAGCATGCGCGTCGGGGAATCCGCGCATGGTAGCGGCTCCGCTCCCTGCTGAACAGAGCGGAGCGCCGTAATTCACAGGGGCAGCAGATGATCGGCGTCCGCCGTCACCGGTTGTTGCTGGGCAAAGAAGCCTTCGCTGTGGATCAGCTCGTCGCGGGCGCCGAGCGCCTTGACCGTGGCCACACAGGCGTCGACGAATTCCGGACTGCCGGCGGCGAAGATGGTGTGCTTCGACAGATCGGGGAAGAGCTGCGGCAGCACGACGTCGATCCGGCCGGCCAGATAGCCTTCGGCGGCCTCGCGGGTCAGCGTGATCTTGTAGTCGAAATTGCGGTGCTTGGTGCGCCACCAGGCCATCATGCCCTGGCTGTAGACATCCTCCCGGCTGCGCGCCGAGAAGACCATCGTCACCGGCTTCTTGAAGCCGCGGCGCAGCGCCGCTTCGGCCAGGGCCAGGATCGGCGCCAGACCGGTACCGGCAGCCAGGCAGAGCACCGGCGTATCGACCGACGGGTCGCCGATGAAGGTGCCGTAGGCGCCGGAAATCTTGACGTTGTCGCCGATCGCCAGCGTGTCGTGCACCCACTGGCTGGTCTTGCCGTCGTCGGCGCGGGCGATCTGCAGCACCAGTTCGCCGTCCGGACGCGGCGCGTTGGAAATGGAATAGGCGCGGGCCGGAATGTCGGCACGCGGATTGCCCAGCGTCACGTACTGGCCGGGCCAGTAGCGGATCGGCTGGCCGACCGGACGCAGGCGCAGCTCGACGACGCGGGCGGCGATCGTCCGCTTGTCGGTGACGACGAAGAGCGCATCCTCGCGCGGCGGAAACAGCTTGGGCTTGGCATCGAGCGTGCCCCACTCGATGACCAGTTCCTCGGAAATCGGTTTGGCCATGCACATCAGGCCGTAGCCCTGCTTGCGCTCCTCCTGGGAGAGCGCCATGTCGAGCACCATGCCCTGGTCGAACTGGCCGGAAGTGACCTTGACCTTGCATTCGCCGCAGGCGCCGGCGCGACAGTTGTTGGGCAGCGCGTAGCCGGCCTTCTCCAGTGCCATCAGCACGGTATCGCCATAATTGCAGTCGACCGACTTGCCGGAGGGTTGCATCACGATGCGAGCCATTTTTCTTGTCCTCTGTGGTGGGGGTTTTCTCTTGCGGCAAGGCCGGCGCCCCGTGGGACGCCGGCCGGTGCTTGCCTTTATCGTTGCAGCTTAGAACACCGGAATGATGTCTTCCATCTCGATGTCGCTGATTTCCTGGCCGGTGATGCCGACTTCCGGGATGGCCGGGAACGGGATGTTGTAGCGGTCGAGCACGCCCTTCAGGTTGATCATCGCGTTCTTCCAGTTCTGCAGCTTGGCCTCGTAGGTCGGGATGCCGAAGCCGGCACCGCGCGCCACTTCCTCGGCCTCGCGCTGGTTGGCGATGAAGTCTTCCGGCAGGTCCCAGAATTCCATCGGCGGCTCGAACAGCACGGCCGACAGGAACAGGTAGCCGGCGCGGATCTGCTTGGTGACGATGGCCTTGGTCTCGTCCTTGAGGCCCGGGTAGTCGCGTTCCATGACCGCCATGCAGATGGCCATGTGGCGGCCCTCGTCGCGGCCGATGTTCTTGAAGCCTTCCTTGAACACCGCCTCGCGGGAGTTCTCGTACATCTGCTTGAAGATGGTGGCGGCGGCGATCTCGCCCATCAGGAAGGAGGAGAACAGCACGGCCAGGTCGTACTTGGGCACGGCCTGCTTGTAGCCGGTCCAGTAGCGGCCGCCGTTGAAGTACAGCCAGGCGACGTTCTTCTGCAGGCGCTTGCCGAGCTCGGTCTTCGGCTGGTAGGTCAGCGGATCGGGATGGCCGAGCAGCTTGGTGATGGCCAGGCCGCACATGATCTCGTGGTTCTGTTCGTCGCGGGTGACGGAGAAGAAGCACTTGCGGACCGGATCTTCCTCATGCACTTCATAGGTCTTGATCAGGGCTTCGGCGAAGACCGGGGGCGCCGAGGCATCGAACACCGACAGCAGGCTCCACCAGTAGGCGATGGATTCGCGCTCTTCCCAGGAATAGCTGTCCACATCCAGCGTGTCCCAGGGCAGCTTTTCCGGATCCCAGTTCTCGCGCAGCGCGGCTTCCCAGACTTCCTGCAGCTTCTTGGTCTTGCTGTTCCAGGACAGCGGATAGACGTTGGGCTGCGGCGTCGCCGGCGGGAATTCCATCTTGTCTGCAAAACGTTCCTTGTTGCTTGCCATGTCTCACTCCTTGTTTAGATCGTCAGGTCGAAGGTCAACCCGAATCAGGTTGCCGTGGATGAATCATGTTACACAATCGCTCCGCATGTCAACTATTTTTGTATCGCTTTTAAAGTACACAGCCCGGGGAACTTTTTCACCAAGCCGCAAACGAACAAAAAATCCACGGTAACAACGGACTACTTTTATTGTTTTTATTTGTTTTTTTGCTGCATCGCAGAACAACTTCCGCAATTTAAAACTTCACATTTGACCAAATCATCTGATACAGTATTTGAACTCATACAGCCAATGTTGGTAACGCATTGAACACAAACAGGTGTCAAGGCGCAGCAAAGGACAAGAAAACCGCCACCCCGGAGGAAAAACACATGACCCATCCCCTGTTCGAGAAGCACCGCCCCCTGCTCGACGGTGCCGTAAACGCCATCCACACCCGCGGCTACTGGTCGGCCTTCAACGAGATGCCGAGCCCGAAGGTCTACGGCGAAACCGCCCCCGCCGATGGCAAGCAGGCTTACGAAAGCCATCTCGGCGGCCAGTTCGCCCTCGATCAGCCGGGGCTGACCGGCTGGGCCGGCGGCGAGCGCTCGCCGTATGGCGTCGAACTGAATGTGCAGTACCCGGTGTGCGACATCGAGGCGCTGATCGCCGCCGGCGAGAAGGCCATGAGCAGCTGGCAGGCTGCCGGCGCCGAAGGCCGCACCGGCATCTGCATCGAAATCCTCGACCGCCTCAACAAGCAGAGCTTCGAGATCGCCCACGCCGTGATGATGACCACCGGCCAGGGCTGGATGATGGCCTTCCAGGCCGGCGCCCCGCATGCCCAGGACCGCGGCCTGGAAGCCGTCGCCTACGCCTGGCGCGAGCAATCGTTCGTGCCGGCTGAAACCGTCTGGGAAAAGCCGCAGGGCAAGAACCCGCCGCTGGTCATGAAGAAGCACTTCGAGATCGTCGGCCGCGGCGTCGGCGTCGTCGTCGGCTGCGGCACCTTCCCGACCTGGAACACCTACCCCGGCCTGTTCGCCGCGCTGGCCACCGGCAACGCGGTGATCGTCAAGCCGCACAGCAACGCCATCCTGCCGGCCGCCATCACCGTGCGCACCATCCGCGCCGTGCTGGCCGAGAACGGCATCGATCCCAACCTGGTCAGCCTGTGCGTCACCGACCAGCGCGCCACCACCCAGAAGCTGGTCACCCACAAGGCCGTCAAGTCGGTGGACTTCACCGGCGGCAACGTCTTCGGCCAGTGGCTGATCGACAACTGCCGGCAGGCCCAGGTCTATGCCGAGCTGGCCGGTGTGAACAACATCGTCATCGACTCGACCGACAGCTACAAGAAGATGCTCGGCAACCTCGCCTTCACGCTGTCGCTGTACTCCGGCCAGATGTGCACGACCTCCCAGGCGATCCTGGTGCCGGCCGGCGGCATCGATACCGATGAAGGGCACAAGTCCTACGACGAGGTCTGCGCCGATCTGGCCCGCGCCGTCACCGGCTTCCTGTCCAAGCCGGAAGTCGCCCACGCGGTACTCGGCGCCATCCAGTCGGCCGATACGCTGAAGCGTATCGAGGAGGCCGGTTCCGGCAAGCTGGGCACGGTCATCCTCGCGCCGAGCAAGCTCGACAACCCGGACTTCCCCAAGGCCGAAGTGCGCACCCCGGTGCTGCTCGCCTGCGACGCCGGCGACGAGGCCCAGTACATGGAAGAGCGTTTCGGCCCGATCAGCTTCATCGTCAAGGCTGCCGACACCGCCGCCGCCATCGCCCTGTCCGAGCGCATCATCAGCACCCACGGCGCGCTGACCGCCGGCGTCTATTCGACGAAGGCCGAGGTCATCGACGCCATGACCGCCGCCACCTGGCGCTCCAAGGTCGCGCTGTCGATCAACCTGACCGGCGGCGTCTTCGTGAACCAGTCGGCGGCCTACTCCGACTACCACGGCACCGGCGGCAACCCGTCGGCCAACGCCTCCTACGCCGACTCCGCCTTCGTCGCCAACCGCTTCCGGGTGGTCCAGCGCCGCTACCACGTTTGAACCCGCGCATGAATCTACTGCGCCCGCCCATGCCGCACCTGCGATGCTCGCCGTACATAAGTACGACTGCGCTTCTCGGCGCGGCCTGAACGGGCTCGCTACGATTTCTGCACGAGTTCAGGAGAACTGAATGAAATTCGAAAACATCCTTTTTGAAGTCACAGACGGCATCGCCCGCCTGACGCTGAACCGCCCGGACAAGCTGAACAGCTTCACCGAGGACATGCACGCCGAACTGCGCGTCGCGCTGGACAGCATCCAGAACGACAGCAGCATCCGCGTGCTGGTCCTGACCGGCGCCGGCCGCGCCTTCTCGGCCGGCCAGGATCTGGCCGACCGCGCCATGCAGATGGTCGACGGCAAGATGCCGGACATCGGCAATGTCGTCGAACGCAATTACAAGCAGCTGGTGCTGCGCCTGCAGAACCTGCGCGTGCCGACCATCGCCGCGGTCAACGGCATCGCCGCCGGTGCCGGCGCCTCGGTGGCGCTGGCCTGCGACCTGGTGATCGCCAGCAAGTCGGCCTCCTTCCTGCAGGCCTTCTCCAAGATCGGCCTGATTCCGGACACCGGCGGCACCTGGTTCCTGCCACAGCGCGTCGGCATGGCCCGCGCCATGGGCCTCGCCCTGCTGGCCGAGAAGCTGCCCGCCGAAAAGGCCGCCGAGTGGGGGCTGATCTGGGAATGCGTCGAGGATGCAGCCTTTGCTGACCGCATCGACACGCTGGCCAGGCAGTTGTCCACCGCCCCGACCAAGGCCCTGGTCCGTACCCGCCAGGCCATGCACGCCGCCCCCGGCCACACGCTGGAGCAGCAGCTGTCCTTCGAGGGCGGCATGATGCGCGAGCTGGGCTGGAGCCCGGACTACGCCGAGGGCGTCAAGGCCTTCATGGAAAAGCGCGCGCCGAACTTCACCGGAGAGTGAAACCGTGAGCCAAGCCCCCCTACCCCAACAGACCGTCATCGCCGTCGTCGGCAGCGGCGCCATGGGCGCCGGCATCGCCCAGGTGGC
>WBUO01000005.1 GCA_008933675.1 Dechloromonas sp.
GGGTGAGCCGGGCGCTGGCCATCCGGCAAACCGCCCCGGGCGTATCGCGCATCAACTAGGCTGCATCATGGAAACACTCGACGATCTCTTCCGCCGTCTCGAACAACTCAACGACATCGGCGCCTCGCTCTCCGACGAGCGCAATCTCCCCCTGCTGCTGGAAAAGATACTGCTCGCCGCCAAGACCATCACCGGCGCCGATGGCGGTACGCTCTACCTGCTGTCCGAAGATCGGCAGCGCCTGCATTTCGAGATCGTGCGCACCGACTCGCTGGGCATCGCCTTCGGCGGGTCCAGCGGCCAGCCGACTTCCGGCAAGTTCCCCGATCTGGCACTCCACCGACCGGACGGCCGGCCCAACGACAGCATGGTCGCCGTCCATGCGGCGATCAACGGGCGGACGGTCAATATCGCCGATGCATACAGCGCCGTGGGTTTCGACTTTTCCGGGACGCGCAAGTTCGACGAACGTACCGGTTACCGTTCGCAGTCCTTCCTGACGGTGCCGCTTAAGAATCACGAAAGCGAGATCATCGGCGTGCTGCAACTGATCAACGCGATCAGTCCGGCAACCGGCGAGGTCGTCGAGTTCTCCCCGGCCAATCAGCGCCTTGCCGAATCGCTGGCTTCGCAGGCGGCCATCGCGCTGACCAACCGGCAACTGATCGAGCAGATGGAGACGCTGTTCGAATCCTTCATCCAGCTGATCAACCTTGCCATTGACGAAAAGTCCCCCTACACCGGTGGCCATTGCCAGCGTGTGCCGGAGCTGACGATGATGCTGGCCGACGCCGTCGACGCCGTCACCGAAGGCCCGCTGGCCGACTTCAAGCTGAGCGACAAGGACCGCTACGAGCTGCGCATTGCCGCCCTGATGCACGACTGCGGCAAAGTGACGACACCGGTGCATGTCGTCGACAAGGCGACCAAGCTGCAGACCATTTTCGACCGCATCCACCTGCTCGATACCCGCTTCGAAGTCCTCAAGCGCGATGCCGAAGTGCGCATGTGGCGCAGCATCGCCGAGGGTATGGATAGGGGCGAGGCCGAGCGTCTGTACGGCGAATTCTGCCAGCGTTGCGATGCCGACCGCGCTTTCCTGCGCCAAGCCAATGTCGGTGGCGAGCGCATGCGCGACGAGGACATCGAGCGCGTCCGGCGTATCGGCAGCAACTACCGCTGGTGCGACATTGACGGCAACGAGGCGCCCTTTCTCTCCGCTGACGAACTGGAGAACCTGACCATCCGTGCCGGCACCCTGACTGCACCGGAGCGCCAGATCATCAACCACCATATCGTCGCCACCATCCGCATGCTCGAGCAGCTACCCTGGCCCAAGCACCTGAAGAACGTGCCCGAATACGCTGGCGGCCATCACGAGCGCATGGACGGCAAGGGCTACCCGAAGGGACTGAAGCGCGAGCAGATGAGCTGGCAGGCCCGGATGATGGGCATCGCCGACATCTTCGAGGCCCTTACCGCCAAGGACCGGCCGTACAAGGAAGGCATGAAGCTGTCGCAGGCGCTGCAGATCCTGGAAAACTTCAGGAACAACGGGCATATTGATCCAGATCTGCATGAGGTGTTCCTTAGCTCGGGAATCTACCGGCGTTATGCCGAGCGGTTCCTGAACGTCCAGCAGATCGACTGCCTATGACGAATTGGGCCAGGGGCGAGTGACGAAATTCGGCACTTTCTCCTTCGGCATACTTCATTCGCCGCTTTTTTTGCCAGTGTGTTTGTTCATAAGTTTCTGAATTTTATTGAGTTATGAATTTTGTGGCCAATTTTCGTCATGCTGGCACGGAAGGTGTTTTATAGTAACCAGCGGCTTTTCCCGCCTTTCTTGTCAAAGGAGATTCAAATGAAGCGTATTCAACAAGGTTTCACCCTGATCGAACTGATGATCGTCGTGGCCATCATCGGTATTCTGGCTGCGGTTGCACTGCCGGCTTATCAGGACTACACGGTTCGTGCCAAGGTTTCGGAAGTGGTGCTTGCCGCGTCTGGTGGTCGTACCACTATCGCCGAAGCGTTCCAGACTCTGGGGCATATGCCTGCGGTAGCTTCAGCTGGCCTTTCTTCCCAAAACTCCAAGTTCGTTAGCGCTGTGGATTACACGACAACCGCTACCAACGTCGGTATTATCACGGCAACTGCTCAGGGCGAACCCAAGATTACTGGAAGCACGATTGTTATGACGGGTACTGCCGATGCAAGCGGCGTTGTCCAGTGGGTTTGTTCCGGCACCATCGATCCGAAGTACAAGCCCGCAAACTGCCGTTAATTTAGATTTTCATTGCAACCGAACGCCCCACCTTGGTGGGGCGTTTTGCTTTGTCCGCAGAGACAGATTGAAGCGATGATCTTCTTCAAGATTCCCGATAGGCTACTGAGTTCGGTTTTCGGTAAGCTATCTGTCGGTAGGCTTGCCTTGCTACTCGGCGGCCTGCTGGTTTTCATGATCTACTGGCCTGGATTGGCCGGTGCCTTCCTGTTTGACGACGCGCCGAATATCACCGCTAACCCAGCGCTGGGTTTGTTTGATGGCTCGCTTTCCAGTTTGCTGGAGGCTGCCGGTAATGGTGTTTCCAGCCCATTGGGACGCTCGCTGAGTATGGCCAGCTTTGCGCTGAATCTGTATTTCACCGGTTTGGATCCTTTTTATTTCAAACTGGTGAATCTGTTAATCCATTGTGTGAATGGCTGGCTGGTTTTTCTCCTTGTCAGGTTCGTTTGGATAAAGGCGGGTTCCGTCCGTAACACTTGCTTGCTGCCAGCATGTGTTGCCATGATCTGGAGCCTGCACCCGATAAATTTGACTGCCGTGCTGTTCGTAACCCAGCGCATGACCAGTCTGGCAGCCTTGTTTCTCTTGCTCGCCCTGAATTTGTACCTGAAAGGGCGTGCCGCGGAAAAACCGAAAATTCGCTGGGCGGCAATTGCTTTCAGTTTCTTGATCTGTTGGCCAGTTGCGGTCATGTCCAAAGAGACCGGGCTGCTCTTCCCTTTGTATCTCCTCCTTTGCGAGTGGTATGTTTTTGGGCTGCCAAAGGGGATGGTTTTCAAGCGAATTTCGCTTGCGGCGCTAAGTATCGGATGCATCCTAGTGCTGTGGATGGGCTTCCACTATTGGGATGTTCTTTCTGCAGGCTATCGCTATCGCGAGTTTGATCTTGCGCAGCGCTTGCTGACGCAATTGAGAATTCTATGGTTCCATTTGGCACAGATTTTCTTGCCTTTGCCTGATCTTTTCAGCCTGTATCACGATGATTTTCCTGTCTCATTCAGCTTGTTTCTGCCATTGAGTACGGTTATCGCCCTTATTGCGTGGGTGTGTCTGATCATTTATTCGCTTCGCTTTCGCCAACGCTGGCCATGGTTGCTATTTGGCGTTGCCTGGTTCCTGGTTAGCCATCTTCTGGAGTCCACGATTTTGCCTCTGGAGCTGGTTCATGAGCATCGAAACTATCTTGCTTCCCTAGGGCCTTTACTGGTCCTGTCAGCACTTGTAATTCCTCCCGGAAAAGCGAGTTGGATGGCTGTGCCGCGGATGACAGCGCTAATTTGTTTTATCTTTTTCTGCGGTCTGGTTACCGGACTAAGAGCGGATCAATGGGGCGATGAATATCGCCGATCTATGCTTGAGGTTGCTACGCATCCGGATTCTGCACGTGCCAACTATCAGGCTGCGATAGTCTTCATGGAGAAAGCGTCGGTAACTGGAAGTCTGGGAAATCCTATGGCATTTCAGGCAATCAACTTCTATCTGGAACGAGCATCCGAACTCGACCAGAATGCCAAGGCGCCGTTGATTGGACTGATATATATGGCTTGCCAGACGAATAGCCCGGCAAACCCGGCGCGACTTGCCCAGTTGATGGACCGGCTGAGTTCTGCTCGCTATACGCCCGGAGACTTGGGAGTTTATTCGAAGCTTTCACAGCTTCTCGTGGAAAGCCGATTGTGTCTTGACGATCAGGAAGTAGAATATCTGCTGTCTGCAGCCTTGGAGAATCCCTGGCTGGATGCCAAGGCAAGAGGAATGATCCTGGCGGTGGGGATGGATTATGCATTTGCCAAAATGAAATCGATACCGCTGGCCTTGGATTACGCGAACAGGGCTGTGAGTGTCGATCCGTCTAACGTTGCCTTAAGAATCAATTTGGTTCGGATGCTGCAAATTGCCGGGGACCAAGAAATGGCGCGTAAGGCTTATGGTGAGATATCACGGCTTAAGATCCCTGCCGTTCAGCGGAGCGAGCTATTCGAGATTGGACGGTCACTAGGCATTGATGTCGCTCCAAGGAGCTAGCTTCTGTCTTCAGTTCAAGAGAATGAGCAACCAGACTTCAACTGGCTTTCGTTCTGATATCGAGGGACTGCGTGCGCTGGCCATTCTGTTGGTCATTTTCTCGCACGCTGGATTTCCCGGCTTCGAGGGTGGATTCATAGGGGTTGACCTGTTTTTTGTTATATCGGGCTACCTGATTACCAGTTTGCTGCTGGAGGAAATTCGCACACGGGGGCGGCTCAACCTTGCCCAGTTTTTCGCACGGCGTATCCGCAGATTGCTTCCAGCACTGCTGTTTGTTTTGACGTGCACGGCAATAGCCGCAATGGCCTTGCTGACACCAGTTGAGCAGTTGGAGCAAATAACTCCGGGCATGGCTTCGGCTGCATGGGTGAGCAATTTTTATTTCACGTTTACGGAAAATGACTATTTCGGTGTCGGCGCCGGTAGCAACCTGTTTCTACACACATGGTCCCTCGGTGTAGAAGAGCAGTTTTATCTGATTTGGCCCTTGTTGCTAATGTTGGCCTATTCGTTGGCGCGCGGCCTGAACAAAGGCTGGTTAGTGGTAACGAGCTACACCTTGGTCGCCTGTCTTTTTCTGTCGCTTATTTTTTCATTTGCGTTGCAGGGCGCTCAGCCAATCTGGACGTTTTATTTGATGCCTGCACGAGCATGGCAGTTTGCTATGGGAGCAATCTGTGCCCTATGCATGCTGATAAAAGGGATGCCAGACACGGAAGTCCCTTGCAGAGGGGTAGTGCTTGCCTGGCTGGAGAGGTTTGCGGGTCGCCTCGGTTGGACTGGTTTGGCGCTGATACTGATCTCAATGCTGATGTTGAATGGAAATGTTCCTTATCCTGGGTGGCGTGCATTTGGCCCTTCCCTTGGCGCTGCGTTGGTACTGCTGTCAGGCTTTCGTGCGACGCCTAATGGCGTCGGCCGTCTATTTTCGTTGCCCCCGATGATATGGCTCGGCCGGCTCTCCTACTCGCTCTATCTTTGGCACTGGCCAGTTCTTCTCCTGGGGAGCAGCGTCCTGGCCGCTAATCCGCCTTTTTCCTCCACGATTCTGCTAGGAACTGCAATTTGTTTGTCTGCACTGACCTTTCATTTTGTCGAGAATCCGTTGCGTTACGGCGGACTTTCAAAACTCAGCCCAAGGTGGACGATTTGGGGAGGAGTCGGCACGACATTTTCTTTTTTTTTGCTAGGAGTGCTGTGGCTGGGAGGGGCAACATCCTGGCTTGCTTCTCCGGATCTTGAGCGTTATCGCGAAGTGCGCCTTGATATTCCGAGTATTTATGCGATGGGGTGTGATGAGTGGTTCCGTTCATCCAATGTAAAGGTCTGCAGTTTTGGTAAGCAGGATGCTCCGCATACGGTTGTCCTGCTCGGGGATAGTATCGGTGCACAGTGGTTTCCCGCGATAGCCAAACTTTATGGTGGAGCGGAGTGGCGCCTTGTGGTCATCACCAAATCATCTTGTCCGATTGTCGACGAGGATATTTTCTATTCTCGAATTGGGCGGGAATACACTGAATGCAGGGTTTGGCGGGATGATGCAATCAGGATGACTGCGGCGATGAAACCCGACGTGATATTTGTGGGGTCGGCAAGTTCATATGGATTTAGCTCCGCCCAATGGGTATCGGGAACTCGAAGGGTTCTTGAAAGACTCGTTGAGTCGGCCGGTAAGGTCTATCTGATTGCGCCAACCCCGGTTCTTCCGTTTGATGGCCCAAATTGCGCCGGGCAGCAGATGTGGCGGGCTAGGTTTTTGCCGATATCAAACGACTGTACGACGCCGCTAGTGGTGAATGGCCACTTAAATGAGGCATTGGCGATGGCGACAAATGGCTGGAGTAACGTGGCGCTGCTTGATTTGAACCAAATTATTTGTCCTGAACGAAATTGCAATGCGATTCAGGGGGGGCGTCTCGTGTATCGAGACGAAAAGCATCTTGCATCGAGCTATGTAATGGCCATTTCTGATGCGCTTGAAGCGGCAATTTCCGCTATCGACTCACCGTGAGCTCGCCAGTTTGTGTTGATAGAGCTCATTTAACTTGGCTTCAAGCACCTTGGCAAAGCGCGGTGCATCAAACAATGGGGTGCTGGCGACTTTGGTCCTGAGTCCCCGTCGCAAGTCGGCCAAATAACTTACATCTTCGGAAAACTCGATGGCTTTGGCCAGATAGGCGTTCTGGTCACTGGCAATCCAGTTTTCCAATCCTGCGCATGCCATTATGGATGAGCCTTGGCGTGACAACATCGAATTGCCGAGAAGCGTCAGCGTTGGAACTCCCATCCAAAGTGCCTCACACGTTGTCGTTCCGCCAGGGTAGGGAAATGTATCCAGAATCAAATCAACATTTGCGTGAGCAGCCAGATAGTCAGCACGCGATTGCGGACCGAATAGTATAGTTCTTTCAGCAGAAATGCCAAATTTTTCCAGCCGCTTCTGCAGCGAGTTTTGATTTTCCTCGCAATTCAGTTGTTTGATCTGAAACCGAAATTTGGCACTTGGGATGGCTTGTGCAATGCGCCCCCATAGTTCGAGCACCTTATCGTTGAGTTTCGTCATGTTCTGAAAACAGCCAAATGTGATGTAACCATTCCCTTGTGCCGGGAGCGCTGTAACTGCTGCTGCCTCGGTGTCATTTGGTGCCGTGAAGCATAGGCGCGTTTCTGGTAAAAAACACGGATTTTCGGAATAATGTGTATGTCCATCCGGTGGAACGGAGTTGCGGTCGACCAATATATAGTCGATTTCCGCAACCCCGGTACTGGCAAAAAAACCCAACCAACTAGCCTGAATCGGAGCTGGCCGCCAAGCAAAAACCGGGAGGCGGTTGTGAGCCGAATGGCCGGCAAGATCGATCAGTATGTCAATTCCATCGTCGTGAATCATTCTTGCCGCAGATTCATCGCTCAGCCAAGTGATTGGCTTCCAGCTCCTAATGTGGGCCTTGAGTCGCTTGCTGAGCGCATCCTCTTGGTCGTTGGTCGGGTAGGCATGCAATTCAATAATCTCAGGATTGACGTGCTGGATGATGCTTTCAAGAAAATATCCGACTGGGTGTACGCGAAGATCTCCCGAAACCAGTCCGACACGAATTGTGTTTTTGGCTTTCAGGGTAGATTGGGTGGACAATGGTTGCTTTACGAGCTTTGAGACTTTCTCGCCGAAGCGTTTTGCTTCAATTAGATACTGTTCGGGCGAATGTTTTTGGGAGAAGCTCAAGACAAAAAGTAGGCTGCTATGGGCCGCAATGTGATTAGGGTTGGCTTGCAGTGCCTGATAAAAGCTGGCGATGGAACCATCGACATCGCCTTGTTCATATAGTGCTACCCCGAGGTTGCTATGGGCCTCGGCGTACTTTGGGTCAATGGCGATGGCCATTTGCAGATGCTTGATGGCCGTGTTTAGGTCGTTTTTTCCGTGTAGGGCGCCGGCTAGATTGTTGTGAGCCTCCGCGTATTCCGGATTGATTGAAATGGCACGAGAATAGGCTTGTACTGCGTTATCGAGTCTGCCCAGTGCTTGAAGTGTGATGCCATAGAGGCTATTGCTTGTTGCCGAGTCTGGGTTTGTTGCAAGTGCTTTTTCGTGGTAGTCGATGGCGCTGCTCAGGTTTCCCGATTTATGCAATAGCAAGGCTATCCCGGTCAATGCGGATGAATTTCGTGAGTCTATGGAGATTGCTTTCTCGTAGCTCTCGCGGGCTGGTTCGAGTTTCCCCGTTTTAACGAGCAGGTCGCCAATGCTTACGTAGAGATTTGAATTGGTTGGCTGTAGCCGGATGGCTTTCTGGTAGTACTCGAGAGAGGCTTCGAAATTGCCCTGGAATCTGTGGGCTGTCGCCAGATTGGCCAGTGCTTCGGGAAAGTTTGGTTGTATCGAAATGCACTTTTCAAAGGCTGAGATTGCTTGATCAAGCTTGCCTATAGAGGCCAATGTGTTGCCATGAAGGTAATGGATGCTTGGATTTGTAGGACATGCCGCTGCTCCTGCGGCGATCGTATCTAGAGCCTCGGCGAGCCGGTTTGACTGAAGGAGGCATTGACAGCGTTCAAGGTAAGCTGACTCAAAATCGGGTTTGTATCGTGTTGCAGCTTGGTAGTTATTTAATGCGGCTTCGATTTTTCCTGTTTTTCTGTTGGCCAGGCCGAGCAAAAAAAATACATCAGGATTTTGTGGGGATAGCGACTTGGCTATTTCTAGATAGGTGATGGCTTCCGTGTTCCGGTTCCTTTCAGTCAGAACGTAAGCGATATTGATGAGCGCATCGCAGTAGCTACTGTTGTATTTGTAGGATTCACGGTAGCAATGCTCGGCATTGTCTAGGTCACCGGAAGATAGATGCCGATCGCCTTCTTCCTTTTTTTTGATGGCGAGTTCGTTATTTTTATCGGCTGCCGATTGTATTTGCTTGGTAACGAGTTTTTTGAACAAGCTGAACATGTGAATCTAGTCTTGCAATTTAATTAGCAGCGATGTGGTCAGTTTATTGGCATCGTCCGGGGTGTAACCACCTTCGATGAGGGTCCATTTAAATGCGTTGCCAAGTTTTGCTTTTTTGTAGAAATTTAGCTTGTTTTGTAGTTTGAATGTTGCGATTCGGTCAAGAAGTTTTATTAGTGCATCGTGGGTTTTATTTTTGTTTTTTTTGCCCTTGCTATGGGTCGATATGTCTTGTTTCAATAAATCTTGTGCAAGTGAAATTCCGAAGGCCTTGGCTTCACTTGCATCAAACCACTTTGAAATCATTGCCTTTCTCCATGTTGATGCTTGGTTCCAAAGTCCATAAGGTATCATGGGGTCGCTACGGTTGGCACTTGGCTGTCCTTGGTCCGAATGATTTTTCTCACGTGATCGCGTGATATATGAAGGGGGGCTCGTTGAGTCGAGTTACTGTTGTTCTTCCTGCCAGAAATGAAGCAAAGGGACTCGCCTCGCTGCTTCCCGAATTGAAGCTGCGCATGCCAGGGGCAGAGATAGTGGTTGTGGATGATGGTTCTTCGGATGAGTCGATAGCCCTTTGCAGGAAAGCCGGGGTTCGTGTGCACTCTCATCCCTACCCTAAAGGAAACGGTGCTGCCATTAAGAGCGGAGTCCGTGTGGCAACAGGCGACATTATTGTCTTCATGGACGCCGACGGCCAGCACAAGCCGGAGGACATTCCACTGCTGCTGGAGAAATTCAACGAAGGCTACGACATGGTCGTCGGTGCTCGCCAGTCGGGGTCCCATGCTGGCACTCATCGCGCCGTAGCGAACGATCTGTTCAGCCGCTTCGCCAGCTGGATGGTGATGCAGACGGTCGAAGATTTGACCTCGGGGTTTCGAGTTGTGCGCGCCGATAAGTTCCGAAAATTCATGTATTTGCTGCCGAACGGCTTTTCCTATCCGACGACCATCACCATGAGCTTCTTCCGAGCCGGCTATAGCGTTGGCTATGTACCCATTCATACGCCACGGCGTATCGGGAAGAGTCATATTCGCCCTCTGCGCGATGGTGTGCGTTTCCTGCTGATCATCATCAAGGTCGGCACGCTGTATTCGCCGCAGAAACTATTCCTGCCGATCAGCGCCGGTTTCTTCCTGACCGGCCTTGGTTATTACCTGCTCACGTATTTAAGTTCGGGGCGCTTTACCAACATGAGCGCCCTGCTGTTTATCTCGGCGATCATCACCTTTCTCATCGGTATCGTCTCCGAGCAGGTTTCGGCCTTGCACTACAAGGATATCGATGCCAGTCACGACGAAGAGCATTAGGCGCCTAGTGCCGGCTTGTTGGCGGCCGTTGATCCGCTGTCGGGTGTAAGGATGTTACGGCTCCTCATCACTGCGACCTCGTTCCCAGCCACGCCAGATGACTGGCGGGGGCGTTTCATTTACGACATGGCCGAATCGCTGGCGAGCAGCGGTGCCGCGCAGCTTTCCTTCTGGGGGCCTGGCGGCGAATTGCCGCCTGGGGTGAACTTGGCGCTGCGCGGTGATGACGGCGCTTGGTTGGGGCGGATGGTCGCACGCGGCGGTATCGCCCATCTGCTACGCAACCGGCCGCTGATCGGGGGGGCAACAGCGCTCGGTCTGCTCCATCGTTTGCGCCGGGTCTATCAGCATTTTGCCGCCGGCAGCGGTCCGGCCGTTGTGCATGTCAATTGGCTGCAGAACATGCTGCCACTCAAAGGACTTCGCCTGCCAGCGCTGGTGACTGTGCTCGGCAGCGATCTTGCCCTGCTGCGCCTGCCCGGTATGGTGCCCATGCTGCGCGCGGTGCTGCGCGAGCGGCAGGCGATCCTGGCGCCCAATGCCGAGTGGATGGCGCCAATGCTGCAGCGCCATTTTGGCGATGTGGCTGAAATTAGGGCAATTCCCTTCGGCATTCATCCCCGCTGGTTCGCCATAGAACGTCCGCCTGTTGCTGCAGCCAGTAGCAAGTGGTTGGTGGTTTCCCGCGTGACGTCTGCCAAGCTGGGGCATCTGGTTGAATGGGGCGAGGGCGTGTTCGGTGGCGACCGACAGCTGCATCTGCTCGGTCCGATGCAGGAGGCACTAGAGTTGCCGGGCTGGGTTCACTATCATGGCCCAACCCATCCGCAGGCTCTTGCGGAAGACTGGTTTCCACGGGTGCAGGGCTTGCTGACCCTGAGTACGCATGACGAAGGTCGGCCGCAGGTAATGATCGAAGCCATGGCAGCCGGCTTGCCGATCATCGCCTCCGACCTGCCGGCGCATCGTGACCTGCTGCAGGAAGGGGCCTTGGGGCGTCTTGTGGATTCGCAACAAGGGTTGGTGAGAGCATTGAATGAATTTGCCTGTCCGGTTGCCAACTGCGCCCAGGGAGAACGTGCCGCGGCCTGGGTCCAGCAGGAAATCGGCACCTGGCGGGATGCAGCACAGCGTTATGGACAGGCATACCGGGATTTGTTGCCTTGACTTGTGAAGATCCGGAATTAAACTCCGGAAAATCACAAGTGGGAGTGTTTCGGTGATCCCGCGTAAGTTAGCTGCCGAGTTTCCGCCCAGCTACGGGAATATCCCGTGGTGACAGTGCTCGGCCCCCGTCAGTCGGCCAAAACGACACTGGTCCGTTCCACGTCGCCCGATTGCACCTATGTGTCACTTGAAGAACCGGAAATTCGGCAACTGGCGTATGACGATCCGAAGGCCTTTCTGCAGCGATTCCCGGCGCCGGCGATCTACGCTGAGATTCAGCGGGCTCCTCAACTGCTGAGTTATCTCCATGGCCAGGTGGATTGCTCCCCTCTGGATGCCGCCGTGTTTCGAGAATTTTGGCAAGTGCGTGACCAATCGCCAAAATACTATTTCATCGAGC
Source organism: Dechloromonas sp. (assembly GCA_008933675.1). Lineage (GTDB taxonomy): Bacteria > Pseudomonadota > Gammaproteobacteria > Burkholderiales > Rhodocyclaceae > Azonexus. The sequence continues at coordinate 11,643 of WBUO01000005.1, forward strand.
TGGGCTTGCTGACTTATCTGCTGGATATCGAAAAACCGGAGCAAATTGAACGCGATCCGCTGATGGGAGCCATGTTCGAGAATCTAGTAGTGATCGAGGCTTTGAAAGCGCGCCTCAACCGGGGCTTGTCGCCCAATCTGTACTTCTTTTGCGACAGCCAAGGCAAAGAGCTTGATTTGCGCTACACGGCTGGACCGCACCTGTCCGGGATTGAAATCAAGGCAAGCAGCACTTGGCATAGCAGCTTCCGTGAGGGATTGGATCATTTTGCTGAATCGGTTCATCCTTTGTTGCACAAATCCGTGGGGTATAACGGCTCGGTGTTCCTGTTGAGCGATGCTCTGGCGCCCAGTTATGTGGTCAATGTGCCTAGGCTGCTGGCGGGGGCGTGAAGGAATTGGGTGAGCCGGTGAATGCATTAAATCGAGGTCCCATACTGCTGGTTGGCGGCACAGGGTTTATCGGACGGGCGTTGGCCGCGCGCCTCTCGGCAGAGGGGCGCGAGGTGCACGTGCTGGGAACGCGGCCGGCTAGCGGCTTGCCGGCCGGCGTTGTCGTGCATCGCGGCGATCAGGGCGATCGAGATGTGGTGCGCCCGCTGTTGGCGCGTTGCTGCGTGGTCGTTCATCTTGCCGGTGCGACGGTTCCGGCTGACACCGTGTGGCAGCCGGTGGCCGAGGTCGAGGCCTCGCTGCTGCCGGCCCTGCGCTTTCTCGAATACGCCCAGGAATTCTCCGGACGGCGCTATGTGGTGCTGTCGACCGGTGGCGCGCTGTACGGCGACGCCGATCTGGCCAGCGAGCAGACCCGGCTGGCGCCGGGCTCCTACCACGGTGCCGGCAAGCTAGCGCTGGAGAGTTTCTTCGGTGTCTTCGGCCAGCGCCAGCCGGGCAGCCTGAGCATCCTGCGCCCGGCCAATGTCTATGGTCCGGGGCAACCGCTACGGGCCGGTTTCGGGGTCATTCGCACATTGCTCGAACGGGCTCGCGACGGCGGTCGGCTGGTCGTCTATGGTGACGGCGGCGCTGTCCGCGATTATCTCTACATCGACGACATGGTGGCTGCCTGCATCGCGGCGCTGACGGCCCCGGCGGTCACCTGCAACATTGGCAGCGGCGAGGGGGTGGCCCTGCGCGAGCTGATTGCCATCGTCGAGCGCGTCACCGGAAGGACGCTGGCCGTGGACTATCGCCCGGCTCGCGCTTCCGATGTCGGGCGCATCGTGCTTGACGCCGGGCTGGCCCGCACCCGTCTGGGCTGGATGCCGGGTGTCGGTATCGAGGAGGGCATCGCGCGGACCTGGCGGAGCCTGCCGTGAACGGCCTCCCGTGCATCTCGGTCTGCATCGCCAATTACAACGGGGCGGCGATGATCGCCGGCTGCCTCGATTCCGTACTCGCCCAGCGCGGTGCTTTCACCCTCGAGATCATCGTCCACGACGACGCCTCGAGCGATACCTCAGTGGCCATCGTCAGCCGGGACTATGCCGCCGTCCACCTGATCCGCAGCGTCGACAACGTCGGATTCTGCGTCGCCAACAACAGCATGGTCGCCGCTGCCCGCGGCGACTACGTGCTGCTGCTCAACAACGATGCCGAACTGCTGCCCGACGCCCTGGCCTGTCTGTTGGACGAGGCGCAAGCGCAGGCGGGCCCGGCGCTGCTCAGCCTGCCGCAATACGACTACGCTAGCGGCGCGCTGATCGACCGCGGCTGCCTGCTCGATCCGTTCTACAACCCGGTGCCGAATCTCGACCCCGGGCGGCGCGAGGTGGCTATGGCGATCGGCGCCTGTCTGTGGCTGCCCCGCAGCCTGTGGCATGAGCTCGGCGGCTTTCCGGAGTGGTTCGGCTCGATCGGCGAGGATCTCTACCTGTGCTGCCGGGCGCGCCTGGCCGGTTATCCGGTGCGTGTGCCCGACGCTGCCGGCTACCGGCACCGGGTGGGTGTGAGCTTCGGCGGCGGCAAGACCCGTGACGGCCGGCTGGCCAGCACCTTTCGGCGGCGGGCGCTGTCCGAGCGGAACAAGACTTTCGTTCTGCTGACGACCTGTCCGGCGCCGCTGCTGCTGCCGCTGGCGGGGCTGCATCTGCTGCTGTTGCTGCTCGAGGGCGGTTTGTTGGCGCTGCTGCGGCGCAGTCCGGCGTACCTGAGCGTAGTTTATCTGCCGGTATTTGCTGCGATCTGGCAGCAGCGATGGCCGTTGCGGCAGTTGCGGCACGAGGTGATGGAGCGGCGGGAGGGGGGCGCTGCCGCGTTCTTTGTCCCCTTCATCGCGCTGCCTTACAAGCTGCGGATGCTGTTGCGGCACGGCCTGCCGGATCTGCACTAAAAACGTCGACCCTTGCCGGCGCTTGGGTGGAAATCCCAGGCCATTGCTGGAGGCGGCTATTTGATCAGGAGATCGAGCGCAATACTGCCCCAGTTGCGGGCGTAGTGGGCATAGCGACCGCGGTGCAACTCGTTCAGGATGCCGGGGAGCCGGCGCCAGCGCGGGGCCGGCAACTGTGCCCGGGCTTCGAGATGGGCGATCTTGCCGGCCAGGGCCGTGCCGATGCCGCCGGGCGTGGTGCATTGTTCCAGGCGGGCGGCCAGGGCGTGCCAGCGGGCAAGTTCCTCGCCGTACCACCGACCGCGATCGACCTTCAGGGCTTCACGGATCTGATGTCGGAGCGGCTTGCGTCGTCCGCCGACGACGTTGCCGTCGTGCTGCCGATAGGCGACCAGTGCCTGCCGAAGGGGCACCAACTGCCCCTGCGCCGCTGCGATCAGGGCCAGCCAGGCGTCGTGCGGCCAGTCCGGCGGAATCGGCAGGGCCGAGTCACGTAGCGCTGTCCTGAAGGCCAAGGTTGCTCCGGTCACGATGTGATGCTTGAGCAGCACGCCGAATCCCTGGCTATTCTCCAGGCGCTGCAGTTCGTCGGGGGTGAGGCGGACGCGCTGCCACATGGTGTAGCCCAGCGGCGCCAGTTCGGCGTCCACCACATCGGCGTCGGAGAAGGCCGCAAGGACGTTGGATGGCATCAGAGCTGCGGCCAGCCGTGCCAGCTTGTCCGGCCGCCAGACATCATCCTGGTCGGCCAGGGCGATGCTGTCGCCGCGACACTGTGCGATGGCCCGGCTGAAATTCTCGCTGACGCCGAGTCGCTGCGGATTGCTCAGAATCCGCACGGGGAACGGGGCGGTCGTGGAAAAAGCCTCGAGAATGGCGACGGTATCGTCTGTGGAAGCGTCATCCAGCGCAACCAGTTCGTCCGGAAGCTGCGTCTGGGCCGTCAGGCTGTCGAGCAGGGTGGCCAGATGGCGGCTGCCGTTGCAGGTGGCCAGGGCGATGGAAATGCGCGTTTTCATTGGCCCTGCGTCCGTGGAACCGGCAGACCGCGCTCAAGGCTCAGCACACGATGGCTGGCTGGATCCTGTCGCAGTTGTTCCCGCCATTTGACCTGCATGTGCTGCCGGGCCAGGCCGCTTCCCGTGGCGCTGCCGGCATCGCCTCTCGTCGCCGCATGCAGCACCAGCGTGGCCCACGGTGTCCAGATGTTGCGCAGGCCTTGTTCCTGCAGGCGCAGGCAGAAGTCGACGTCGAAGTATGGCCCGCTGGCCGGGTCGAAGCCGTTCACGTCTTCGAAGAGCGCCCGCCGTACCGCCAGGCAGGTGGCGGACACGGCCGATACGTTTTGCTGCAGCAACGCACGGTTACGTTGCCCGGCGAAATGCTCCGGTGCTCCGCGATAGGGATGCCCGACCACGCTTTCCGGATCGAGCAGGTAACCGGCATGCCAGACGCGCCGATTCGGCTGCAGCAGGCGTGCCCCTACGGCCCCGATGCCCGGTCGGGCGGCTTCGGCTGCCAATGTCGCCAGCCAGTCGGGCGTGGTCGGCTGGCAGCGGCGGTCGACGAAACAGAGCATGTCGCCCGTCGCCTGTCGTGCTGCCTGATTTAGCTGTTCCGCCAGACGGCTGTCGGAACGATCGGGCGAACTAAGTCCCAGTGTCGTGTGCACTAGTTCGACATTGGGCCCGGCGGGCGGCTTCCACGGCGCCGAGGCGGAGGAGGCGCCGTCAGTATCGAACACGATGACGCTCAGCCGCAGGTCGGGCGCGGGGCGCCGGATGCGCAGGTGGCCGAACGGCAGCAGTTCGACCTCGGCGGTTTCGCTGCAGCGCTGCAGTTGGGCCTGTACCGCCAGCCGGCCGGCCGTCAGGGCATAGCGCTTGGCCGTATCGGAATGGGCCGTCGAGCCGGGGAGCGAGCGCCAGTGATAGAGGATGCGAGGCAGGTGACGGATGTGGCCGGCGCGTTCGCTTGCCCGCAGCGCCAGATCCCAGTCCTGGCTGCCCTGCACCTCGGGCGCGAGGATGTCGAGCGAGTGCAGCAGCGTGGCCCGATAGACGACGAGGTGGCACAGGTAGTTCTGGCTGCGCAGTAGTTCGGGGTTCCAGTCCGGCTTGAAATAGGGATTGTAGCGCTGGCCGTCGGTGCCAATCAGGTCTTCGTCGCTGTACAAGAGATCGGTTTCAGGGTGGCGGCCGATTTCGCAGGCGACGTAAGCCAGGGCGGCAGGGGCGAGTTCATCGTCGTGGTCGAGAAAGGTAATGAAGTCGCCAGTGGCCAGTTCCAGGGCGGAACGGGTCGCTGCACAGATATGGCCGCGACTTTCCCTGAATACCAGCCGGATCCGCGAATCGGCCGCGGCGGCCGCCCGCAGCAGCTGTCGTACCGGCACGGAGCGCGAGGCATCGTCGGCGATGCACAGCTCCCAACACGGGTAGCCTTGCCGGCGGACGGAGTCGATGGCCTGTTGCAGCCAGCGCTCCGGCGGGTCGCAGACGGGCATGACGATGGAGATCAGTGGTGGGCTGTCGAGGGCCGCCAATTCGGCTTGCAGCCGTGCGTGCTCGCCAGCCGCGTCGGCATCCTCGCGCTTGCGCCAGTCGGCGTAACAGCGGGTCTGGCTGTCGAGCTGGCGCAGTTGCCACCATAGACCGGCCAGGCCAGCCCGGCGCCAAATGCGCAGGATCTTTTCGCCCAGACGGAATGCCGGACGTTGTCGCAGGGCGCGGGGAAGATTGAGCCAGCTCATGTCAGCGGAGGCGGCGGACGATGGCGAGGGCTTCGACCCGGGAGGCGGCGACGCGCTCTACGCGGCAGGCGCCGCCGACGACCCGACACAGCAAGTGCAGCAATTCGCCCAGCGAGGTGCGGGAAAACACATGGTGATGAATCTGTTCGGGGTTGTGGTCGAGGAAATGGGTGATCAGCCGCTGCCGCTCCCCATCGCCGGGGGGGACCCACGATTGCCCCTGCAGGGCTGCGATCGCCGGTGCCGAGATGGCCAGGTGTTCTTCGACGTGCGCCAGATTGCGCTGACGCATGGCGGCGGTGTCGCCGGCCAGCGTGAGTTCGTAGTCGGCGAGAAAGTGCTCGTTCGTGGTCAGTGGCCGTCCCCGATCGAAGCAGCGGGCGCCGATCGGCACCGCGATGAAGAGCGTGCCGCCGGGACGCAGGACATGCAGCCAGTTGCACAGGGTGCCCAGCGTGTCCTGGGCATGTTCCAGCAGATGGTTGGCGATTACGAAGTCCTGGCTTTCCGCCGCGATGCAATGCAGGCGCAGGCCGTCGGCGAGCAGATCGGGGATGACTAGCGTTGTCGCCGCATCGGCGCGCAGCGTGCGCAAGGTATCGACGCAGTGCTTGTCGACATAGCAGGCGTGCGCTCCGGGAGGCAAGGGAAGGGGGGCATGCAGGGCGCCGATCTCAAGTCCGCAACTGCCCGGCGCGATATGCTGAAAAGCTAGCTTCCGCCGTGTTTCCACCAAGCCGAGCACGTTCAGGCGAAGCAGCAGCTCGCCCAGGCCAGCATCAACCATGCCCCGGCGCAGGCGTGGCCAGATGCGGCCCACCAGGCCCGGCGACACGGAATTCATGGTGCCGGCCTTTCTGGCGGCAGCACGGCATCGCCGGAGTTCGGCGCTGGATACCGCGTGTCCTGGACGAGCGTCGACAAGGCCTGGTTGCGCCAGTCGAAGCGGTCGACGCTGCGAACCTTTCTCCCGAGGAACTCGCTGTGGCAGTAGAGGCCGGCGATCGGGCGATAGCGCAGATACTCGTCGGCGAGCCGCGAGAAGCGGCCGATCATCGGGTTGGACATGCCGGCTTCCAGGCATTCGATGCCGAAGGGTTCGGGGAAAAGAACGCGCAGGCCCATGTCGCTGAACTGGAAGAAATGCCAGGGACGCTCGTGCGAGGAAAAGGAAAAATGCGTCTCGACAAACAGGATGCCGCCCGGTTTCAGCAGCCTGATCATCTCCTCGGCAACGATCCAGGGCATCGCGAAATGTTCGAAACAGGCCCTCGAGTAGATGAGGTCGAAGGATTCCGGCGCGAAATAGTCAGTCAGCCGGTGCGCATCTCCGACCACATCGACGTTGGCGCCGGCGTAGTAGTCGAAGCCGACGTACTTTGCCTCGGCGAAGATTTCGCGGGCGACCGAGCGGCCGGTGACTTCCCGGCTGCCGATTTCGAGAATTCGTTTGCCTGGGTGATTGCCAATCCGGGACAGCGTCTGCAGGTGGCGGCCGTGACTGGCTCGCTCGCTGAGCGGAGCCTGCGGATCCAGGTAGCGATGGTCGAAGTGCGAACCGACGCAGCGCATGAAGGTCCGGTAAGCGGCGAACAGGAGTTTCTTGTAGGAAGGCATGGCAGGCGTCGCGGTCCGATGCGTTATATCGCGTCATGTCCGAGCGTGTCGCGGATCAGGCGCCGCCAGTCGGCAAGGAAGCGCTCGATGCCGAACAGGTCGATGCCGGTCGCGCGTCCCGCCCGGGCAATCCGGCGGGCACGCTCGGGATCGTCGAGCAGGTAACGGATCTGCTCGGCCAGTTCCGGCACGCTTCCAGCATGAAAGCCGTTGATGCCGTTGTTGATGAACAGATCGACGTCATGGCTGGTGGCGCTGACGGTGGCTAGCCCGCAGAGCATGGCTTCGCCCCGGGTACGCGGCATCGGCGAGTGCACGGTGGGATTGAAGTAGATGGCGTAGCGGTGGAGCGTCGCAATGTAGTGGGCGAACTTGGCGCGCGCATAGGCGTTGCCGCCGAGCCGCAGGTCCGGTTCGGGGACGGACAGTTGTTCGAAGGGCAGCGGGACCCGGTTTCTGACGCCTTCCAGCAGGTCGGCGCCGTGGTAGCGAGGGCGCAGGGTATAGGCGCTGTGCGGCAGGGTCAGGATCCTGGCAACTTGTCCTGCCGTGGACCGACGTTCGGGAAACTCGCCGGGATCGAATCCCTGCCAGATCACCCGGGCGTTGCGGAAGCGCCATTCGGCATGGGCCTGATGGGAATTGACAACGACGGGCGTGTCGCCAAGCAGGTCGACCAGGGTCTGCCGATGCGCCTCGGCGGTCGCCGGATCGGCAAGTGCATCCGGTGCCTGCGGCGTGCCATGGCAGATCGCGATACGCGGAATGCTCAGGGTGCCGAGCAGGAAACGGAAACTCTTGCCCCAGTCCGCTCCGACCGCCGGATCCTTGTCCGGTACATCGAGAATATGTTCGTCGAAATGCAGCAGGGCGAGGTCGAACTGAGTCGGGTCGATCTCGTTCCAGCGGGCAAAACGGGCGTTCTCGGGCCAGGGGCGCTGTCCGAGATCCCACCAGCGACAACTGCTTTCGCCGAGATCGGTGAGCAGCGTGAATTCGGCACCGAGCTTGAACAGCTCGTACTGGTGCGGAACATGCCAGCGATAGGTCAGGATGCGCAGCGGGCGAGCGCGTGGCGGCGCTACCGGATGGCTTGGTACGGGCGGCTGCGGGCGAACGATGGGGGCGTAATCCAGCCGCAATCCGTCGGCTACCGGTCTGGCCTGCTGCTGGCAGGCTTCGTACAGCGGCACCTCGGCCAGGGTGACGTCGTCCGCGGCGGACAGCCAGATGCAGCCCATGCCGCGCCGGTGAAGTTCGGCGAGACAGGCCTGGCCGGTCGCGTCGGCCTTGACCCCGGTGAGGACAGGCAGGGTACAGCTTTCGGCCAGGTAGAGCGCATCCGGGTAGACCAGGTGCAGTTGTCCGGTAGCGGCCAGTTGGCTGAGGTAGTGCGCAATGCGAGGATCGAGTAGCGCCTGTTCTCCGGCCAGCAACAGAGTGCCGCGGCACGCGGCGGAGGCTGGTGGCGCGGTGCCGGCCTCCCGGCTCTCGGCGCGGCGCCGAAAGTCGGGCGTGGGGATTCCGAGGTGTTGCTGCAGGGCGTTGATGAAGGCCATTCTGGATGGTCGGCGCCAGGTTCGGCGGCGCACTATCCGATAGCCGCCGGTGGCAGCCGGCTGGACCGCGAAGCGGCGCTCGGTCGTGGTATCGTGTGCCGCCGCCAGCAGGGCAGCTGCGATGCCGGAAGCGGGACGACTGGCAAACAGGCGGTGGGTCTTGCGCAGGAACTTGAGCATGGTCTCAGTCCCCCAACTGCACGGGGGCCCCGTGACGGCGCCAGAGGCCGTACATGAAGAGCGGCCAGAGGCGCGTGGCTTCGTCACTCTTTTGTTCCAGGAAGCGCCGTCTGATTTGGTCGATGCTGTCCTGGTCCAGCGGGGCCATGCACTGCGGGTCGCGCAGCACATCGTCCAGCAGCGCGCGGAACGGGCCGCGCAGCCAGCTGTCGAGCGGAATGCCGAAGCCCATCTTGCGGCGATGGACGAAATCCTTCGGGTAGTAGCGTTCCGCCAGCTTCTTTAGCAGGTACTTGCCGGTGCGCTGACGCACCTTGAAACGGCTGGGCAGCCTGGCGCAGAACTCGATCAGTTGATGGTCCAGCAGTGGCGAGCGGGCTTCGAGCCCGCAATGCATCGCGGCGATGTCCATCTTCACCAGCAGATCGCCCGGAAGATAGGTGTGATTGTCCAGCCACAACATGCTGTCCACCGGATTGTCGGAGAACTGTCTGGCCTGACGAAACCATCCGGCGCGCCATTGCGGCAGGTTGTCGGCGAGCGCGTTGCTGCCGAGCAGGGTTTGGCGCAGGCTGTCGTTGCGACTGCCGCCGTACATGGTGAATGGGCCGGCATCGGGCAGCAGCAGGTGGTCGAGGGCCAGCCGGCGGAGTTTCTTGAACGGAAACGGGCCGCGACTGCCCAGCCATTTTGCCGGATCGATCAAGGGCAGGGGGCGGCGTTTGCGGATCCAAGTCGCCAGCCGGATGGTCGTGTCGGGCAAAGAATAGCGCGGATAGCCGCCCAACAGTTCGTCGCCGCCATCGCCGTTGAGCACGACGGTCAGTTCCTGGCGCGCGGCCGCGCAGACGGCGAACGAGGGGAGCGCCGAGGAATCGCCGAACGGTTCACCGTAGCGTCGGACGAGGGTCGGCAGGATGTCCAGGTCGGGGGCGCCAAGTTCTGCCGGGCGGTGCCGTGTGCCGCAGATTTCCGCCGCCTGGCGGGCGTAGGCCGATTCGTCGAAGGCAGCTTCGGTGAATCCGACGCTAAAAGTATTTACCGGGGCGGCGGACTGCTTGGCCATCAGGGCCACGATGACGCTTGAATCGACGCCGCCGGAGAGCAGGGCGCCGACCGGCACGTCGGCGACCATGCGCAGGCGCACGGCTTCGGCCAGTTTTTCCTCGAAGGCGTCGAGGGCTTGGCTGTCGGTAAATTCGTCCTTGTCACGATAGTCGATCGACCAGTAGCGCGCGATGCGCAGTCCCGCTGCATCGAGCAGGCCGTAGTGGGCCGGCGGCAGCTTGCGGATGCCACGGTAGATGCTCCATGGCGCCGGGATGTACTGCAGATGGAGAAAGAAATCGAGGGCCTGTCGGTCGAGTCGGCAGTCGGTCCATGCATGGCGCGCGAGCGGATCGATCTCGGAGCAGAAGGTGAACCCCTGGGCCGATTCGGCGTAATGGAGAGGCTTCTTGCCGAGCCGGTCGCGGGCGAAGAACAGTCGTTGCTCCCGCTCGTCCCACAGGGCGAAGGCGAACATGCCGCGCAGGAAGCGCAAACAGTCCACGCCATGCCGGCGGTAGAGCGCGAGGATGACTTCGGTGTCGGAGTGCGAACGGAAGCGGTAGCCGTCGGCTTCGCAGGCCTTGCGCAGGGCGGCGAAGTTGTAGATTTCGCCGTTGAAGACGATGGTGTTGCCGGTGACCGTGTCCTGCATCGGCTGGTGGCCGGCCGCCGACAGGTCGAGAATGGACAGGCGGGTGTGGCCGAGCGCGCAGACGCCGTTGGGCGACAGGTATTCGCCGCGGTCGTCGGGGCCACGATGGACGATACCGTCGACCAGGGAAGACAGCGGATGGGGCTGCCGGAGGGGCTGCCGGCCGATGATGCCGGTGATGCCGCACATTTCAGGGCTCCGTCCGGCGCACGAAACGCCGGCGCGGCTGGCGCCACCAGGGGCGTACGGGATCACGTAGTGGGTTACCGATCACCTTCTGTAACAATGACTCGAAACGCTCCACCTGGGCCTCTAGGCCGTGGTGCGTGAGGGCGTAGTTGTGAAAGGCGCGTGCCTGCTGGTCGGCTAGATCAGCATTGGACCAAAGCGCGCGAACGTGTTGCTCCAAGCGTTCCATGCAGCCATCGGCAAGGAGACCGCAGCCATATTTGGCGAGGATCTGTTCGGGGTCAACGGATAGTGAGGTTACGGGTACGCCAGCGACGGCGCATTGCAGGAAAGTGTTGGGAAAGCCTTCATAGGCTGAGGTGCTGACAAAAACACGGGCGCGACGGTAATAATCCCAGATTTCCCGATGGGGAACCCGCTCGACGATAGTCAGGTTCGGTGGCCGGTTCGCAAGCACGGTCTCGAAGATGTCGACATGTGTCTTGTTCATGATCATCAAGAAGGGGAGATCAGGGCAGCGTTTTGCCAGTTCGACCAGCAGCAGGGGGCGCTTGTGAAAGGTGTCGGAACGACCGATCCACAGAATTACGTCGCGTTCGCTGCGTGAAGGCCATTGGGCCGGCGCATTCGCCGAGATGTCGACAGGATTGCGGATCAGGTCGCCTTGTCGGTTGAAACGACTTTCAAGGAGTTGCATCTGACGTTCGGTCTGAACGAAGACGTGGTCAGCGTTTTCCAACGCGTAGTGGGCCATCCACTTTGGGGTTCGGTAGTCGTTGAGACTTTCGTCGTTGGGCTGGTAGTCAGCGGCGAGGTCGTCATCCGACGCGATGCAAAGTACGGTCGCTAGGCCGGCGCGACGGCAGTCGGCGATTACCTGGGCAGATGTGCCATTGTTGCCAAAGCAGCAGGTGACATCCGCTTTCCGGCGGCGCCAGAAAATTGAGCAGAGCCAGCCCGGCAGCATGCGGAAAACGAACAGCAGAGGGATTTGCCAGATTAACGGAATGTCACGGCGGTCTAGATTGAGTGCGGGAAACCATTTGCGTCGGGCAAAACGTGGATTGACGTTGTCAGACGCATGACGGTGTAGGGGCTGGTAGATGTCGAACTCGATGCCCTCGAGCTTGACTCTCTGTGGCTGGCCAAAATCGTTGACGATTACACGCACATTCCAGCGGCCGGAGCGGGCTAGACCACGCGCTAACAAGGCCGCACGCGTTTCCATCCCGCCAATGCCCCAGGCGATGGAGGGGTCGAAGATCGGATAGACGTTGTGGCAGACGATGTTGATCGAGTTCAATTCGCTAAAGGTCCGAGGTGCGCAGGACGAAGATGTTGCATGAACTGCCCAGCAATCGGCTTAGGCGGCGGCGCATCTTAATGCCAAGCCGTGCATCCAGTATCGAACTGCCCGTATAGAAGAGCCCGTTTGAGCGCTCGGCAGCGATTTGCCATCCACTATCACGGAATGTCTGTCGCCACGCGCGCTTTGAGAACAGGCCTATTTCCTCGATGGCGTTGGCGGCGTGTTCGCCGTGTGGGTGTGGCCAAGTGCGATACCGGACAATATGTGAGAGATTGCTCCAGAAGCGCCAACTGCCTGACGGCAGGACATGAATGACAAACCCATCTGCTTGCAGGACTCGCCGGATTTCCTTCTGGAACGAGTCAAGGTGTGGGATGTGCTCAAGCAGATTAGACGTGTAGACGATGTCGAAGACACTGTCGTCGAATGGGATTGTCTGGCCGTCATAGTCGATGACTGGAAATACGCGGTCTTCCGCATACTTGCTGGCGGGGAGGTCAATGGCGCTAACTTGGTAGCCACGTTGTGCCAGATCATGCGCCTGCCACCCTGTGCCGGCACCAATCTCTAACAGGCGCTTACGCGAGGGGAGAATCTCTGCCACGACTAGCAACTCATGCGTCCGAATGCATTGCAGATGTGCAAGTGTCTGCTCTGCAATCAGCCAGCGCTTTAATGATCGGCACCTAGCCTTGAGGGCATGGAATGTCTTCTTGGCGATGGTGTTCAGCATGAAGGCGTTTCGTGGAACTGAAATTGTTTGATGGGCAAAGATCACGCCTGCGGGATAAGTTGAGTTGTGTTGGCTGGTCTTGTTTGGCAGAAGGGCCGTTACTGACAACATCGTTACGCAGCTATTTTCGCAGGTATAGCGCCCTCGCGACGAAGCTCCCCCAGATTCGCCTTCGTAGCCAATCTCCGCCAAGCGCGACGAACATACGTTTCTTAAGGCTTGGTTGGATACGTGGGTCGGGAATGAAAAACACGTCCTCCCGAAATTCTAGTTCGGAGAAGTGGCGGCCATGCTTGCGAATCTCCGCGCGAGTTGGATAGTTGGTGTGCGCGTGAAGATAGCGGTAATTGAGCTGAGTAACCTCGCGGGCATTTTTCCCTTTCTGGAACTGATTCCGTATGCCTAGCAAGGCCCAGAAATAGAGCCACGGTCTGTTCCGGACGAGCGTGGCGAGCGGCACTAAGACATGTGGCTCGATGAAGGTATAGCGGCTTGGAAACACATGGAGGCTAATGCCGCCGGGTCTGAGCACCCGGTGGATTTCGCGAAAGGTGCTGGCATAGTCCATGACATGCTCGAGCACCTGAGTGCTGACCACACAATCAAACTGATTGTCTTCGAAGGGCAAGCGGTACGGGGCAAGTTGGATGCTACGTAAGGAGCCATCGGACTGTGGGGACGGCACGAAATTTGAAGCATCGGACCCTGCTATGTCACAGCCGTAGGCTTCATGCCCCTGTTGACGCAAGTGAGCAACCAGTTCTCCCTTGCCACATCCTAGGTCAAGTATCGATAAATGGCTGTCGGGGCAGAAATGCTGCAGCAGACGCTCAATTGACATGCTTTCTCCTGTCGGCGGTGTAATAAGGGGCGAATCTCCTTATGCGTTGCCACCAGGGCAGCTTGGATGGTCGCGCACTTGATTGCTGGCACATTGCGTCAATACATGCCGCGAATTCTGCTATGCGGGCACTGGCCTCATGTTGTTCCAGGACATGCTTGTGGCAGTCGATTGCTAGAGCATCTGCCTGATCGTGTGAATTCCAAATCTGTTCGAGTGCTCTTCGGAGAAGGTCAGGGTTTCCCTCCGCCCAGATGCCACATCGCTTGTTGGCTAGCATCCCATCTGGATCGACCTCGAGCGAAATTATCGGTACTCCTGCTACAGCGGCTTGCAGAAAAGTATTGGGGACGCCCTCGAAGCGGGAGGTGTTCACCAGTGCGCGGGCGCGGTGTAGATAGTCCCAAATCTCCTGAGGAGGTAGATGCTCGAGAATGCGCAGATTGGACGGACAGTGCTCTTGTAGCGCGACGAAAGAGCTCTCATCAGTACGACTCACGATCATCAGAAAATTGAACTCAGGACACTGCTGTGCCAGTTGCACAAAGAGCATCGGTCGCTTATTTAAATCATCGGATCGGCCAATCCAGAGTACAAACTCACGCTGTTGTCGAGGTCGCCAATATTGCGGATCATCGGGTGCGATGTGTACCGGGTTGCGGATCAGAAGGCCATCTCGTCCAAAGTGGTCACGCAAGGCCTGCAGCTGGGTAACGGATTGGACAACGATACAGTCAGCGTTGCATAGCGCATAGTGCCCTTTCCATTTCGGCATGCCATAGTGATTCAGTTCTTGGTTGCCGAGTTGGTAGTCAGGTGAAATGTCCTTGTCAGAGGCGACGCATAGTATGGTTGGAATACCGGCACGGCGACTATCAGCGATTACCTCTGCCGACTGCGTGTTATTGCCGAAACAGCAGACGACGTCTGGCCGTAGTTTGCGCCAGAAGCGAGGGAAGAATAGTGCCGGCAGTGCAAGCCACGTGGCAATCAGCGGAATCTGCCAGAGCAGTTCGAAATCGTGCCGGTCCAGGTTGAGAATGGGAAACCAGCGGCGCTTGCGCAAGCGCGGAAAGACATTGCGGCCGGCGCGGCGGTAGACGGGCTGGTAGATGTGGAAATCGATACCTTCGTGGCGCGTCACGAAGGGCTGACCGAAGTCGCTGACCACGAAGCCGAGGTGCCAGCGTCGGCTTGAAGCCAGTCCGCGTCCGAACAGTGCCGCCCGTGTTTCCATGCCACCACCGACGGGGGGGGCGCAGAAGTCGAATTGCGGATAGACATTGGCACAAACCAGCAGCACGTGGGGGCGTGCGTCGCCCGAGGCGATCGGCATGCAATGCGACGAATCCGTCAACGGCACCGGGAAGAGTCCGCGTTGCAGGGTGGAGGCAATTTGCCCGCTCAATGCCCGTGCTTCGCCGGGAAAGCTGGCTAGTCGAGCCCAGTCGTACAGCACGGCGCTGTCCGGCACGAAGTCCAGTCTGGGTTTTTCCGACAGCCCCAGTCGTGCAGCCACTGCGTTGGCTTGTTCGGCGCGAAAATCCCGCGAAACGCTCGGCGGTGCACTATCCGAGCAGGCCTCGTCAAGAGCGGCCAGGGCGACCCGGTAGTCTGCGTCGCTGCGTGCCAGCAACTTCCAGAGTGGCCGGTAGAGCGGCAGCAGAAAGCGGTGCTTGTGGCCGTGCAGAAAGGCTTTGGCGTAAATGTCGCGATAGGACTGTTCGAAGTCGTGTAGGCCCACCACAATGACTGACTGCCGATTCGGAAAGCCTTCAGAGGCCATGGCTTCGATCATTTCCGTTTCCGGCCGGAGGCCTTGTCCGGCAGCAATCAGGGGCAGCGCCCGAGGGATGAGGTCGGTGCGGTACAGGTGATTGCCAGCTGCTCTGGGTGCCGTCATCAACTTGTCGATGACTAATCCCTGTATCTCAAATACATCAGTTGGCATTGTCTCAGCCTCAGCCAGCAGTTCCGTTAGCTCGGGCAGCACCAGTACGTCGGCGTCGATGCACAGTGTCCATGGCCGTCCCTCGGCCTTTCCTTTTTCCAGGGAAAGCCGGAGCGTTTCACTGAAGGGGCGGGCGCTGACGCGATGAATTTCGTGCTCGGGAAAGGTCTGCTGCAACAGCCATACGCAAAGCTCGGCCGTACGTTCACCGCATTCGCGCACCACGATCGTGACGTCTGAGTGTCCTCTTGTCATGTCGGCAGAGGCAGGGCGTTATTGTCGAAAGGCGCAACGGTGGCTTGGTCAAACGATTCATTGCTGCTCGGCGCTTGGCCTGCAATCCAGCGGCGAGCCCAGAGCTCGGCAGTGAGGATCAGCCAGCGGGCTCGTTTGCCGATCGAGCCTTGAGCCGTCGGTACGGATTCTAGACGATGCGACCAGTCCGGTCGCAACAGTTCGTATTGCACCAGCAGGCCGTGCTCGGTTAGTTCGCACATCCAGGGTTGGTGTCCGGCGTCGAACCATTTTTCCAGGGGGCTGCTGAATCCCTTCTTGCGTGACGTGACGACCTGGGCCGGCAAGTAGCGCTCGGCGATCCGCTTGAATAATGCCTTGCGCTCGCCGCTGCGATAATGCAGGGCAAGCGGAATCCGGAAAGCCAATCTGACCAGGTCGGGGTCGAGGAAGGGGACGCGTACCTCGACACCATGGGCCATCGAGGCACGGTCGACCTTGCACAAGACTTGATCGATCATGAACAAGTTGGCGTCCAGATAGCGGGCGGCGCTGACCGCTGGCAGATCAGGCCGGTAAAAGCGCTGCATGGCCGATTCGTAGCTGTCGTCCAGTCGATCGAGAAGCCCCGGTGCCAGCACTGCGCGCAAGCCTTGGGTGTCGAGGCACCCTTCGTAGTGAAAGTAGCGCGACAGATCGCCAGGCGCCGAGCGGCGCGGGCCGAGCAGGTTGCAGCGTCGGAGGTGGCGCCAGAGATTGCTCGAAGTACCGTCGGGAATCCAGTCCGGACGGTCGAAGTCATCGTAGCGCAGGTAGCCGGCGAACATTTCGTCCGCCCCGTCGCCGCCGAGCGCTACGACCGTCCCGTTTTGTCGGGCCAGTCTGGCTACTTCCAGGAAGGGAATCGGTGCAGTCGGGTCGAACGGTTCATCGAAGTGTTCCTGCATTTCGTGCAGGCGCTGCCGGATATCGCGCTGTACGACGACGCTCTCGAAGTGCTGTGTGGCGAAGTGCTCGGCGACCAGTCGAGCATAACCGCGCTCGTCGCTGCCGGTTTCCTCGAAACCCACGGTAAAGCTGCGAAGTGCCGGCAATTGGCTCTGGGCCATGGCCACCAGCAAACTTGAGTCGATACCGCCACTCAGGAAAAAGCCGACCGGTACATCGGCGACCAACTGCGAACGGATGGCATGGGCAATGCCGTCTTGGAGTTCTTCGATAGCCTGCTGCGGGTTGGTGATACTGTCAGCGCAATCAAGGTGCCAATAGCGCTGCAGGGTCAGCCTGCCCTCCCGGAATGTCGCCAGGTGCCCTGCCGGCAGTTTCGCCATTCCGGCGAAGGCGCTGCGTGCATGGGGAACGTAGCCGTATGCCAGAAAGTCGCGCAGGCCATGTGAATCGATGGCGCGCGGGAAGGCGGGATCGGCCAGGATCGCCTTGGGCTGCGAGGCGAAGGTGAACCGGTCGCCGTAGTGCGCATAGTAGAGCGGCTTGACGCCGAGGGGGTCGCGGGCCAGAAGAAGGGATCGTCTAGCGTCGTCCCAGAGTCCGAAGGCGAAGATCCCGCGCAGGCGCGCGAGACAGGCTTCGCCCCACTCTTCGTAGGCATGCACGATCACCTCGGAGTCGGTGCGCGAGGCGAAGCGATGTCCGCGTTGCATCAATTCGTCGCGTAACTCCCGGTGGTTGTAGATCTCACCGTTGTAGGTCAGCCAGACTGTGCCGTCCTCGTTGCCGATCGGTTGGGCGCCGTCCTGGCTGACGTCAATGATGGCAAGGCGCCGGTGGCCGAAGCGCGCGGCGCCTCCGGCCAGGGTGCGCACTCCCCGTCCGTCTGGGCCGCGGTGAGCCAGGGTGTCGAGCATCTGCCCGAACAGTTCAGGTTCGGGAGGAGGATGGCCGAGCGATCCGAGAATGCCGCACATCGTTGCGCTCAGCCTTGGGCTGCGTTCCCGGCCCGCTTGGTGATGAAACCTTGGCCGGTTGGCAGGTGTACCACCTGGCGCTCCGGCGTCGTCGCGGCGAACTCGTCGAAGGCCCGGCGCGCGCCAGGGCAGGTGTGATAGCCGTAATCGTCACATAACAGGATGCCGCCGGGCACAAGGCGCGGATAAAAGAATGCAAGGGCATCCTTGGTTGGCTGGTAAAGGTCGACATCGACATGGACGAAAGCGAAGCTGCGTTCGGCCACTTCGGGAAACCGGTTTGGAATCCAGCCCTTGTAGTAGCGGATATTGTCGAAGCGGCTCAATTTGCCCATCGTTTCCTCAAGGGGCACCGACAGATCGCCAGCCGCCCAATGAAAGGCCAGGTCGCTGCTGGGTTGATCCTCGGATTGGGGGGGCGAGAGCCCTTCAAATGAATCAAAGACGTGATGTTCGCTTGGCCCGGCGCCATCGCGCGCACTGCAAATCAAATAGCTGGAGGCGCCATCGAGCACGCCGCATTCGGCAGTGTCTCCTGGAATATTCCTGGTGTTGCACGCCATCGACCAAAGGACGAACTTGCGGTCAGGCCGCTGTCGTTGGAAGTAGGGCGAATCCTTCCATATTTCCCAGAAATCTGGCTCGTCCTGCCACATCAGGTTTTTGTTGTAGAGCTCGAAGCCGGAGCGGTTGGCTTTGGCGCTCAGATAGTCGAACAGCGCATCGTGGCGCTCACGGAAGGTGGGAATGCTCTCCATCTTCAAGAGACGACTCGCTTCGGCCAACGTTTCCGGCTTGGCGTTGAATGCCAGATTGGCGGCAATGCGCAGACGCGAAAAGATACGGTTGAGTTTTGCAGACATTGGATGGTCAGTTTCGCGAGCGGCAAATCGCCAGTTGGCAGGAATACCATGCCGGCGGCCAGCCCAGTGTGGTCATGAGACGTCCCAGCAACTTGCGCGTGGGCGACATGCGGCGCTGAGGCAGAAGGCGATGCTCCACGATGTCGAGATTGCGGCTGCTGAGAAAGTGCGCGAACTCGTTGAAGTTCCATTCGCGCACATGCATCGGGTGTGGACTGTGCATGCAAGTTTTCCCGCGGAGACTGTCCCTTTCCGGGGTCGAAATCAGCAAGAGTCCTTGCGGTGCCAAGTGGTGGCGCATGAAATCGAGGCAGGGATCGGGATCGACCAAGTGTTCGATGACATCGGCGCACAGAATCAGATCGAACTTCCTGTCGATGGCAGGTAAAGCGTCTTCAAGGTTGGCGCTGAAAAATTGTGCTTTGGGCAGTAGCTCGGCCGCGTGGCGTGCGGTGTTGGGCTGGTCGACCAGGCTGATCTCGATCCCCGTCGGCATCAGTTCGCACAATTTGACCGGGGGGCCGCTACCGACGTCGAGCAGCGTTCTGGCAAGACGCTTGCGGGCCAGCCCAGCTGCCGCCAAATAGACATCGTACTGATAGCTCGCGGCGTTTTTCAGGCGGCCTTCATCCCAGTAGGCGGGGTCGTCTGATGAATCGTAGGTGGCTTGCACCGGATTTTCACGGTAGCCGGCCTTGATCGAATAGCGTTCGCTGTTGTTGATGATGAGCGTCAAGATATTTCCCAATGCCCCTGGCAGACGTAGATACCGCTATCGCCCGTTTGATTGCGTGCCGTCTCGTCCTTGAGCAGAACGCTGAATTCGGCCGCCCGGGGCCAGGCATCGAGGCGGACGTTCCGGCCGACAGCAATGGCGTTGATGTGATACCAGCCGGTGGTTAACTGGCAGTGCGGCATTGTGAACGCAATCCGGTGGCGGCCGAAAAAACGAGTCTCTTCCGTCAGCCCGATGGTCGAAATCATGGTTACCAGATCGCTGCCAGAACATAGTTCGAAGCGGAAGCGGACGTCGGAGACGGTTGATTCGGCGACAATGTTCGCGACAATTCGTAGCGGCTCGTTGGTCCTGAAGGCTCCATCGGCGGGGTCGCGGCCTCCCTCAATCCATACGCGCTCGAAAACCAGTGCGTGCGTACCCTCTCGCAGGGAGGGTTCTGTCCCGGGGCAGGGCGCCAGTTCGCCATGTACCAATTCCTGATACAGCGAGAATGCCTCCTTGGCAGGGTAAAGCGGAGAAAGTCGTCCCTTGTTCATGACTGTGACCCGGTTACACAGGCGCTCAATCTGATAAGGGTTGTGCGAAACGATGATCATCGTCATGCCGCGTGCCTGCATGTCGTAGATCCGGGCGAAGCATTTCTGCTGAAAGGCGGCGTCTCCTACCGCCAACGCTTCGTCCACGACCATGATGTCCGGATCGACGTGAGAGGCGACGGCGAATGCGAGTCTGACGAACATGCCACTGGAGTAGACGCGCACCGGCTGATCGATGAATTCGCCGATGTCGGCGAAGGCGGCGATGGTGTCGATGCGCTCGTCCATCTGCGAACTGGTGAATCCCATCAGCGCGCCCTGAAAATATGCGTTCTCCCGGCCGGTGAATTCGGGATTGAACCCAGCACCTAGTTCGAGCAGGCAAGAGATGCGTCCATGTACACGTACGGTGCCAGTTGTTGGCTTGAGGATGCCGCAGATTACCTGCAGCAGCGTGCTCTTGCCCGAGCCGTTGCGGCCAATGATGCCGATGGTTTCGCCTTTGCGGATTTCAAATGAGGCTTCCTGCAGGGCGGTAAATTCTCGATGGTATCGGCGGAGACCCAGCGACAGGAATTGTTTGATTCGATCACCGGGGTGTCTGAATAGCCGATAGCGCTTGGCTAAATTGTGAGCCGAGATCGCGATGTCGTCATCCATCGGCTCGGTCTGCTCAGAGTGCATCGGCGAATTCCTCCCGACTGTGACGGAAGAAGGCGTGACCGAGTCCGCTGGCAGCGAGACCAAGGAGCATTGCGAGACTCCAGCCGCGCCAGTCGGCCGGGTGCCCCAGCGCCACATCGCGGCAAGTCTCGATAACCGCACCCAGCGGATTTAATTGGTAGATCGGCTGCAAAACCGCCGGCACGGCGCTGGCCGGGTACAGCACCGGCGACAAAAACATCAGCATCTGCACAAACGGCGGCACGATCTGGCTCATGTCCTTGATGAACACACCCCAGGCGGCGAGGAACCAGGCGAGACCGAGGGCGAGCAGTAGCAGTGGGAGGAGGGCGATGGGATAGAGCAGGGCGCTGGCGGTGAGGTGGCCGGTCCAGGCGAGGGCAGCGAGCAGGATCAGATAGTTGAAGGCGCCGTGGACGAGGGCGGCGCCGAGCGGCACAAGGGGCAGGATTTCGACCGGGAAGATAATCTTTTTAACGTAGCTCGGGTAGCTGCGTACGGCGGCTGGAGCACGTGAGACGGCCTCGGCGAAAATGTTGAAGGCAATCAGGCCGCTGTAGAGCACGAGCCAGAAGGGGGCGCCGCCGTCTTGCTGGGGCCATCTCGCCTGGAATATCTGGCCGAAGACGAAGGCGAAGATGGCCAGCATGATCAGCGGGTTGAGGAAGACCCAGGCGATGCCGAACATTGCCCCGCGATAGCGCAGCAGGACATCGCGCTTGACCAGCTGGCCGAGCAGATAGCGGTGGGAAAACAGGCTCCCGGTGGCCATCGTCATAGCGGTCGCCATTGCATCAGCACGTCGGCCGCCGCTGGGCCAGCCAGGCGCTCAGTGCTTCAGGCAGTTCCTTGACGAGCAGCGCGTGGCGGCCGGCCATCCAGCCGTGGATCGGTCCGGGCGGTCGTTTGGCGAGGACTTCCTCGATCAGCATTTCGGCGGTGACGTGGTCGTTGATCAGTCCCAGCTCGTCCTGCAGGCGGCCGAGGACGGCAAGGTAGGGGGCGAGGCGGTTGGGCGGCAGCAGCGGGGCGAAGAACTCGGTGGTGTAGCGCAGCTTCTTGAAGGCAATGCGCATGCGGTGGCGGTCATCCGGTGTCAGCGTCGCATGCTGCTCGGCCAGTTTGCGGGCGCGGCGGTTATGGTAGGTCAGGCGTTCGCCGGCGAATTTTTTCAGGGGCAAGGGCAGTGTGTCGCCAAGGGCGTAGACGGCAGCGGTGAATTCGACGATCAGGCGCGGATATTCGCGTACGGCGAGCAGGCGGACGATGGAGCGCCGGGCGCGCCGGGCGCGCTGGCGGGCTTCGTTGCGCAGACGCTTGAGATCGCGGTCGGCTGGGAACAGGGCCTGGATCGGTGGCAGGGTTTCCTCGAGGAAGACATCCCAGTTGCGGGCATCGCCCAAGGCACCGGCCAGCGTCTGCCAGGTCTGTCCATAGGCCTTGACGAATTCCGGCGGCAACACCGGGGCGAACAGCTTGATCGCCGAGCGTAGCCGGCGCAGGGCCACGCGCGCCTGATGGATGAATTCGGCCTCGCCGCCGGCCAGCAGTCCCTGTTCGTTACGCTGGAAGTGCTCCAGGCAGCCGAGGGCGATGCCGCGAAAGGCTTCGACCGGTGTCAGGCGTTCGTCGAGTGTCGCCGCCTTGGCTTTGAACGGGCGTGCCGGTTCGTTGGTGAACAGCTTGTAGCCACGCTCGGCCTTGCTGGCGACGGCAGGGTGGAGGTGGAGGTGTTTCTGCAGGGCGCGGGTGAGGCCGAAGATGTCTTCCACCCGGCCTTCCAGCAGTTCGAGTTCGACTTCGCAGATGGTTTCGCGGCGCTCGCGACTGGAGATGTGGCCGCGGTCGAGGGCCAGTTCGATCAATGATTCGCCATGGGCGACCCGCCAGGTCTGGCGGCGGAAATCGGTGGTGAATACGGGTTCCAGGCGTTCGCTCGCCGCTTCGAGAAACCCCTTCAGTTCCGGTGCGTCGACGTGGGTGAAGTCGAAATGGCCGGGTGTTGCGGCGGCTTCCCATTCGCTGCGGACGGCCAGGCCGCCGCTGGCCGGTTCGGCGGATTTGACGGTGAGCAGCCACTCCCAGCCTTTCTGCCGGAAACGCATGGCGATGCGGCGTTCGCGCAGGGTCAGTTCCGGGGTGTCGTAATAGGTGTTGAGCAGGCGTTGCTTCTGACTCGCGATGCCGGCGAGCAGCGGGTGCGCCGCCAGTTTGCGGGCGTTCTTGGCGTCCAGCTGCAGCTTCAGTTCGATTTCCGTGCTCATGCTTTCTCCCTCGGTACCGCGGGGCCGGTCGCCCCGTCGAAGCCGAGATCCGGCAGGGCCGCCAGTTCGGCGGCAGTCTGCACGCCCTCGGCGATGACCGTCAGGCCGATATTATGAGCGATGCCGCACAAACCTTTAAGGAAAGCCTGATTGCCCGGCTGGCTGTCGATGGCGCGGATGAAGCTGCCGTCGACCTTGATGTAGTCAAGGCCGATGTCATGCAGGCGGCCGATTTCGCTGAACTGGCGACCGAAGTGCTCGATGCCCAGGCGGCAGCCGAGCGGCCGCAGCAAGTTGCAGAAGGCCTGGAATTCACCGAAATGGCGGAAGGCACCCAGTTCGGAAACCTCCAGCCAGAGGCGGGGGGCCAGTTCCTTGCGCGTCGATATCTGGGCGTGCAGGCGCCGGCGGAAATGTTCGTCCCGGATTGATTCGCCGGAGAGATTGACGGCGACAGCCGCCGCGCCTGCACTGATGCGCTCCATCGCGAGGCGGGCAGCGGCGAGATCGAGCTCGCTGGTCATCGCGAGGCGCGAGGCGATGGGCATGAAACTGCCCGCCGTCAGCCACTCGCCGCCCTCGGCCGCCTGCAGGCGCAGCGGACACTCGAGATGCAGCAGCTGGCCGCGGCTGTTGGCCACCGGGAATTCGATCAGGCGCAGGCGCTGCGTGTGGATCGCTCCGTCGAGCAGTTTGCGCCAGTCGGCATTGGTCGTGGCATGGGCTTGTCCGCCGCTCTCGGCACGGCTCCAGGCCAGGGTGCCCTGGCCTTCTGCGCTGGCCAGGGCGGCGTCCAGGCGTGACAGCAGGGAGCCGATGCCCTGGCCGTGCAGGTAGGGGCTGCTGGCGATGTGGCCGATGCGTTCACCGTCGATCAGGCCGGCCGAAACCAGATCGTTGAAGGTGCCGAGCAGACTTTCGGCAACCGCTGACGGATCATGCACGCCGGGCAGCAGCAGGGCGAAGTCGGCGCCGTTCAGGCGGGCGGCGGCGGCGCCCGGATGCTCGTTGGCCTGGGCGAGCAGGGCGCTGCCCATCCGGCGCAGCAGTTCATCCGCCATCTCGCGCCCGAGCCGTCGGTTGATGCCGGCCAGATCGGCCAGGCGCAGCAGCAGCATGCTGCCGGTCGGCACGGCATCGTCGTCGCTCAATGCGGCATCGAGCTGATTGAGGAAGAAGGCGCGATTGGCCAGACCGGTCAGCGGGTCGAGCGTCGCTTCGCGGCGCATGGCGTCGAGACGGGCAGCCTCCTTGGCGAACATCGCCTTCAGGCGGTCGACCATGACATTCATGGCACTGGCGACGCTTTTCAGTTCATGCGGTGCCGGTTCTGCTATACGCACGAAACGCTGCTCGCAGATTGCCTCGGCCTGGGCGACGACAGCGTCGAGCGGCTGCTTGATGCGGCGCAGGAAGTGCGTGCCGAGCAGACCCATCAGGCAGCCGCCGATGACGAACCACAACAGCAGGCGCAGCCCCCCTTCCCACAGCTCACGGTAGGCGAAATGGCTGTGGCTGACCAGTTCGACCGTGGCGAACTGGCTCCAGCCGTTCGATACCTGGGCCTGGCCGGGCTCGGAGACGATGGGGAAGAGCCCGACGAACCAGGCGGGAACGCCCTCGGTCTGTGGCGGACTGGTCTTTTCAATCATCACCCGGCCTTCCGGATCGATCACCCGCACCGCCGCATACTGGCCGCTGTCGAAAACCGCCGCCACCTGCAATTCGACGGTCACCGGGTCCTTGTCCAGCTGTGACATGGACAGCGCCAGCGAGGCGGCGTTGTCGTTGTTCTTGATGGTGAGCTGCTGGCTCAGGTAATGGCGTGCGGTCAGCATGCTGGCGACGAAGCTGCCGGCAAAGGCAATGAGCGCGCTGACGATGACGGCGAGCCAGATCTGGCGGAACAGGGACATGACGATTACCTCACTCGAAGCCTTCGGCACGCGCACGCGACAGCAAGTCCTGCCAGCGCGAGAGATTGCTCTTGCTGGACTGGTTGCCGGTGCCCTGCCAGAGGCCCGCACTGTTGAAACTGAAAATCGGAGACAGGTCCGTCCGCCGCGATGCCGGCGCGATCTCGGGCCTGAGGTTGTCGAGGACAAGCGGCTCGGCGTTCGGTGTCGCATAGTAGGCGAGCACCATGTGTGCCTGTAGATAAGGGCCGGCCGGCCCCTCCTGACGCGCCCGGACGTAAACCAGTCGCAACTTGCCGACGGGAATGCCCATTTCGATCAGCGAGTAGTACTTGGCGATCGAGAAATCTTCGCAGTCGGCGCGCCCGCTGCCGATCGTCTCCAGCGGTGTCGCCCAGTAATCGGTCTGCTGCCAGATACTGATGTCGTCGTCGAAAGCGACGCGCTGATTGAAGAAATCATTCACCCGGCGCAATTTTTCCCGCTCGCCGAGGCTGCGGCCTTCGCCCAGCAGGCGTTGCCAGTCGGCGAACAGGCTCAGTGGCGCTTCGCCGAAGCGGCTGCTCAGGGATTGCTGCAGGCGACCGAAGTCAACGCCGAAAGCCGCCGGCAGGACGAGCAGGAGACTCGTCACGCACAGCGCGCCGACGAGTATCAGGCGGAACAGCGCGGGATGTCTGGGCAAGGCAAAAACTTCAAGTTCCGGGTGAATTGGCCGTTGATGCGCAATATTACACATTTGTCTTTGCCCCTCGTCGCTAGAATGCGGCGACTTCCAATGAAAACCCCCTCCATGAAATCGAACAGAATTCCGTCGCTGCTGGTGCTTGCGCTCATCCCCTTTGCTGTCCATGGGGCTGGCGAAGTCGTCTCGCTGAAGGAAGCGGCGCAAAAAGCTGTCCTGCAGAGCCCGGAAGTGACGTCGAAGTGGCATGCCTTCAAGGCTGCCGACGAGGAAATCGGTGTCGCCCGCGGTGGCTTTCTGCCCCAGGTGGACCTGACGGCCGGGCGCGGCCGGGAGAGCCTGAAGCCGGGCGACGGGGTGCGCGACGATTACACCCGTAGCGGCGTTGTGCTCAGCCTGAACCAGATGCTGTTCGATGGCTTTGCCACGCGCAATGAGGTGCGCCGCCTGGGCAAGGCGCGCCTGGTCCGTTATTTCGAGCTGCTCGAAGCTTCGGAAGGCGTCGCCCTCGAAGCGGGGCGCGCCTATCTCGACGTACTGCGTTATCGCGATCTGGTGCGTCTGGCCGAGGACAACTACGTGCAGCACAAGGCAACGCACGAACAGGTGCTGCAGCGGACCCGCTCCGGCGTCGGTCGGCGCGTCGACCTTGAGCAGGCGGGTAGCCGTCTGGCCCTGGCAGAAATCAACCTGACCACCGAGATGGCCAATCTGCATGACGTTTCGGCCCGCTACCAGCGTCTGGTCGGCAGCCTGCCGCCAGCCGCAACGGTGGCGCCGGGCGAACTCGGCGGCACCCTGCCGGCGAACAGCAAGGCGGCGCTGAGTGCCCTCTATCGCAGCAACCCGACGCTGCTGGCCGCCATCGAAAACACCGAGGCGGCGCAATACGACGTTGCCGTTCAGCGAGCCGCCTATTCACCCAAGGTCGATCTGCGGGCGCGCACCGACAATACGCGCCATTACCTGGGGGCCGACGGCCGGCGCGAGCACAACGTCGCCGAAGTCGTCGTCAGCTGGAACCTGTTCAACGGCGGCTCGGATCGTGCCCGTGAACGCCAGTACATGGAGCGCCGCAACCTGGCCCTGGATCTGCGCGAGAAGGCCTGTCGCGACACGCGGCAGACCTTGCTGATCGCCTACAACGACGTGCAGCGGCTGCGCGAGCAGAAAACCCACCTGGCGACCCAGGTCAGCCTGCTCGAACGCACGCTGGCGGCCTATCGCGACCAGTTCAACATCGGCCAGCGGACGCTGCTCGATCTCCTCGATACGGAAAACGAACTGCTCAGTGCGCGGCGTGCCGCGGTCAATGCCGAAGCCGATTTCAGCCTGGCCACCCTGCGTACCTACGCCGGTATGGGACAGTTGCTGCCGGCGCTCGGCCTGCAGAAACTCGACAGCGAAGAGCCGCCAGCCGGCGATCTGGCCAGCGTCGATGCTGCCTCCCTCTGTCCGGCCGATGCCGTCGGCCTGGGGGTGAGCGACAGGGCTGCGCTGGATGCGCGGGCAATGGCCCGCCTGGCCGACAAGGCGACTCCGCCGCCGGTTGCTCCTGCCCCGCTGGCTCCTGCCGCGCCTGTACCGGCGCCGCTGCCTGCCGCAACGCCCGCGAAAACGGCACCGTCGCTGATCATGCCGGCTGCCGCCAACTCGGAAGAGGCGCCGCTGGTGGCGCGGGTCAAGGGGTGGGCGGAGGCCTGGATTGCACAGGATTTCCCGGCATACAACGCCTTCTATGCGGCGAACTTCGTGCCCGGCAACGGCCTCAGTCGTGCCGACTGGGAAAGCCTGCGGCGCAGCCGGCTGAGCGGCCGTCAGATCAGTTCCGTCGAACTGCAGGACCTGCGCGTCAATTTCATCAGCCCGGAAAAGGCCCAGGTCAAGTTCCACCAGATCTACCGTTCGAACGTTTACCGCGATGTGACCCGCAAGACGCTCGACATGGTCCTGATGGACGGCCACTGGCAGATCGTCGCCGAGGTTTCCGTGCCCTGCGCCGGCAACACCGTTGGCGGCTGTCGCTGAACGCTGCTACGTGGCGGGCTGGAGAACCTCGACGGGAACGATGAAGACGTAGCCCTCGCTGCGTAGCGTGCGGATGTAGCTGCTGCCGTCGGCGCAGCGGCCGAGCACGCGGCGGATCTGGCTGATGTGCACATCGATCAACCGGTCGTAGGCGAGGTACTCGCGACCGAGCACGGCGAACAGCTGTTCACGCGTCAACGGCAGGAAGGGGTGCTGGACGAAGGCCGTCAGCAGGGCCAGCGGCGAGGTGCCGAGATGGGTGGCCTGGCCCCGACGGTCGAGGAGGGTGTTGCTGCCGGTGTCGAGCGTCCAGTCGGCAAAGCGCAGACGGCAACCGGCGGGGGCGAGGTCATCGGGCAGATCGGTTCGGGACATGGCCTGGCCGGGCTCCGGCACTGGAAAGCGCGGATTGTAATCCAGTCGCCATGAAAAATGCCATTGGGAAGAAAGTCTGCCGGAAAAATGACAATGGCGCCTCCGTTGTCGATCCTCAATATTCGTGCAGCATGGCAATTTCCGTGTCGGCGTGGCGCAGGCGCAGGGCCAGCGAACGGGCGAGTGCGGTGAGCAGTGTGATGGCCAGACGTTTGTGTTCCTCGGCCAGGGCGTCGAATTGCTGGCGGGAAAGAACGAAGAATTCCGTCTCGCTGGCGGCGATGGCGTCGTTACCGCGTGGCCGGCCGTCGAGGAAGGCCAGGCCGCCGAAGAAGTCGCCGCGGCCGAAGGTGGCGATATGGCGGCTGCGGCCGGCGCCGAGCGGCGCGAAGATACGAACCGAACCCCGACGGATGAGGTAGATCGCATCGCCGGCCTCGCCGCGCGAATAGACGGTGGCGCCCGCCGGGTAGACAACCTTCTCCAGGCGGGCTTCGAGGTCGGCCAGCGTGTCGTCCTTGCGGAGCTTGAAGAGCTCCATCTCGGTCAGTTCCAGCGCGCTTTCCTGGAGTGCCGGAACATGTTCCGATTCGCCGAGCAGGCGGTCTTCCACCCATTCGATGGCATTGTCGAGTTCGTCGAACAGGCGCACCGCATCGGTGTTCTCGGTGACGCCCGTCTGTTCGAGAAATTCGCGCAGATTGCGGCCGTTCGGCAGATTCTCGCGAACATTGGAGAGCAGCAGCATGGCTGAGCGCTCGGCCAGGGCGTCCCGCACCTGGTTCAGCATGTGGGCGGCAGTGACGTCGACCGACTGGACGCGCCTGAGGTCGAGGATGATGAACTGCCGGGTCTTGATTTCCGGCTCGAGCTGGCCGTAGAGCTGCTGAGTGGTGCCGAAGAAGAGACTGCCCTGCAGTTCGAAGATGACAGCCTGATCGCCCTTCTGCTCGAGGATCCGGGTTTCGGCTTCCGGTCGGTGCCAGTTCGACGACATCTGGTTGACGTAGAGTTTGTGGCGGACAACCGTGCCGCCGATCTGCTCGCGCAGGAAGAGCAGGATGGCCAGGGCGACGCCGACGCCGGAGGCGGCGATCAGGCCGATGGAGAGGGCGACGACGATGACGGCGACGACGACCGCAAAGTCGAAGACGGTGGCCGGCGACTGGATGAAGCGCAGGGGTTCGCGATCGATCATGCGCACGCCGACGGCGATCAGGACGCCGGCCAGCGTGGCGACCGGTATCCAGGCGATGAAATTGCTCAGCAGCAGGGCGAAGATCAGGGCCGAGAGGCCTTCGACGAAGCCGGAGACCCGCGTGGTGGCGCCGCTCGACAGGTTGACCAGAGTGGCGCCCATGGTGCCGGCGCCGGGAATGCCGCCGACCGATGACGCTGCGACGTTGGCAATGCCCTGGGCAAGGAGTTCGCGGTTCGAGTTGTGCTGCGAGCGGGTCATCTGGTCGAGGACGACGCAGGTCTTCAGCGTGTCGATGGAGAGCAGCACGGCCAGCGTCAGGGCGCTGCCGAGCAGGGCGGCGACCTGGGACAGGCGCAGTTCGCCGATCTCGTGCCAGCGCGCCGTGATCGTGGCGAAGTAGCCGTCACCGCTGGCGCCGAGGTGGCCGATGACCAGCGGGTTGTCCACGGTGCGCAACAGGCTCTCATCCTGTGTCGCGAGCAGGAAATAGGCTGCCGTGCCGGCAGCGATGCCGAGGATGGTGCCGGGTACCTTGCGCGTCAGGCGCGGGGCGAGCAGCATCGTGGCGATTGTCGCGGCACCGACGGCAACCGCCTGCCAGTCCCACAGCCAGGGAGAGATCACCGCCTCGTGCCAGCGCGTGCCGGTCGGCGTACCGAGCAGTTTGTCGATCTGGCTGCTGATGATGATCAGGCCGACGCCGGTCAGGTAGCCGCTGACCACCGGGTAGGGGATGTAGCGGATCAGCCGGCCGATGCCGATGACGCCGAGCAGGATCTGGAACAGGCCGGCGAGGATGCCGAGCATCAGCAGCAGCAGGACGATGTTGCCGGCCGGGACGCCATCGCTGGCCAGACCGATGGCAAAGGCCGAAAGGACGGCGGCGGCCGGTGCGCAGGGGGCGCTGATCAGGCGGTCGGTGCCGCCGAGCAGTGAGGCAAGGAGCCCGATGACGGTGGCGCCGATGATGCCGGCCAGGGCGCCGAGCGCCGCATAGCTGGGCGCGATGGCGGCGTAGATGCTGACGCCGAAGGCAATGGCGGCGGGCAGTGCGACCAGCATTGCGGCCAGTCCGCCCCAGAAGTCGCCGGTCAGGAAAGTCCGGCCCATGAATGTCCGCATGATTCCCCTCCGTCCATGCGCTTTTGCGTTTCCCCGATGGTAGCGCTTCCGCGCCGTCGTGGCGCGTCTGCCGAAGCTGGCACCATTCGGGTGCGTTGCCGCTTGCGCCGATGCCTTCTCGGGTTAGACTTCGCTTGCCGGCCGCCGCTCGCTGCGGCCCCATCCCAAGGAGAATCTGATGAAGCTGTCCCTCGCCCTGATCGGTGCATCTTTGCTGTTTTCCGGTGCGGCGCTGGCCGATGCCGAACTGGCCAAGGCCAAGAACTGCCTGACCTGCCATACGGCCGACAAGAAGATCGTCGGTCCCAGCTACAAGGACATCGCCGCCAAGCGCGCCGCCGAGAAGGGCGCGCCGGCAGCCCTCGCGGCCAAGATCAAGAATGGCAGCAAGGACGAATGGGGGCAGGTGCCGATGCCGCCGAACAACGTCACCGATGCCGAGGCGGCAACGCTGGCCAAGTGGGTTCTGACCCACAAGTGAGGCAGCGGCGCATCATCGGCGTCCGTGCCGCCTCTTGCCGTGCCCCGTCGCCAGGTGTGCCGTGCAGTCACTGACCGCGGAACAAAGGCAGCGGCGCTGGCTGGCGCTGGGCATCGTTGCCCTGGCCTATGTCCTGTCGTTCTTCCAGCGCTTTGCGCCGGCCGGCATCGCCCAGGATCTGGCCTCTGCCTTCCAGACCTCGGCCGCCTCGCTGGGGGCGCTGGCGGCCACCTATTTCTACGTTTACACCGTGATGCAGGTGCCGACCGGGATTCTGGTCGACACCCTGGGGCCGCGCCGCATCCTGGCCCTCGGCGGCATCATCGGCGGCCTCGGCAGCTTCCTGTTCGGCCTGGCGCCGACGCTGGAGCTGGCTCTGGTCGGCCGTACCCTGGTCGGTCTGGGGGTGTCCGTCACCTTCATCGCCATGTTGAAGCTGATTGCCGTCTGGTTCGAGGAAGAGCGCTTCGCCACGCTGGTCGGCATCAGCATGCTGATCGGCAATCTCGGCTCGGTGCTGGCCGGCGCACCGCTCTCGGCGCTCGCCCAGGCGACCGGCTGGCGCGGCGTGTTCATCGGCGTCGGCCTGCTCTCGCTGATTCTTGCCGTGCTGTGCTGGGTGATCGTGCGCGATCGCCCGCAAACGATCGGCGAGCCGCAAACCGCGCCGAAGTTCGATCGTACGGCCCTGCTCGGCGCGCTGCTCTCGGTTGTCCGTAATCGCTCGACCTGGCCGGCCATCCTGGTTAACACGGGAACCTGCGGCGCCTTCTTCACCTTTGCCGGCCTGTGGACCGTGCCCTACCTGATCCAGGTGCATGGCATGGAGCGCTCGGTGGCAGCTTCGCACCTGTCGCTGTGGTTCGGCGGCTTCGCCGTCGGTTGCTTCTTCATCGGCACGCTGTCCGACCGCCTCGGCCGGCGCAAGCCGGTGATCATCGGCGCCACCCATGTCTACGCCGTGATCTGGCTGATCCTGTGGTCCGGCCTCAGCATGCCGCTGAGCGTTTCCTACGCCCTCTTCGGGCTGCTCGGCATCGTCACTGCCGGGTTTACGCTGACCTGGGCCTGTGCCAAGGAGGTCAATCCGCCGATGCTGTCGGGCATGTCCACCAGCGTCACCAACATGGGCAGCTTCGCCGCCGCTGCCGTGTTGCAACCGGTCGTCGGCTGGGTCATGGACCTGGCCTGGCGCGGTGAAATGCTCGCCGGCGTCCGCGTCTATGATCTGGCCGCCTGGCGTGGCGGACTGGGCGTTGCCACCGTCTTCGCGCTGCTCGGCGCGGCGGCCAGCTGGTGGATCATCGAGACACGCTGCCGCAATATCTGGAAGCCGGCCTGAGCCGGGGGAATCACCGTTGCCGGCCTTGCCGGTCTCATGTCTATCAGAGTATTCTTATATACATGAAAACGAACATGCTCTCCCGTCTTGCCCTGGCCTGCGTTCTTCTGCCGCTGAGTGCCATCGCGGCCGAGCCTTTGCCGCTCGTCACCGTGCACCAGCAGCCGGTCGATCTGGTCTTTCCGGCCGAGGCCGTAGTCGAGGCCGTGCAGCAGGCGACAGTCGGTGCCCAGGTTCCCGGTCGCGTGCTGGAGGTGAGCGCCGATGCCGGCCAGCGGGTGGGCAAGGGCGACATCCTGATGCGCCTCGATGCCCGCGAGGCAAGCGAGGCAGCACGGGCCGCCGAGGCCCAGTACAACGTCGCCCGACTCAACTATGAGCGGCACAAGCAACTCAAGGAACAGAAATTCGTCAGCCAGGCTGCGCTCGACAAGGCCAGGGCCGATTTCGATGCCGCCGCCGCCAACCGCAGTGCGGCCGGGGCCAGTCAGAGCCATGCCATCATCGTCGCACCGATGGCCGGTGTCGTCGCCCGGCGCCATGCCGAGGCCGGCGACATGGCGATGCCGGGCGCGCCGCTCTTCACGATCTATCAGCCGGGCAGCCTGCGCGTCACGGCCAGCGTGCCGCAGCACCGGCTGCCGGCAATGCGCAATGTGACCAAGGCACGCGTGGAGTTTCCGGAATTGGGCAAATGGGTGGAGGCGACGGCCGTCCAGGTGCTGCCGACGGCCGATGCGGCGACGCACGTGTCGCCGGTCCGCGTGTCGCTGCCGAACATGCCGGACGTCGTGCCCGGCATCTTCGCCCGCGTTCATTTCGTCACTGGCCGTGCCGACAAGCTGACCGTGCCACCGGCCGCCGTCGTCCGCCGTGGCGAGGTGGCAGCCGTTTATGTGCAGGGGGCCGACAATCGCCTCGTTTTGCGCCAGTTGCGCCTGGGCGAAGTCGTCGGCAATGGCGAGATCGAGGTGCTGGCCGGGCTGGCTGCCGGCGACAAGGTCGTCACCGATCCGGTCAGGGCGGCCATCCAGATCCGTTCGGGCAAGTAGGCCATGGCCGCCGACAAGACCCGGCTCGGCATTTCCGGGCGTATTGCCGCCGCCTTCCAGGATTCGCGGATCACCCCGCTGCTGGCGCTGGTCGCCTTCCTGATGGGCGTTTTCGCGACCCTGGTCACGCCGCGCGAGGAAGAGCCGCAGATCGACGTGACCATGGCCGACGTGCTGGTCGCCTGGCCGGGCGCTTCGGCCAAGGATGTCGAGAACCTGGTGGCGACGCCGGGCGAGCAGGTGCTGTCGCGCATGCATGGCGTCGAGCACGTCTATTCCATGTCGCGCCCGGGCATGGCGGTGATCACCGTGCAGTTCGAGGTCGGCGTCAAGTACAACGACGCGGTGCTGCGCCTGCACGACACGGTGATGGCGCATCGCGACTGGCTGCCGGCCAATCTCGGCGTGTCCGAGCCGGTGATCAAGCCGCGCGGCATCGACGACGTGCCGATCGTCGCGCTGACCTTCCACACCGCCGATCCGGCACGTTCGGCCTACGAACTGCAGCAGGTGGCGCGTGCGGTCGAGATCGAGCTCAAACGGATCAGGGGGACGCGCGACATCTCGACGCTCGGTGGTCCCGATCACGCTGTGCGCGTGCTGCTCGACGCCGAGCGGATGAACGCCTTCGGCGTCACGCCGCAGGACATCGCCGGTGCGCTGACCGTATCCAACGCCTTGCAGACCTCCGGTAGCCTGGTTGCCGGCAATCGCGAAATTCTCGTGCAGACCGGGACTTACCTCGAATCGGCGGCGGATGTGAAGCGTCTGGTTGTTGCTGTTCGCGAGCGCAAGCCGATCTACCTGAGCGACGTCGCCACGGTCGAGGACGGTCCCGACCAGCCGCAGCGCTACGCCTGGTTCGGAACCAAGGCCGGCGAGTTCCCCGCAGTCACCATCCAGATTTCCAAGCAGCCCGGGGTCAATGCCGCCGATGTCGCCAATGCCGCCATCGCCCGCATCGACAGCCTGAAGAATGTCGTCATTCCCGACGGCGTCGAGGTCACGGTTACCCGCAACTACGGCGAGACGGCGACCGAAAAGGCGCAGAAGCTGATCGGCAAGCTGGTCTTCGCCACCGCTTTCGTTGTATTGCTGGTTTTCTTTGCGCTGGGCAAGCGTGAAGCGGTGATCGTCGGTATCGCCGTCACGTTGACCCTGGCGGCGACGCTGTTCGCCTCCTGGGCCTGGGGCTTCACGCTCAACCGGGTGTCGCTGTTCGCGCTGATCTTCTCGATCGGCATCCTGGTCGATGACGCCATCGTCGTCGTTGAAAATATTCATCGCCACATGGCGATGAATATTTCGGCGCAGGCTAACGTGAGCGAAGGGAACGTTAAGTCCGCGGACGCGGACGGCCGTAGCCAAAACATCCACCGCTGGCAGGGCCTGCATCCGGAAAAGACGCTGCTCGAAATCATCCCTGGCGCCGTCGACGAGGTCGGCGGGCCGACCATCCTGGCGACGCTGACCGTCATCGCCGCGCTCTTACCGATGGCCTTCGTGTCCGGGCTGATGGGGCCGTACATGAGCCCGATCCCGATCAACTCGTCGATGGGCATGGCGCTGTCGCTGGCCATCGCCTTCGTCGTCACGCCGTGGCTGGCGGTGCGGCTGATGAAGTCGCACGGCGGCGCACATGGCGCGGCGCCGGCGTCGAAGCTGGATGCCAGGCTCGACAGCACCTTCCGCAAGCTGCTGACGCCCTTCCTCGATCCGCTGACGGGCGGTGCCGCGCGCATCAAGCTGGCCGTCGCCGTCGTCGTGCTGATCCTCGGTTCGGTGTCGCTGGCGTACTTTCAGCTCGTGGTGCTGAAGATGCTGCCCTTCGACAACAAGAGCGAGTTCCAGATCATCGTCGACATGCCGGCCGGTACCCCGGTCGAAGAAACGGCGCGGGTGCTGCAGGAAATCGGTGCCGAGCTGGCCAAAGTCGAGGAAGTGACGAACTACC
Organism: Dechloromonas sp.; assembly: GCA_008933675.1. Lineage (GTDB taxonomy): Bacteria > Pseudomonadota > Gammaproteobacteria > Burkholderiales > Rhodocyclaceae > Azonexus. The sequence goes on from WBUO01000005.1 coordinate 46,208, forward strand.
AGGCCTATGCCGGTACCGCCAGCCCGATCAACTTCAACGGCCTGGTCCGCCAGTATTACCTGCGGGCAGCGCCGGAGAAGGGCGACATCCAGGTCAATCTGGTCGACAAGGCCAAGCGTTCGCGCAAAAGTCATGAAATCGCCGCCGGCGTGCGGGCGGCGGTCGAAGCCGTCGGTCAGCGTAACGGCGGCGTCGCCAAGGTCGTCGAAGTGCCGCCGGGGCCGCCGGTGATGTCGCCCATCGTCGCCGAGATCTACGGTCCCGACTACGCCGGCCAGATCGCCGTCGGCAAGCAGGTGCGCCAGGCCTTCAGTGAAACGCCCGACATCGTTGCCATCGACGACTACATCGACGCCGATGCGCGCAAGTTCGTCCTGCACGTGCTGCAGGCCAAGGCCGCGCAACTGGGCGTGGCGCAGCGCGACATCGTCGAAGTCGTCGGCATGGGGCTGGCCGGCATGGACGTGACACCGGTGCGCAATGCCGAATCCAAGTTCGCCGTGCCGGTGCGGATCACGCTGCCGTCAGCGCAGAAATCGGCGCTCGATACGCTGCTCAAGCTGCGGGTCCGTTCCCGCGACGGCCAACTGGTACCCGTCTCGGAACTGGTCGAAGTGCGCGACACGGTGCGCGAGAAGACGATCTATCACAAGGACCTGCTGCCGGTCGTCTACGTCGTCGGCGACATGGGCGGCCAGCTCGATTCGCCGCTCTACGGCATGTTTGACATCCGCAGCCGGATCAACGGCATGGCGCTGAAGGAAGGCGGCAGGCTCGGCGAATGGTTCATCCGCCAACCGACCGATCCCTACGCCGGCTACAGCATCAAATGGGATGGCGAATGGCAGGTCACCTACGAGACCTTCCGCGACATGGGCCTGGCCTACGCGGTCGGCCTGATCCTGATTTATCTGCTGGTGGTCGCTCACTTCGGCAGCTATCTGGTGCCGCTGATCATCATGGCGCCGATCCCGCTGACCATCATCGGCGTCATGCCCGGCCACGCACTGTTCGGCGCGCAATTCACGGCGACTTCGATGATCGGCATGATCGCGCTGGCCGGCATCATCGTCCGCAACTCCATCCTGCTCGTCGATTTCATCAAGCAGCAGGTCGCTGCCGGCATGGACTTCCACGACGCGGTGATCCAGTCGGCGGCAGTACGTGCCAAGCCGATCGCACTGACCGCATTGGCCGCCATGCTCGGCGCCATGTTCATCCTAGACGACCCGATCTTCAACGGTCTTGCCCTGGCACTGATCTTCGGCATCCTGGTGTCAACGCTGCTGACCCTGGTCGTCATTCCCGTCCTCTACTACGCAGCCTTCCGCAAGGAGCATCAAGCATCATGACCATCGAACGCATCATCCGCATCATGGCCGGCTTCTTCGTCATGCTCTCGCTGGCCCTCGGCTGGCAGGGCAGTCCGGTCTTCGTCTCCGAATGGTTCCTGGCCTTCACCGCCTTCGTCGGCTTCAACCTGTTCCAGAGCGGCTTCACCGGCTTCTGTCCGCCGGAGAAGCTGCTGAAGAGGCTTGGCGTCAAGTCGGGCGGCGGTTCCTGCAGCCTGTAGCCGGCCGGCCCGGCCGCGCGCGGTCATGTCCCTCCTTTGATGTCGGGTATTGACATCGGTTTATCAACCCCTCCTAATATGGCCGAAGGGGAGGGATCAATGAGCGGTTCGGGGCTTTCTGCTGCCAGCGTGGACGGGGATCGGGGCACCTTGGTGCAGTCGTTGATCGAGTGGCAGCGCGCGATTCTCGAAAGCGCGAACTTTTCCATCATCGCCACCGATCGGGAAGGATGCATCGTCAGCTTCAATGCGGCGGCCGAGCGGATGCTCGGTTACGCGGCCGGCGAAGTCATCGGCAAGCAGACCCCGGCGATATTCCACGATTCGCAGGAGGTCGTCGCCCGTGCCTGGCAACTCGGCGAGGAGCTCGGCGAAGAGATCCTGCCGGGGTTCGAGGTGTTCGTCGCCAAGGCGCGGCGCGGCATCGCCGAAGAACTGGAGTGGAGCTACCTGCGCAAGGACGGTTCCCGAATCTCGGTATTGCTGTCAGTTACCGCCTTGCGCAACAGCGCAGGGGTGATCCAGGGGTTTCTGGGGATCGCCATGGATATTTCCGAACGCAAGCGGCTCGAACGGACGGTCGCCGAGGCCCAGGCCCGGGAACTGAGCCAGTACGCGCAGCGCCTGCGATTGTCGGACAAGGTCTTCGAATACAGTTCGGAGGCAATCATGGTGACCGACGCCGAAGCGAAGATCATCAACGTCAATCCGGCGTTTACCTGGCTGACCGGGTACCGTGCCGACGAGGTGATCGGACGCACGCCGCACATCCTGAGCTCCGGCCGACACGATCCGGCGTTTTACGAGGACATGTGGCGCAGGCTCATGCAGGAAGGGCAATGGACCGGCGAGATATGGGATCGCCGGAAGGACGGTTCGATCTATCCGAAATGGGCGGTGATCAACGCCGTCCGTGAAAATGGTGCCATCACACACTACGTTGCGCTGTTCTCCGATATTTCCGAGCGCAAGGAGCATGAAGAGCGGATCAACTATCTGGCGCATCACGATCACCTGACCGGCCTGCCGAACCGCCTGATGTTCCAGGAGCGCATGAGTCATGCGCTGGCCCGTGCCAAGCGGACGGAAAGCCGCCTGGCACTGGTTTTCATCGACCTGGACCGGTTCAAGAACATCAACGATTCCCTCGGCCATCATTTCGGCGACCAGCTGCTGATCCAGACGGCCCAGCGCCTGAAATCGGGCGTTCGCGTCTCCGATACCGTGGCGCGTCTGGGGGGGGACGAATTCCTGGTCATTTTCGAGAATGCCGGCGATCAGAATACCTGCGCCAAGCAGGTCATCCATCTGCGCAAGACGCTGGAACAGCCCTACGTGATCGACGGTTCGGTGATCCATGCGCCGCCCTCGATCGGCGTCGCGCTCTATCCCGAAGATGGCAGCGATGTCGAGACCCTGATGCGGCATGCCGATACCGCGATGTATCAGGTCAAGGCGAGGGGGCGCAATGGCTGGGCCTTTTACGCACCGAGAATGAACGACGAGGTGCAGGAACGGATCGCACTCGAGCGCGACCTGCGCCTGGCCCTGGAGCGCGGCGAGTTCCTGCTGCACTACCAGCCGCAGTGGGATCTGGACAGCGACCGGCTGATCGGCTGGGAGGCCCTGGTCCGCTGGCAGCATCCCGAACGTGGATTGGTGGCGCCTGACCGCTTCATCCCGATTGCCGAAGAGACCGGGCTGATCGTGCCGCTCGGCGACTGGGTACTGGAGACGGCCTGCGCGGAAGTCCGGGCCTGGGAGCGGGATGGCCTGGGCGAGCATCGCATCGCCGTCAATCTGTCGGCCAGACAGTTCACCCAGCACGAACTGGGCACGCGCGTCGATGCGATCCTGGCTGCCAATCATCTCTCGGCCGGCCGCCTCGAACTGGAGATCACCGAGAGCGTGCTGATGGAGGATGCCGAGCGGACGGTGGACATCCTCCGCCAGCTGAAGCGGCGCGGCATCTGCATCGCCATTGACGATTTCGGTACCGGCTACTCGTCACTTGCCTATCTGAAGGCCTTCCCGGTCGACAAGCTGAAGATCGACCGTTCCTTCGTCCGCGACATCGTCGTCGATCCGAACGACGCGGCCATTGTCGCCGCCATCATCTCGATGGCACGCTCGATGGGCCTGGCGACGATTGCCGAGGGCGTCGAATCCGAAGGGCAGAGAAACTTCCTGACGGCGCAAGGTTGTCAGGCCTTGCAGGGCTACCTCTTCGGCCGGCCGATGAGCGCAGCCGATGCGCGACACTGGATGGGCTGCCGCGAAACCGGCACGGTTTCCTGCTGATCTGCACGCCACGCCACGCCGCGTGCGGACGCCGCGCCAGGCGCTTGCCGGACTTTCCTGAGCAGCGTTGTTTGCCGGCTCAGGTCGTGCTGCCGCGCATTGCCTGGTAGGCCGCCAGAGCGCGGGCGACATCGCTGCCGGGCCGGGCGACGTCGCCGAGGCCGAATTCGCGCTGCAGATCGCCCTTGTTGCTGTCGAGGTAGTCGATCACGCGCGACAGGTTGTCCATCCGGTTGGGAATGAAATTGCCGGCTGAATTGAGCAGCTCCGCCGAGCGCGCAAAGTTGGCCGAGAACTCGCGGATCGCCGCGACGGCGCCTTGCGCGTTGCCGGCCAGCAAGGCATCGAGGCGAGCCGGGTCGAGGCTGGCCATGTTGCTCACCGGGTCGATCGTGAGGCCCAGGGCACCCATGCCGCGTACGCCGCTGCCGGCGCCATTGAAGATGCTCTCGACGCTCTTCTCCAGTTCCCATTGCGACACCGTCGCCGCATGCGTACCGGCGAGCAGGCCGCCGCTGGCGAGCGCCTCGTCGAAGCGGTCGATCCAGCCGTTGTAGGTGGCGACAAATCCGTCCAGCAGTTGCCGGATCTCGGCGGCACTGCTGTTGCCATCGATCACGGCCAGTTTGCCGGCGGCCTGCTGCATGTCCGTCACGTAGGCCGCCATCTCCGTCATCTCGGCAAATTCGGCCTTGTAAGTCACATCACGCCGGTTGATCTCGCTCATCATCGCGTAGGCCGATTCCGGATCGGCCAGCGAATGGTTGCGTCCGCTGACCGGCAAGGCGCTGGTCAAGCTGTTGCCGGCCAGCAATTCGAGGACGGGATTGATTGCGCTGCCGGTGTCGCCAAGCAGTGCGCCGAGGTCGTCGATGCCGTGGCGGCCCGTCTTGTCCGTCAGCTGTGCGATCAGCGAGCCGAAGGCCTGCGCCTTGAAATCGGCCAGACGTTCCTGCAGTTGAGCCAGGAAATCGCTGCCAGCTGCCGCCGACGGCGACGAGCGGTCGTCGCGCCGGCCTTGCAGCCGGTAAAAGTCGAAGCCCGTTTCGAGAATGCTCCTGGCGTCCATGTTGCCTCCGCGCGGAAAGAATGATTGCTGATAGCCGTTGAATCCTGTTTGCCTCCTGCAAAAAACACGCCCGGATGCGAAGGGGCAACCGGCAATTGCGCCGGATCGTTGAGTCCCGGGCGTCCAGCCATGCTCGGGGGCGGCCGTTGCCGGCTGCCGGCGGCAATTTTCATCCCGGCGCCGGCAAGTGGTGCCGGGCAGCTGCCGGCCGGCAGGTGGTGCCGCTTGCAATGCGTGGCAACAGTTGCTGACAGGTGGCTGTCGGCGGGGGCTTTCCGGACTTGATCTTTTCGCCGGTGCGCCTATATCGGAGATGAGAGGTTGGCGGTATCGACCGCCGAGGAGAGCGCCATGAATCTGGAAAGCATGAAGGAAAGCGTCGAGTCCTTGTGGAACTCGCTGGCCGAGGGCTGGCAGCACCTGCGGCAGTCGGCCGCCACGGCCTTGACCCACTTCAAGCCGGGCAGCGATTCGAGCATGCCATCGGCGAAGGAGGTGGACGACCAGGCCTACCTGCCGACGCGCGGCTGGGCCATGCTCGGCGGCGATGTCTTCGAGGACGACAAGCGTCTGGTGGTGCGTCTGGAAGTGCCGGGCATGGAAAAACAGGATTTCGACATCGAAGTCTTCGACGGTCGTCTCGTCGTCAGTGGCGAAAAGCGCTTCCAGCGCGAGAGCAGTGCCGGCCGCTGGCAGGTCGTGCAGTGCGCCTACGGCGCCTTCCGTCGCGAAATCCCGCTGAGCGCCCGGGTGGCGCTCGATGAGGCACGGGCCAGCTACAACAATGGCGTGCTGCGCATCGAGCTGCGCAAGCTCGAGCCGGGCCGGCCGCGTTCGCTGACGATTCCGGTCGAATAGATTCCTTGCGGCTGCCGCTGCCACCGCGGAACTTCTGCCGGCATTGACGATCTTCCGTCTGTCCGGGTCGTGCCGACAGGGCCGGGCGTTACCGTCGATGCGCGGCTGCTCTTGGCAAGGAGACGACGATGAGCACAGGAAGCGGGGAGCGGGGTCAATTGCTGCTGCTGGCAGCGACGCGCAAGGGTGCCTGGATCTATCACGGCGACAGTGAACGGCGGAGCTGGCAGGTCGATGGACCGCATTTTCTCGGTCACATCATCCATCATCTGGTGCTCGATCCGCGCGACGGGCGCACGCTGCTTGCCGCGGCGTCGACCGGTCACCTGGGGCCGACCATCTTCCGCTCCACCGATCTCGGGCGCAGCTGGCAGGAGGCGGTGCGACCGCCGGCCTTCGGCCCGTCGATCAATGGCCTGGAGGCCCGCGCCGTCGATCATACCTTCTGGCTGACGCCCGGCCACGCCGATCAGCCGGGTGTCTGGTATGCCGGGACCTCACCGCAAGGCTTGTTCCGTTCCGAAGACGGCGGCCGCAACTGGGCGCCGTTCTCGTGCATCAACGACGATGCGCAGTACCGCCGCTGGTTCGGCACGGTGCAGGATGGCACGCCGGACGGGCCGAAGCTGCATTCGATCATCGTCGATCCGCGCGATGCGCAGCATCTGTACTTCGCCATGTCCGGCGGCGGGGTTCATGAATCGCTCGATGGTGGCCGGAGTTTCGCGCCGCTGGTCGACGGCATGGAGGTGGTGGCCGGCTTCGATGCCGCCGACGTGACCTTTCACGACCCGCACTGCCTGCGCCTGTGCCCGTCCAATCCGGACCGCCTGTACCAGCAGAACCATTGCGGCATCTACCGGCTGGACCGGCCGGGCCGCCGCTGGCAGCGCATCGGCCGCAACATGCCGGCGGAGGTCGGCGACATCGGCTTCCCGCTGGTGCTGCACCCGCGTGACGACAACACCTTGTGGGTGTTCCCGATGGATGGTTCGGATGTCTGGCCGCGTACCAGCCCGGGTGGCCAGCCGGCGTCCATGTCTCGCGTGACGGCGGTGCCAGCTGGCAGCGTCAGGGCATCGGCCTGCCGGCCAGCCAGGCCTGGTGGACAGTCAAGCGCCAGGCGATGACCGGTGACCGCGAGGCCAGCGTCGGCCTCTATTTCGGGACCACCAGCGGCGAGTTGTGGCAGAGCCGCGACGAGGGGGAACACTGGGATTGCCTGGCCTGCCACCTGCCGGAAATCTACGCGCTCGAGACGGCCTACCCCCGCTAGTGCAGCCATGCGCGTACTGATCCCGAGCGCCTTGCAGTCCTATACCGGTGCCGCTTGGGTGAGTGCCGAGGGGGCTTCGCTCGATGCGCTGCTGCGCGATCTCGACCGGCAGTTTCCCGGCATCCGTTTCCGCATGGTGGATGAGCGGCGACGCATCCGCCGGCACATCCGCTTCTTCCTCAACGGCGAGATGCTCTTCGATCCGGATCACCCACTGCCCGCCGGTGGTGAACTGCACATCGTCCAGGCACTGAGCGGCGGCTAGCGGCGGCCGTATCGCCCTATGCGGCCGGTGGGGCGGCTAGAATTGCAGCTTCCACCTTGAGGAGCTGTACATGAAGATCGGTTTTATCGGCCTCGGCATCATGGGGCGCCCGATGGCGTTGAATTTGTTGAAGGGCGGCCATCAGGTCACCGTCTGGGCGCGCCGCGC
>WBUO01000212.1 GCA_008933675.1 Dechloromonas sp.
GCGCTCGGCCCGCTGGTCGGCACCCTGCTCAGCCTGCCGATCTTCGACGGAGGCGCCCGCGCCGCCGGCGTCGACCGCGCCAACGCCGCCTACGACGAGGAAGCCGCCCGCTACCGGCAAACGCTGCTGCAGGCCTTCAAGGAAGTCGAGGACAACCTCGCCCACCTGCGCATCCTCGACCGCCAGCACGCCGCCCAGGACCGTGCCGTCGGCGCCGCCCGCCGCGCCGCCGAGCTGTCGCAGATCCAGCACCGCGAAGGCGCGATCGGCTACCTCGCCGTCATCGACGCCGACCGCAGCGTCCTCCAGCAACGCCGCAGCGCGGTCAGCCTTGACGGCGAAAGGGCACGGGCAACGGTGAACCTGATTCGTGCCCTGGGAGGTGGGTGGTAGGCGGAGAAGATGCTAAACAAGCAGCTAGCTGAAGGAACTGGTCAGTATTGAAGATTGTGAGCCGAGAAATGCCCTGCGCTTACATACCCCGGTACAGACCAGTTCCCAATCACGCCCCACGCAGAATGCTGAATTCCCGGAACAAGCTTCCCGGCAATGGCACCGACAGACGCCACTGAATATTCATCGGTTTCTGTCCTTCGGCACGCTCCAGCGTGACCGGACCACAAGCACGGTACGGCGCCCCTTTCGTCGTCCGGACAAAAAGCTGAAACCGCCAGCCGTTGTCGGGGCTTTCCAGGTAGCGCCGCCCCGCCATCGTGTTCGGGCCGGCAGCGTTCTGCGACTGCCAATGGAACAAATCAGCGCTGATGGCATAGTCGTGATAAGCGATCTGCGCGTGGTAGCCCTCGCTTTTATCGAGGGTGACAAACAACAGTTCGACCTTGCGATCCTGAAGCGCAAGGACGCCTGCCAGGAAAGGAGCGCGTTTGTTCGGTGTCAACCAGCCGACTGCGGTAAGGATTTCGCGGATGCCGTAAGCACCATGCAAACAGAGGGGAACATCCTCCAATCCAGGCACAGCGCGCTGCCTCAACACGCTTCTGGCTTGCAACACCTCGCCGATTTCCGCCAGCTCGGCAAGATGCGCCGGATGCGCCCGCAATCTTTCAAGAAACGCCCCGCCAGTACCCAGTTGCTGCTGTTGCGCATCCACCTGATAGGCAAGCATCTGCAGCAGGCGTTGCTCTCGTGCATCAACACATTGGTAAATCGCCGTCGGCTCGGCAATCCTGAAAAGCATGTCGGTACGCGCAGGATCATCCATGTGCAAAAGGTCGCTGAAACGACGGCCGAAATAATCGTCTTCGTCCCCCACCGGCATCGTCAGCAGGCCAGCATCGCGTTTGAGATTGGCCCACCCGGAACGACCGGTGCTGCGGTAGATGTCATCCAGTTCAATCCCCTGTTCCCGCAGAAAAGTGACCAGGCGGATATTGCTGCGCCCGCGCAAAGCGGCGAAAGCCTGCAACTCGGTGCGCAGCCGGCGCCAGTTCTGCTGCACCAGCTTTCTCAGGCTGCGCAGCACTTGCTCTCGCGTCTGACGTTGCAACTGGATATGGCAGCCAGGCGGTAGTGTCCCGAAGCCTTTTTCGACCGATTCAATCAGTTGACCGCGCGAAAGCCCGGTAATTGTCGACAGCAGGCGATCGAAGCGGAACTCCTCCCGATGGCGTCCGACAAAATCGAGGATCAGGCAACTTTCCTTGCCTTTGGCCAAACGCAGCCCGCGGCCGATCTGTTGCTGGAACAGCACCGGGCTTTGGGTCGGACGGAGGAGCAACAGCGTATCGACCAGCGGCAGGTCCACGCCCTCGTTATAGAGGTCACAGGTAACCAGGGCCGCCACCTCGCCCCGGGCCAGCCTTTCCGGCGCGCGTCGCCGTTCTTCAAGAGGTGTCTCGCCGACCACGCACAAGGACTTGATGCCGGCTTGATTCAGCTTCGCCGTCATGAACTGCGCGTGGGCCACCGAAACGCAGAACAGCAGCGCCCGACCCCGCGTCAGATCGCCCGCCAGACGTCGCCATTCATTGATCACCAGACGGGCGCGGGCGTCGTTACCGGTCACCAGTTTATCTACCGCCGCAAGTTCCCCCGGCTGCTGCCAAGGCACTTCGGAAAAGTCGGTCTCGTCATCACAGGCGTAATACTCGAAGGGCGCCAGTAATTGTTGTTCGAGGGCATGCCAGAGCCGCAATTCAACGGCGGGTGAGCCATCCGGCCGATTACTGAAATACCCAAGAATCGGCTTGCCATCACTACGTTCCGGCGTCGCCGTCAGCCCCAGCAGGATGCGCGGCCGAACCGTGGTGACAAACGCGTCGAAACGCTCCGCCGCCAGGCGATGACACTCATCCACCACGACAACGTACCAGTGTTCGACACCGCAACGTGCCAGCAAATCCCGCGCTGCGGCGCTGTCGATGGTGGCAAAAAGGTGATCAAAGCTTTGCGGAATCACTCCCCCGAGCAGCAACTCACCGAACGCGTGGTCGCGCAGCACCTCGCGGTAAGTCCGCAGGGCCTGCTTGAGGATTTCCTCGCGATGCGCGACGAACAGCAGGCGCGGCCGCCCGCCCTCCTGCTGACAAATGCGCCGGTAGTCGAAGGCGGCCACCACCGTCTTACCCGTACCGGTCGCCGCCACCACCAGATTGCGCCAGCGATCGTGTTCACGCTCGACATGCAGTTGATCGAGCATTTCCTGCTGATAGGCCTTGGGCTCAAGGTCAAAATAAGTCGGACGAGCAACAATGTCCTCACCCGACTCGCGCTTTAGCGCCTCGCCCAGCGCCTGGCGGTGCGCCGGATTGGCCGGGTCATAGCGCTGGAATTCGCTGTCTTCCCAGAGCGTTTCAAAGTGTGCCCGGGCTCGTTCAAACAGGTCTGATTGCCCGCGTTCGGTGAATTTCACCGTCCATTCCAGACCGCCCATCAAAGCGGCGCCTGACAGATTGGCGCTACCCACATAGGCCGCGCCGAATCCGGTCCGACGGCGGAACAGCCACGCTTTGGCATGTAGCCGGGTCCGCCGGCCATCCAGGGAAACCCGGATTTCGCAACCAGGCAGACGAGCCAGTTCATCGAGTGCCAGAATTTCCGTGGCGCCGGTGTAGGTCGTGGTCAGCACACGCAGGCGAGTGCGCGGGAAACCATCAGCCCCCTGCGCGGTCACCGACTGTAGGATATCGAGCAGCTTGCGGACCCCGGAATGGGTAATGAAACTGACCAGGATATCCACCTGATCGCATGCTGCGAGTTCGCGACGTAGTTCAGTCAGTAGCGAAGGAGAACCTTTGCCCGCCGTGAACAACCACGGTAGTGCCAGGCCGGTTGCCGGCATCTCGGGTGGCACCGACTGCCGATAGATGGCCCGCAGCACCTGAGGCGGTGTGGCCAACATCTCCACCGCGGCGGCGGCAGCCTCAGGCTCAAGACGCTGGCGCAAGCTGACAAGCAGGGAATTGACCAGATCCAGCTGGCCGAGGAGTTTTTCTTTTCCCTCCCCTTGCATGTCTTCCAGGATTTTTCTGAGCTGGAGTGCCAGGGCATCGGCCAGACAAGCAGGGGCATCTTGTACCGTGAGCGAATCGAGCAGCCGGCTCTCAGCGTCGGTCGTCCGGGAGAGCGTCAGCCATAGGGCCTCGGTAAGCAACTGATCGTAGAGCCCTAGAGCTAGCGTCATGTCCGATTCCCGGATGATGAAAATGCCATTTTGACAATCACCTGAGCAGGCTGTCCACCTGAGCCATCTGCTCATGCTCGAAAGCCGGCGCGAAGTCATCGAGTTCTGCCTGCCGCAACCCTACTTCCGCGCTGAGTGCCATTTGGCGCCATTTCGCCACCGCGGCATGTACTTCAGCCAGCACAGCGCGGGCCTGCGCTTCGTCCAGCCCGAAATAGGCGGCACGCGCCAGCAGCATGCCGACATCGGTGATCGGCCCATCCTGCTCGGACAGCCAGGTCTTCGATTCCCGCTCCTTGTCCGGAAACGGATTGATGTCGAAGGCCGGTGCCAGACGCCATTGACCGTGCGCCACATGCAGGAAACCGTGGTTCTGCAGGTGGTCGTCCACGTTGGTGATCAGTAGATTGAAAACCAGCCGGCGCCAGAGTTGCCGCACATCCTGTGCCGGGGCGTAACCGTGGGCGCGGATGGCGTCGGCGATCTCGGTATAGCTGCGGTCATCCTCACGCGAAGCCTGCAGCAGCGACGCGGCTGATTGGTACGGGATGCGGCCATCCGCTTCGTCACGATCGAAGCGTCCGATGACGGCCACCGGCACCTCGCCCAGCAGGACGATCCGGGCCGGTGCCGCATCAATGCCTGCCAGTAAAGCCAGCTTCAAGGCCAGAACCTCGCCACGGGTGACACTACGCACATCGCCCACGCTCGGGAACTTGCCGATGGCGAGTCGGCCGTCCTCGTCGATCAGCGTGCACTTCGGCCTCATGCCTCCCAGCGAGGTGCCCTTGCCCTGCAGATAACGCAAATCCTCGGCGGTTTCGTCGCCGCGCTCCACCGCCCGGCTGGCCAGGAAGACCCGCTCCAGTTCGATCAGCGGCGGCGTGCTGCGCTGTCCGTCCGTTGTCGTCCGCTGCCAGGTACCGTCCGGATCACGCAGGCGCAGCGCACCCACCCGGCTGAAGTCATCCACCGCGAGCAGATAGTCCATTTCCGTCAGGGCTGGCAGTTGCGGATCGCCCTTGCGTCGCTTGGCGTGGTCGCGGGCGATGACGCGGCGGCCCCAGGCATCGGGAGCGGTGTCGGCAATGGCGCCATGAAAAACCGAATCATGGGGCGATGCAGCCTTGTGCGACTGGTATCCCGTCACCAATTGCAGATCAGCCGACACGTTGAAACGTGGTGTGCTCGCCAGCCAGTCCTCGGCATAGGCAAAGGCGCTGTTCTCGCGCCGCCCCTGGCGGACATAGACGAGCGAACCAACCGGTAGACCGGCCTTGCCGATGCAAAGCTGGATTTGCCGGCGAATCCCGGCAAAAGCCACCATTACAGCGCTCCCGACGAAGCAGGTTTGCTGCGCACCCGCTTGGGCAGGCGCTCGTCCATCAGGTTCAGGCCGATGTCGTCCCTGGCCGTATCCAGAAGGTCTTCCAGCGCCTGGATTTCGCCGAAGACGTGCAGGGCGCGGGCGAAGAAATGGATGGGCACCCGCACGTCGCCTTTCTCCATGCGGCGGACAGTAGAGAGGGACGCGCCCATGCGCTCGGCCAGCGAGGCCTGGGAAATATGCCGGCGGCGCCGCGCCAGGGAGATGTCGGCACCGAATTTCCGGATGGCCCGTTCGACAGGCAGCGGGATGACGGAGTCCATGTCAGGCATTCTGATGAGAGCGATCATGCTCAATAAAAATCTTCCATGTGATCCATTTTATACAAGCAATGGCAAAAATTAAATAAGAACTCCCAACAGATTGTTTATTTCAAAATATAGCTCTGTAAAGAGCGTTATATTAAATTCATGACTTGATCCGGGCGGCTACCACGAACAAAGCGTAGCCAGCTTTCACATGCGCTCCCCACTTACTACCCCCTGTTAAAATCGACACCTTTTCCGACCCAAGCACCATGAGCAAAACCGCCGACAGCCCCAAGCACACCCCGATGATGGTCCAGTACCTCGGGCTCAAGGCGAAGCATCCGAACACCCTGCTCTTTTACCGCATGGGCGACTTCTACGAGCTGTTCTACGAGGACGCCGAGAAGGCGGCGCGGCTCTTGGACATCACACTGACCACGCGCGGGCAGTCGGCCGGGGTGCCGATCAAAATGTGCGGCGTGCCTTTCCACTCGCTGGAACCCTACCTGGCGCGGCTGGTGAAGCTCGGCGAGTCGGCGGTGATCTGCGAGCAGATCGGCGATCCGGCGACCAGCAAGGGGCCGGTCGAGCGCGCCGTGTCGCGCATCGTCACGCCGGGGACGCTGACCGACGCTTCTCTGGTCGACGACAAGCAGGACCTCTGGCTGCTCGCCGTGACCACCTTGCGCAACACCGCCGGCATCGCCCGCCTGAACCTGGCCAGCGGCGAGTTCATCCTGATCGAGGTGGCGGCCGAGCAGATTCCGGCGACGCTGGAACGTATCCGTCCGGCGGAAATCCTTTACCCGGAAAGCTGGACGCCCAATTTCGGCGTCGACGTGGCACGGACCCGCCAGCCGGACTGGTATTTCGACTTCGACTCGGCCAAGCGCCTGCTCTGCGAGCAGTTCGAGGTTGCCTCGCTCGCCGGTTTCGGCGCCGAGGGGCTGAAGCCGGCGATTGCCGCGGCCGGCGCCCTGCTCCAGTACGCGCAGGCGACGCAGTCGGGAAAATTGCCGCATCTGCGCGGCCTGACTGTGGAAATCGAGGGCGCCTATCTCGGCCTCGACCTGGCCACCCGGCGCAACCTGGAACTGACCGAGACGCTGCGCGGGCAACCGTCGCCGACGCTGTTTTCGCTTTTGGATAACTGCGTCACCAGCATGGGCTCGCGCCTGCTGCGCCACACGCTGCACCACCCGCTGCGCGACCGTGCCATTCCGGCCGCCCGCCATGGCGCGGTCGAGGCCTTGCAGGACGACTACGGTCGACTTGCCTACGACGTCAGAAAAGCCCTGCGCGGCATCGCCGACATTGAGCGCATCGCCGGCCGCATCGCGCTGCGCAACGCCCGTCCGCGCGATCTCGCCAGCCTGCGCGAATCGCTGGCCCGCCTGCCGGAACTGCGCGCGCCGCTGGCCGGCACGCCGTCGGCTTTGCTGCAGCAATCGTTCGCCGAACTCGAAACGCCGGCGGAAGCCCTCGAACTGCTGGTCCGCGCCATCGCCGCCGAACCAGGCGCCCAGGTGCGCGACGGCGGCGTCATCGCACCGGGTTACGACGCCGACCTGGATGAGCTGCGTTCGCTGAACGACAACTGCGGCGCCTTTCTGGTCGATATGGAGGTGCGCGAACGCGAGCGCACCGGCATCGCCAGCCTGAAGGTCGAATACAACAAGGTGCATGGCTTCTACATCGAGGTCACGCATGCCAATGTCGACAAGATTCCCGACGATTACCGCCGCCGCCAGACGCTGAAGAACGCCGAGCGCTACATCACGCCGGAGCTGAAGGCTTTCGAGGACAAGGCACTGTCGGCGCAGGAGCGTTCGCTGGCGCGCGAGAAGCTGCTCTACGA
>WBUO01000527.1 GCA_008933675.1 Dechloromonas sp.
GGGATTAATATTAAGCCCTCAATTGTTATTCGCTCCCATCGAAGTAACCTCTCAGATAATCGCGCATGAGTATGCGCACGTCTACCTCCGCATTTTGGGAAAGAAATATTTAGGTATGAATATTCCGCCAGATTGCGATATTCGCACTGAATATTGTCACGACTTACCGATGCTTGAGGAGGAGCTTGAGGTAGATCGTTTGACCATCCAGTGGGGGTTCGGCGATAGGAACGAATACACTTACTGGGAAACGGCAGTGTTCTATGCCAAAACTCTGGAGTGCGATGATATCTATCGGATGTACCGCGCGCATCTTCCCAAAGCGAAATGATTCCAAGACCTCATTTGCTGATTCTCAAGCTATGGGCTGACAAATCGCACTGTGGCGGGGTCAATGCGCACCCTGACAGGCCGACTCAAGATCCCCTTATTCTAGCGAGACCTTGCCGACAGGCGGTTGCGACCATTGTGATATCGAGACTGTAAGCCACGAATCTGTACCCCTCTGCGATGGCCACCAAAGCTGCTTCCGGGTCCGAAGGCACGGCATGGATTCCCGGTACAATTTTGTGGCGGGCACATGCGGCCAGCACCTTCGCTCTTGCGGTCACGTAATCGGGATGCGTGAACTGGGCCGGTATACCCATCGAGGCAGTCAGATCGTACGGTCCAATGAACGCGGCATCGATGCCGGGCACGGCCAGTATCTCATCGATCGCGGCGATGGCATCAGCGTGTTCGATTTGCACTGCAACAAGCACCTCATCGTTGGCCCGTCGAATCTCGTCCTCCACCCTCGCGCCGTATCCGTTTGCCCGACAGAAACCTATACCTCGCATGCCGTCCGGTGGATACTTGCAGGCCTGCACCAACAGGCGCGCTTCTGCCGTGCTCCGTACTAGCGGTGCAATGACTCCATCGGCTCCCGCATCAAGGTACCGCTTAACAAACGCATAATCCACGCCATGTAGACGAACAAGGGAGGCGCACGTCGGGCAACCGGAACGGATAGCCTGAAAAAGGCGCTGAGTCTCCGGCAGGTCTACCGCCGAATGCTCGGCATCGACACACAGGAAATCGAAACCGCACGAAGCCATCAGTTCGGCAAGGACTGGGCTGCCGCTGTTCAACCAACTACCGATGACAGTGCCACCGTCGCGCATGCGCCGCAAAAGGTTTGGACGGGAGGATGGAGAATTCATGGATGATTCGAGGACGAGAAGGCCGCTACCGGGATCTTTACCACTAGCTTCAATACCTCAGTTGGACCGGCTTCGACCTGAATGCCACCTCGGTGGGCATCTAGTGGGTTGAAGATGGAAAAAACTCCCGGCATCGCCGCCAGTCTGACCGCCGGCGCATCACTTTGATAAAATGCCAGATCCTTTCGCTCATCGTAATCCCCATCGGCAACCAGCGAGCCTCGGGGGAGCCACTCGAGCACCTCCCCTCC
>WBUO01000213.1 GCA_008933675.1 Dechloromonas sp.
GTCTGGAACAGGCGCAGCAGCACCTTGCCGAAGGAGATGTCCTTCAGCGGCCGGTCGAAGATCGGCTCGCAGACGGCACGGATGGCCGCCTCGAACTCGTCGACGCGGGTGTCCTTGGGGGCCCAGCCGGATTCGATGTGGGCCTCGGCGACCCGCTTGTAGTCGCGGCGGAAGAAGGCGAGGAAGTTCTGCGCCAGATAGTTCTTGTCGGAATCGGTCAGCGTGCCGACGATGCCGAAGTCGAGCGCGATGTAACGGCCGTCGGCATGGACGAAGATGTTGCCGGGGTGCATGTCGGCATGGAAGAAACCGTCGCGGAAGACCTGGGTGAAGAAGATCTCGACACCGGCCGCGGACAGCTTCTTCAGGTCGATGCCCTCGGTGCGCAGGCGCTCGGTCTGCGAGATCGGCGTGCCATGCATGCGCTCCATGACCATGACCGTCGAGGTGCACCAGTCCCAGTGCACTTCGGGCACGATCAGCAGTTTGGAATCGGCGAAATTGCGGCGCAGCTGCGAGGCATTGGCCGCCTCGCGCATCAGGTCGAGTTCGTCGCGCAGGTACTTGGCGAACTCGGCGACCACCTCCCGCGGCTTCAGGCGCTTGCCGTCCGGCCACAGCTTTTCCAGCAGCAGCGCGAAGTTGTCCATCAGCGCCAGGTCGTGCTCGATCACCGACAGCATGTTGGGGCGCAGGATCTTGACCGCCACCTCGTGGCTGCCGTCTTCTTCCTTGAGGCGGGCGAAATGCACCTGGGCGATCGAGGCCGAGGCCACCGGCACCGGGTCGAATTCGGCGAACACTTCGCTGGCCGGACGGCCGTAGGCCTTTTCGACTTCCTTCAGGGCCAGCGCCGAATCGAAGGGCGGCACGCGATCCTGCAGCTTGGCCAGTTCGTCGGCGATGTCGGTCGGCATCAGGTCACGGCGGGTGGACAGCACCTGACCGAACTTGACGAAGATCGGCCCGAGGGCTTCCAGCGCCAGGCGCAGGCGCTCGGCGCGCGGCGTCGACAGATTGCGCCAGAACTGCAGGGCATTGGCCAGACGCACCAGACGGCCCGAGGGCTCGTGTTCGAGCACCATTTGATCAAGGCCGAAACGGCTGGCGACCGAGGCGATCTTGAGCAGGCGGAAAAGGCGCATGGGGCGTGCGGGTGCCGAAAATTCGGGCAAGTCGGGAAACGGGCATGTTAACACGCCGCTGCTTCCGGCGCTTCCGTGTTTTGAACTCCTGCCGGCTCCGTCCACCGTCACCGCATGCGCCTGGCGTAAAGCCGCGGGCAAATTGTGAATGACGTTGTTAGCGTGCTTGGCGTGGGATACGATAGGCTCATATGCGGCTTGTGGCGGTGCATTCGTCGCGCCGCAACCGCCGATCCACCCGAGCGTGTCGATGACCGAACCCAAGAATCCTTCCGAGATCGCCCGTGAAGCCCTGAAGCGGCTGGCGGCCGGACACGTGGCGCCTACGCCGGCAAACTTCCAGGCCTGCTACAACGAAATCGCCAGGCTGCCCAACACGGCACCGTTTCCCGAGCAGCCCCTGCGTCAGATCGCGCTGGCGCTGACAGCACGCGACAAGGACCAGGAAAAGGCACTGGCGGCCCTCGATCTGGCAATCGGACGGCGCAGCTGGCATGGCATCCAGGAGGCGCTGGTCGCCTTCTTCGCTGCCAGCAGTGGCGCAACGCCGCGCGACGCGACGGCCGGGCCGGCCTTGTCGCCGGAATTCACGGTCCGTCTGGCCCATTTCGTCGAAAGCGTGCTGCCGGCGCTCGGCGACGACAATCCGCAGGTCACCGAGATGCTCTCCTCGCTGCTCGAGGCCTTGCGCGAAGTCCCGGTCGATGTGCCGAAACTGCAGGAGATGCTGGCCAGCTTCAATCGCCAGATCCAGTTCGCTGCCGAAGAGCAGGTCGAGATCAAGGGCTCGCTGCTCAAACTGCTGCACCTGATCATCGAGAACATCGGCGAACTGAGCCTCGACGACAGCTGGCTGAAGGGCCAGATCGACGGCCTGCTGACCGTCGTCGCGCCGCCCTTGACGCTGCGCCACCTCGACGAGATGGAGCGCCGCCTGCGCGACGTCATGATCAAGCAGAGCGAGGCCAAGCACCGTTCGCTCGAGGCGCAGGAAGAAATGCGCCAGATGCTGTCGGCTTTCATCGAGCGCCTGGCAAGCATGAACGAGTCGAGCACGACCTTCCAGGGCAAGATCGAGCAAAGCGCCCGCGAGATCGAGCAGGTCAAGCGCATCGAGGATCTGGCGCCGCTGCTCAAGGACGTCATCACCGCCACCCGTTCGATGGCCGAGGAAACGGCGCTCTCCCGCCAGCAACTGCAGGGCCTGCAGGAAAAGGTACAGGCGACCGAGGCCGAGCTGGTGCAGCTGCATCTCGAACTCGACAGCGCCAGCGCCCTGGCCCGTCACGATCCGCTGACCGACGCACTCAACCGCAAGGGCCTGGACGAGGCGCTGGCCCGCGAAATCGCCGGCATGCGGCGCAAGGATTCGCCGCTGTCGGTATGCCTGCTCGACATCGACAACTTCAAGAAACTGAACGACCGGCTCGGCCACGACGTCGGCGACAGCGCGCTGATCCACCTGGCCAATGTCGCCCGCAGCAACATGCGGCCGACCGATACGCTGGCCCGCTATGGCGGCGAGGAATTCGTCATCCTGATGCCGGACACCGCACTCGCCGATGGCATCGAGGCGATGGTCCGCCTGCAGCGCGAGCTGACCAAGGCCTTCTTCCTCTCCGGCAAGGAAAAGATCCTGATCACCTTCAGCGCCGGCGTCGCCCAGCTGACGGCCGAGGAATCCGGCGCCGACGCCATCCGCCGTGCCGACCGCGCCATGTATCTGGCCAAGCGTGCCGGCAAGAATCGCGTCATGGGCAGCTGAGCCACGGTCCAGCCGATGTCCCTTGTGCATGGCTTCCCGCCGGTGGCAACCACCGATGCGCGCCTGCTGATCCTCGGCAGCATGCCTGGCCAGGCCTCGCTGACGGCTGCCCGCTATTACGCCCATGAGCGCAACGTCTTCTGGCGGATCATGGGCGACCTGCTCGGCGCCGGCCCGGCACTGCCTTACGAACAGCGGCTGCAACGCCTGACGGCAGCCGGCATCGCACTGTGGGACGTGATCGCCGCCTGCGAACGCTACGGCAGCCTGGATGCCGACATCGTCGCCGGTTCGGTGCAGGCCAACGACTTCGCTGGCTTCCTTGCCGGCCACCCGGGCATCGAACGCATCTATTTCAACGGCACGGCGGCCGAGACCGCCTTCCAGCGCCACGTGCTGCCCACTCTCGGCGAGCGCCCGCTGCTCCTGCACCGCCTGCCATCGACCAGCCCGGCTCACGCGGCACGCGGCTATGCCGAGAAGCTGAGTGCCTGGTCGGTCATCGTCGCGCCGGATAACGCCGCATCGGCAGCGTATAATCGCCGTCTTTGAATTTTTCGCTGCAAATCAATGGCCCACGACGTCAAATCCCAGCTGACCACCCTCATTCGCCAGGCGCTCGCCAGTGTCGCGCCGGATGCCGCCGACCTGCCGATTCATCTCGAGCGCCCGCGCGATCCGACGCACGGCGACTTCGCCACCAACCTGGCGATGCAGCTGGCCAAGGCGCTGAAGAAGAATCCGCGCGAAATTGCCAACCAGCTGCTGGCCGAGTTGCCGGTATCGATCCTGGTCAGCAAGGCCGAGGTGGCCGGTGCCGGTTTCATCAATTTCACGCTCGACCCGCGCGCCAAGGTCAGCGTCGTCCGCGCCGTGCTCAACGAGGGCGAGAACTACGGGCGGTCAACGCTCGGTGGCTGGCAGAAGGTGCAGGTCGAGTTCGTCTCGGCCAACCCGACCGGCCCGCTGCACGTCGGCCACGGCCGTGGCGCTGCTTATGGCGCCTCGCTGTCCAGCCTGCTGACCTTCGCCGGCTGGGACGTCACCCGCGAGTACTATGTCAATGACGCCGGCCGGCAGATGGACATCCTCGGTCTGTCGACCTGGCTGCGCTACCTGGAATTGCACGGCGTCGTCGTGCCCTTCCCGCCCAACGCCTACCAGGGCGGCTATGTGCGCGACATGGCCGAACAGCTGAAACATGCCCACGGTGACAAGTACCTGCGCGATGCAGCCGCCGTGCTGGCCGGCACGCCGGGCCTGCCGGAAGCCGGCCGCGCCGACGACGAGGCCAAGCAGCAGCGCGAACTGCATCTCGATGCGCTGATCGCCAAGGCCAAGGAACTGCTCGCTGCCGACTGGGACTATGTGCACCAGCACGCGCTCAACGAACAGCTGGCCGACTGCCGCGATGATCTCGAGCAGTTCGGCGTCACCTTCGATGTCTGGTTCTCCGAGAAGGCCCTCTACGACACCGGCCTGGTCGCCCGCTGCGTCGACCTGCTGGAGCAGAAGGGTCATCTCTACGTGCAGAACGGCGCCCGCTGGTTCAAGTCCACCGCCTTCGGCGACGAGAAGGACCGCGTCGTGCAGCGCGAAAACGGCCTGTACACCTATTTCGCCTCCGACATCGCCTACCACCTGAACAAATTCGAGCGCGGCTTCGACAAGGTCATCAACATCTGGGGCGCCGACCATCACGGCTACATCCCGCGCGTCAGCGGCGCCGTCAAGGCGCTCGACCTCGACGCCGACAAGCTGCAGGTGGCCCTGGTCCAGTTCGCCGTGCTCTACCGCAACGGCCAGAAGGCCTCGATGTCCACCCGCTCCGGCGAGTTCGTCACACTGCGCGAGCTGCGCGGCGAAGTCGGCAACGACGCCTGCCGCTTCTTCTACGCACTGCGCAAATCCGACCAGCACCTCGATTTCGACCTCGACCTGGCGAAGAGCCAGACCAACGAGAACCCGGTCTATTACATCCAGTACGCCCACGCCCGCATCTGCTCGGTGCTCAGCCAATGGTCGGGCGACACGGCGGCGCTGGCCGAGTGCGACCTGACGCGCCTCGACAACCCGCGCGAACTGGCCATTGCCAATCAGCTGGCGCTGTTCCGCGAAGTCATCGAGAACGCTGCCCGTGACCTGGCACCGCACATGATCGCCTTCTACCTGAAGGATCTGGCCGGCGAGTTCCACGGCTGGTACAACGCCGAACGCATGCTGGTCGACGACCCCGCCCTGCGCGACGCCCGCGTCGCGCTGGCCCTGGCCGTGCGCCAGGTGATCCGCAACGGCCTGGCGATTCTCGGCGTCAGCTGTCCGGAATCGATGTAAGGAAAGTCCATGAGTCGCGACATGAAACCCCGCAAGAGCCAGCCGGCCAGGAAGAAGTCCGGCGGCGGCACCCTGGTCGGCATGTTCATCGGCCTCGTCCTCGGCGTCGCCATTGCCGCCGGCGTCGTCTGGTACCTGAACAGCTCGCCGTTGCCGTTCAACAAGCAGGTGCAGTCGACCAACGGCCGCAACGATGTGCCGGCGACCGGCAACAAGGGTGAGCCGCTGGCGCTGCCGGGCAAGCCGGGCGACCCGGTGCCGGAAAAGCGTTTCCAGTTCTATGACATCCTGCCCGGCAAGGCCGATGCCGTGCCCGATCCGGCCGCCAAGCCGGCCGAGGCGAAGAAGGAAGAGAAGAAAGAGGAGAAGAAGGACGACAGCAAGAAGGATGAAGGCAAGGAAAGCAAGGTGCCGCTCTTCCTTCAGGCCGGCTCCTTCAGCACGGCGCAGGATGCCGACAACCAGAAGGCCAAGCTGGCCTTCATGGGCGTCGAGGCCGTCGTCCAGCAGGTGATGATCCAGGAACGCACCCTGTACCGGGTACGCGTCGGCCCGTTCAGCAGGATCGATGAATTGAACAAAGTGCGTGCCGAGCTTGCCAAATCCGGCATCGAAGCCCAACTTGCCAAATAAGGAGTCGTGCATGAAATTTGATCGTCGCAGTTTTGTCGGCAGTCTCGTCGGAATCGCCGCTGTCTTCGCCCTGGCCCTGCCGGCCTCGGCCCAGACGCCGGGCAAGGACTATTCGGTGCTCTCGCCGGCGCAGCCGACCGAGACGCCGGCCAAGGTCGAGGTCCTCGAGTTCTTCAGCTACGGCTGCCCGCACTGTGCCGATCTGCATCCCTTGCTGAGCACCTGGATCGCCAAGCAACCGGCCGACGTGGTCGTCAAGAAGGTGCCCATCACCTTCGGCCGGGCCGCCTGGGCCAATATTGCCAAGCTCTATTACGCGCTCGAAGTCACCGGCGATCTGGCCCGCCTGGAAAGTGAAGTTTTCCGCGCCATCCACGGTCAGCGGGTCAATCTGTTCGATGAACGCACCCTGATGGAATGGGTGGCGAAGAATGGCGTCGACCAGAAGAAGTTCGCCGAAACCTTCAATTCCTTCGGCATCAACAGCAAGGTCAAGCGCGGCGACCAGCTGGCCCAGGCCTACAAGATCCAGGGCGTACCGGCGCTGGCCGTCGATGGCAAGTACATGGTCGGCGGACAGAACTTCGACGAATTGCTGGCCAACGCCGACAAGCTGATCGTCAAGGCGCGGGGCGAGAAGGCCGGCAAGAAATAATTGACGCTGAAAGTCTTCATCACGGGCGCCTCGTCGGGACTCGGCGAGGCGCTTGCCGTTTACTACGCGGCAAAAGGCGCGACGCTCGGTCTGGCAGCCCGCCGCGGCGAGCTGCTGGCGGCGCTCGATGACCGCCTCGGCGGGCGCCACGCCTGCTATGCGCTCGATGTCGCCGATGCGCCGGCGCTGCATGACGCCGCCGCCGACTTCATCGCCCGCTTCGGTGCGCCGGACATCGTCATCGCCAATGCCGGCGTCTCGGCCGGCACGCTGACCGAGCACGAGGAAGACCTGGCGGTGTTCCGCCGCATCATGGACATCAACGTGTACGGCATGGCCGCCACCTTCGCCCCCTTCATCCCGGCCATGCAGGCGGCCGGCGGCAGCGGCCGGCGCCTGGTCGGCATCGCCTCGGTCGCCGGTATCCGCGGCCTGCCGGGAGCCGAGGCCTACTCGGCATCGAAAGCTGCGGCCATCGCCTACCTGGAGAGCCTGCGCCTGGAAATGCGCCCGGCCGGCATCAAGGTGGTGACCATCGC
>WBUO01000214.1 GCA_008933675.1 Dechloromonas sp.
GTTCGATGGTCTGGTTGGCGCCGCAGCCTTGCAGTTCCGGCGGCCGGTCGGCGGCGAGCAGGATCAGCGGCACGCCGCTCTGGCTGGCTTCGATGACCGCCGGCAGCCAGTTGGCCGGCGCGCTGCCGGAGGTGGCCAGCAACAGCACCGGGCGGCGGCTGGCCTTGGCCAGGCCGAGGGCGAAGAAGGCGGCGCAGCGTTCGTCGACAACGACCGTGCACTGCACTGCCGGCTGGCGCAGCAGGGCCAGGGCCAGCGGCGTCGAGCGCGAGCCGGGAGAGAGCACGGCATGCGTCGCGCCGGCTGCGGCAAAGCCGGCCACCAGGGCCTGCGACCAGAGGAAGTTCAGCGTGCCGGTATCGCTCATCGTTTCATGCCATCGGGCCTGGGGAGGCAGATTGTAGCCGCTCTGCGCCGGGAGGCCGGCACCCGGCGTGCGTGAAGCCTACCGCAAGCGCTGCCCGCCGGGTTGCTCCCGGCCTGCCGCTTCTTCCCGGAATCCCCTTGTTGTCGGCCTGGGGCTTCCGCGTCAGGGGCGGGCGGTCTGCCACAGGCGGGGCCAAGCCTCCACCCAGCAGCAGCGGTGGTCGAAATGCTCGACCACCTGCATGGCGGATTGCGGCAAGCCACCCCGGGCAAGGAAGGAACGTGTCTGTTCCGGCGTGATGTTGGTGTCGCGGCCGCCGACCAGGTGCCAGTGGGCGACATGCTTGAGCGAGCCGGCGACATCGGCCGGATTGAGCGATGCGGCGAGCGGCGTGAGGCGGTGCTGTCTGCTCCATGCCTGGTGGTCGAGATTGCCGGCGACCGTGACCAGGCGGACGACGTCATGACGCCGGGCCGCAACCAGCGCTGCTACGGCGCCGCCGCCGGAATAGCCGACCAGGGTCAGGCGCCGGGCGGAAAAGTCGCGCTTGATCCGCTCGATGGCATGATTCGTCGCGGCGACGACTTCCGGTGCGAAACGGCCATCCGTCCAGTAGCTCTGGCGGCAGTCGGCGGTATCGGTGCCGACGTGCTGGCAGGGGCGGGCCAGATAGGCGACCGGTCCGCCCGGCTGGGCGATGGCCAGGCGCAGGGCCAGCGGGTCGCGCGGTGTCGGATCGGCGGCGGGCTGGGTGCTGTTGATCCAGGCCAGACCATCGCCTTCGAGGTAGATCGTCAGTTCGTCGGACGGTGTCGGCCGATCCGGCAGATAGGCACGCAACAGGAAGCTGCCGGCCTGTATGTCGCGGGGAACCCAGTGGCGACCGGCGGCCAGGTCGTCCGCCAGCCGGGTCCGCTCGGCCGGCGTTGGCAATGCGCTGCAGGCAGCGAGGCAGAGCGACAACAGGACGGGCAGGAATTTCATGGCGACCGGATGAAAAAAGGCTGCGGCAATTCTGCCGCAGCCTGGCGATGCCGACGAGCGGATCAGAATGCCCAGCGAACCTTCATCGAGGCCGTATGGTTCAGGAAGCCGGTACGGTGCTCGGCATCGTAACGTCCGCTGATCTCCAGTCCGTTCCTGGCCTGATAGACCATGCCGAAGCCAGCCTGGCCGATCCACGGGCTGGGATCGATGCCGTAGGTGACGAAAGCTGCGCCGGGGGCTCCGGCGAAGGCGGCGGTGATCGACGAGCGTTCGTTGATCGTGTCGTAGCCGACGCCGAGATTGGCGGTGATCAGGGCACGCTCGCTCAACTGGTGGGTGAGCTTGCCGTCGATGCCGAGGATGAGGGCTTCGGTCGAGCGGCCCTTGACGTCGAGGTTGAGCAGGCCGGCGCCCTTTTCCGAATAGGATCCGTCGCGCATCCAGGTGTAATCGAGACGTACCGACGGAATGATCCGGGTCTGCGGCGCCAGTGCGAAGCTGCGCCCCAGGCCGACGCCGATGTGGGCGCTGGTGCTGTGGTAATCCGCCTTGGCGACCGTGTTGGTGAAGGCGATCGTCCGCTTGCCGTCATTGTTGTTGCGCCCCACATCGACCTGGAAGTTCAGCTCCGTACGTTCGTCGATGCTGTAGCTGCCGTAACCGACGAGCTGGTATACATCGACCGAGGCACTTTGCTTGGCGATGTTCGAGCGGTTGTCGATGTTGCTGCTGGCGTAGGCAAAGGCCATCCCCAGGCGCAGCGCCGGGCCCACGGTGCCGTCGACGCCGGCGGCCAGACCGTAGGTTTCGGCCTTGTAGCCGGAGACGCCGTTGTTGTCGTCCTGCGTTGCGCGCGAACCGAAGGGCTTGACCCAGAAGTTCTTGTCGCCTTCGAACACGTCGCCGGAGGACATCCCGCGATTGGTATCCATGCGTGCCTGGATGACGCGGTTGATGCCGTTCAGGGCGTTCTGCGAGGCGATCTGCGAACCGCCGGTGAGCAGCGGCAGGGTCTGCGAGGCGGCATTGGAGACAGCCCGGTCGCCGCTCAGGTTGGTGAACAGGTTCAACAGGCCCGGCGTCGCGTCGATGATGCGGGCAGCGCCGAAGGTCGGCGAGTTGGTGAGGTTGCTCGACGATGTGAAGACGCTGACGGCCGGGGGCGGCGGAACGTAGGGGGTGCCGCCGACACCGACGCCGCCGGGGCCGACCACGTAGTACCAGACGTCGCCGGCGATGGCTGTACCGGCGTTGTAGGTGGTGGTGACGATGTAATAGTCGGTGCCTGCCGTCAGGGGCTGGGTGACTTCCGAACACCAGTTGGCCGTGGCGCAGGTGCCGGCATTGACCAGACCCAGTCCGGACTGCGCTCCGCCGCTGTCGTCGTTGAGCACCAGGGCATTGGTTGCCGGTGCGGCAGGGTTGTAGCTGCCCGTATAAACGATGATGACGGTATCGAAGGTGGCCTTGCTGGTGCCGAAGGTGTAATTGCCGCTGACCGAAGGGTTGAAAAACTGGGAGTTGTAGTTGTAGGTGGACGGGCCAGCCACGCCTAATTGCGCAAGGTCATACAACTGCGTATCGCTGATTTGAAAAGTGCCCGTCGTGCCGGATGCCGAAAATTCCGTCGTGATTTGGGCCAGTGCCGGCGTGCTCAGGGCTATCGTCGAGATGGCGGCAGCCAGCGCGGTCTTGCGCAACCGGCCGGGTTTCGATCCGAGCTTGGCAAGTGTGGCGTTCCATGCCTGACGGCGGGCAGGGTTGAGGGTGGGGCGATTCATGACAGGTCTCCAGCAGCTCGGCAAATACTGAAATGCTAGATATTCCTGAAGTTTTAAAGCTTACATTTCCTTTCATCGGCAAGGGTTTTTGCCAAACAGCCACCGTCAATCGATCTGTACCGGTTCGACAAAGGCGTAGCCCTGGTTGCGCAGGGCGCGGAGGGGATTGGTGTCCGGGCGGATGGCCCGGATCTTCTGCCGTAGCCGGCTGATGGTGACTTCCAGGCGGCGGATGTCGTAGTCGTCGGGGTTGCCGCCCAGGGCACTGATCAGAACCTGCCGTCCGGCCTGCTGCCCGGGATTGCCGAGGATGGCTGTCAGCAGCTGGTTTTCTGCCGTCGTCAGTTCGAGGCGCTGGCCTTCCGGGAACTGGAGGCAGCGCTGCCAGGTGAAGAAACGCCACTGCGCGCTGGCCGTCGGCATGACGGTACGGGCCCGCGCCCGGACGACAGCGACGAGCTCTTCCATGTCGACCGGTTTGCACAGGTAGTTGTCGGCGCCGCGCGTGTGGCCCTCGATGCGGTCTTCCAGCGACGTCCGCGCCGTCAGCATGACGATGCCCGGCGCCGGTTGCATTGCCCGCAGCCGTTCGGCAATCGACAGGCCGTCCTCGCCGGGCAGGCCGATGTCGAGCACGACGACATGCGGCCGGAAATCTTCCAGCAGGCAATCCAGCGCTTCGCCACGGTCACAGCCGCGAACGGTGAAGCCGGCTCTTTCCAGGCTGAAGATCACATCGTCCAGCAGGTCCTGGTTGTCCTCGACGATGGCTACACGGGTCGTGTTTTCTGGGGGCATGAGCGGGTCTTGTATCGATTTTTTCAGGGGAATGTGCCTCATGCCGGCCTTTTCCGGCAAGTGCCGTTTGCCACGGAAGCGGCGAGATTCGCCGGACGGGGGGCTGTCCGGCAGCCGGATGGCTTGTGGCAAGATGCTCGCCGTGAAGATACTGCGTTCCCTGCTGTTGTTGCCCCTGCTGTTCGCCGGGGCGGTGCTGGCCTCCGATGGCGTTGTCGTGCTCAGCGATGCCGAGCGGGCTTATCTGGCCCGCCTGGGCAGCGTCCGTCTGTGTGTCGATCCGGACTGGTTCCCTTTCGAGCGGATTTCTCCGGATGGCCGGCATGAGGGAATCGCCGCCGATCTGATCGGTCTGGTTGCCCGGCGTGTCGGTGTCGATATACGGCTTCTGCCGACGAAAACCTGGGAGGAGAGTCTGGCTGCCTCGCGCCGTGGCGAATGCCGCTTGATGAGCTTCCTCAATCAGACGCCGGACAGGGATCGGTGGCTGCTGTTTACCCGGCCGCTTTTCATCGATCCGAACATCATCATCGCGCGAGCCGATCAGCCGGATATCGGCGACATGGCTGCGCTCGGGCCGAAGAGCGTGGCATTGCCCGCGGGGACGATGGTCAAGGAGCGGCTGGCGCGGGAATATCCGGCGCTGCGGCTGATTCCCACCGTCAGCGAGGAGGAGGCGATGCATCTGGTGGCCTCTGGAGTCGCCGACATGACCGTCCGCTCGCTGATCATCACCGCCTACACGATCCGCAAGGAGGGGCTGTTCAACCTGAAGATCGCCGGGCGCCTGCCTGGCTACGACAATGCCCTGCGCATCGGCGTCAGTCGCGATGATGGGCTGTTGCGCGATATTCTCGACAAGGGTATCGCCACCCTGAGCGAGGCTGAACGGGACAGCATCGCCAACCGCCATGCGGCGATTCATGTGATCAACAAGGTGGATTTCCGCCTGATGTGGGAGGTGCTGACGGCCGCCGCGCTGCTCGTGCTCCTGCTTGTTTACCGGCATCGCCAGCAGCGTCGGCTCGCTGCCGCCCATCTGGCGCTGAGCGAACAGCGCGTGGCGGATGAGCGCCGGGCGCGCGAAGAGCAGGGGCGCCTGGTCGCCATGTTGTCGCATGAGCTGAAGACCCCCCTGGCCATGATCGACGGTGCAGCGCAGAGCCTGCGGCATCTGGTGGATGGCGGTGTGCCGGAGGTGGAACGGCGCCTGGACCGCATCCGCCGCGGGGTGAGGCGTCTGGAAGACCTGAGCGACCGCTTTCTCAGCAAGGACAGGCTTGACGATGCCGGCTTGCAACTGCAGCGTGTCCGGACAGACCTGGTCCGGCTGGCCGCGGAGGTGAACGGCGAGCTGGATGGCGGCAGCCGTATCCGGCTCGTGGCGCCAGCGGCGGCCATGGCAGCGGTCGATCAGGGTTTGCTCGGCATTGCCCTGAAGAATCTGCTGGTGAATGCCCTCCGCTACTCACCCGCGAATCAGCCCGTCACCCTGACGATCGAGGCCGGGCCGGACGGTGTCAGCCTGCGGGTTCGCGACCACGGGCCCGGCATTCCGCCGGAACTGCGACCGGTCTTGTTCAATTGTTACGTGCGGGGCCAGCACCATGCCGATATTCCCGGTGCCGGCCTGGGGCTGTATCTGGTCCGGCGGGTTGCCGAACTGCACGGCGGAAGCGTATCGCTTGAGGAGTGCGAGGAAGGGGCCGAATTCCGCTTGTTCATACCCGAGCGCTGAGCCTGGCAGACGATGCCATCGGCAATGCCGGCGGACATCAAGTGGCTGATGTGTGTTCTTGCTCAGCCGTTCAGGGTGACGACGATCTCCCGCCGGTGCCCGTGGCTGCGGTGCTCGAACAGGTAGATGCCCTGCCAGGTGCCGAGCAGCAGCCGGCCGTCGGCAAAGGGCACGCTGAGCGAGCAGCCGGTGAGCAGCGAACGGGCGTGGGCCGCCATGTCGTCGTCGCCTTCCAGGTCATGGCGGTAGGCCGGGTCGCCGTCCGGTGCCCAGCGCTGCAACAGGGTTTCCAGATCGCGGCGGACGCTGGCGTCGGCGTTCTCGGTGATCGCCAGGCCGCAGCTGGTGTGGCGGACGAAGACGTGGGCGAGGCCGCAGGGCAGGGCGCTCTGGGCAACCAGCGCGGCGATGTCGGCGGTGATCTCGGTCGAGCCGCGGCCGTGGGTGTTGAAGGCGAGGCGGTGCTGCTCGCTCATTTCTTCTCCTTCAGCAGCCCCTGCAGGGCGGCGAAGGGGTTGTGCGTGGCGCCCCCACCGCGCCCGGTGCGACCATCGGTACGGCCGCGGTCAGCCTCGATCTGCTTCTGGTGCTCATTGTCATGGCAATAAATGCACAACAGTTCCCAGTTGCTGCCGTCGGCTGGATTGTTGTCGTGATTGTGGTCGCGGTGGTGCACGGTCAGTTCGCGCAGGTTGGCGACCGTGAATTCGCGGGCGCAGCGACCGCAGATCCACGGGTAGATTTTCAGTGCCTTCTCGCGGTAGCCCTCGGCGCGCGTATCGGCCGCCTGGCGAGCGTCGGCGACGATCTTGTCGAGCTTGTCGTGGTTGAAGGATTTCATGGTTGGCTGTTGCCCTGAGCGGTGAATTTCAGTTGCCCGAGATCATAGCCCTGCGCGGCGGCGGCCTGCAGCGCCCGTTCCTGTTCGGTGGCCGGCAGCTGCGGGGTGCGTGACAGCAGCCACAGGTATTTGCGATTGGGGTTGCCGACCAGCGCCCAGCGATAGTCGGGGTCGAGGCCGACGACCCAGTAGTCGGAGCGGAACGGCCAGAAAAACGAAACCTTCAACTGCGCCGTCTGCATCGGTTCCGGTGCCCAGGCCCGGCCGTTCGCCTCATCGAAGCCGCTGGCAGTGCGGCAGCGGTTGCGGACGCTGATCTCGCCGTCATCGAGCAGCGTGTATTCGGCAGTCGTGTTACCCAGGCAGTTGCGCTGGAAATACATCGGAAAGGCGGCAATCTCGAACCACTTGCCGGCATAGCGGGCCAGATCGATCTGGCCGACGCTGCGTACCGGCGGCAGATCATCGGCCCCGGCGAGCGGGCTGCCCAAGGCGAGCAGGAGGGCGAGGGGCGTGCTGCACAGACGGTTCATCGAGCGTTTCTCC
>WBUO01000215.1 GCA_008933675.1 Dechloromonas sp.
ATATCGGCCCAGCCGTTTTCATGGAATCATTTCGGCAAATTAGCGCTAGATGTTGCGGTCGGAGAAACGGCAGAGCGACGGCGGTCGGTTGCGTTTGTCACCCGCTAAGGTCCAATCGCGATAGGGATGGGATTAGTGACAATCGCATTGGCCCGCCTGCTTGGTTCCAGAATGTCTCGTCGCGAGTTGACGACGCTACTTCATGAATGGGCGCGCGGCTAATACGGGTAAGCGAGTCTTGTTCGTTGGACGAAATGCGGCCGAGTCGCCCCTGGCTCGAATCCGTGGCGAGTTGGTTGCGTTGGAGTTTGCGATGCCCGGGGCAACCTCGCACTTCATTTCCTGCGGTTATGATCTGATGGTGGCCTCCCAAGTGGTACCCAACACGAACCACTCGTTGGATATTTAACTCTACCGTTGGTAGGGGCAGATTGTGAACCATACCCCGAACAACTGAATTACGTCCCCATGTCTTACATCAGCATTCTTGATAAATCTTGGTCGTCGGGCCTGTGCATGGTTCAACCAGAAGGTTGTGTACCTCGCACCGCGGAGGAGAGCACCATTCTGATGCCATGCGGCCCATGACCGGGCGGCGCGTCCGAGAATCGAAAACGGACCGTGTTCGTTTAGCTTCAAGAATATCCAACAACGATAGATAAAAACCATAACCTACCCCATCATGAAAAATATCAGCGAATATCTATTACGCATCCTCTTTGCTGCGGCATTTCTTGGATTAGGCGCCACAAGCGGATTTGCCGGAGCAATCTCGGGTCGTATCTTCGACATTAACACTCGATCGTCGGTTACGGGTGCTGTTATTACTGAGACAACCTCCGGCCGGAAAGTCACCGCAGATCGAGAGGGTCGCTTCCGGCTCGATGACCTGCCTGAAGGTGCACTGCGTCTCGAAGTCGAGGCGTTGGGTTACGAATCCAAAGCATTTGATATCGAAGTGCCGAAAACCGGTGCGGTTACCACTGAGTTAGCGCTTGGGGATGATAAGGCGATTCAACTGGATGCTTTGGTCATCGAGGGATACCGGGAGGGATGGGCGAAGGCACTCCAGCAAAAGCAAAATTCTACGAACCTTCGGGAAGTGCTTTCGAGCGATGCCGCAGGAAAACTCCCGGACAATAACATCGGCGAAGCGCTGTCGCGCCTGCCAGGTGTAAGTCTGCGAAGCGACTATGGTGAAGGAAATTTCATTAGCATCCGCGGAACAAGCCCTGGGCTAAATTCCGTAACAATGAACGGGGTGCCATTGGCGACGGCGCCTGATCTCGGGCGAGACGGCCGTAGCACGCCCATGTATTTGTTAGGCACGGGCCTTATCAACCAAGTAGAGGTCATCAAGACATTGACGCCTGACATGGAGGGAACATCGTTGGGTGGAACTATTAATCTGCATACGCCGTCGGGATTCGATCACAAAGACCGCTTCATAGGTGGCGCAATCCAATATGGAGAGAATGCGGGGACAAAAAAGCCTATTCAGGCTGCCGATTTCACTTATAGCAACATATTCGGAACGGCCGATGACGCGATCGCAGTTGCATTGGCATTAAACTATGAAAAGCGTCATACTCGTCGTGATAGCATACTTGGGTTTTGGGCGGGTACTGCCGCGGCTCCAAGACTCACGGAGCCAAGAATTAACCGGGATTTTCATGAACGCGAAAAGTACGGATTGACGTTCAATCTCGAGCGCCGGACAAGCGCGGGATCTGAACTTTACCTGCGCACATTTTTCAACAATTTCCAATCTTTTAACGACCGCGATCAGCATCTCAACAGCTCGGCCGGTACCCCAACGTTCCTTTCGGCACGGCGTGTAAGTTATCCACAAATCAGGCCCGAGGTCCGGAAGATCAGCGCCTACAGGGAAAGTGAACTGTTCACGGCTATAGCGGGTGGCTCGCGCCTTCTTGGGGAGTATAAGGTTTCTGCTGAGACGAGTTACTCGTTCGCTCCTGACCGCCAAGATGCTTACCGTAATTTCGCCTTTCGCGGTGGCAACATTACTGTGCCGGGAGGATATGTCCTCGACTTTGAGGACTTCTATCCGAAGTATAATGTGACAGATATTGTCAACAATTTGAACACGCCGATTCGACGATTCCGAGGGGATTCGATCGATAACCTCGAGGAGACTGCAACGGCACGCGTCGATGTTGAGCGTGAGTTCGCGGACTTATTTAAAGGAAAGCGCGGAAGCCTAAAGTTTGGGTTCAAGTACTCATACCGCAATCGTGATATCAAGCGTGATGTCCGTGACAACACGGTTCCCGGGCTCGTGCTTAGCGATGTGGATCCATCAGCGATTGCGTCTACGCCATCAAGTGTCTTCGACGGCCGCTATGTGTTGCCGTTGGAGATGAACGATCAGATCCTGCGTGCGGCATATGAACGCTTGAGGTCCGAAGGGAAACTGGTGCTGAACACCGCAGGATCTCTTTCGAATGCGGGCGAAGACATCTACCAGGTGATAGAAAGGGTTCCTGCCGTCTATGGCATGATCGATCTTGAGATTTCGGAACAGTTGTCAGTATTGGCAGGTGCACGATATGAATATACTAAGGCGCCATTGAATGGTTACCGCTTTCAGGAGACAAATGGTGTTGCGGAATTGCTGCCAAGAAAGGTGGATATCGATTATGACCAGTTGCTCCCAAATCTTCAGGCGCGCTATAAGATTTCAAATAATACCTTGGCTCGCGCCGCCGTTACCAAAACCTACGGCCGTGCTGCATACAGCGATCAGGTGCCTACTTCGAATTTCGATAATTCGGGCGGATCGCTTACCACAGGTAATCCGGACCTCGATCCATATGAATCTTTGAACCTTGACCTTGCGTTGGAGCACTACTTCACAAAGGGCGGGCTTGTTTCGTTGGCCATCTTTCACAAGACGATCGATAATCCAATCTACACGTTTTCAACCGTATTCACGGACTACACGTTTGAAGGCTCCTATTTCCCGGTATTTACATTTTCGAATAAGCAGAACGCTGACTCCGCAAAGCTGAAGGGTGTCGAGGCAGCGTTAGTGTTGCCGTTTTCACTGTTCACGCACGGCTTCGCGGACGGGTTCGGCATCGAGGTGAACGGAAGTTATAACGATTCCGACGTCAAAGTGCCGACGAGGCCCGGAGAGCAGTTCCGCCTTTTTGAATCACCCGAAAAGATTTTCAATGCCGCTGTTTATTACGATAAGTACGGTTTCTCGGCAAGAATCGCGTACAACTACCAATCAGACTCCTTGGCAACAATCGGGGCGACGACATTCCATGATGTATTTAATGAGGAATACTTTACTTGGGATGCTCAAATCGGATACAGAATCAGCGAAAACTATTCATTTTTCATTAACTGGCAGAACCTCACGGATGAGAAGGTGATAACTTATGTTGGAAGCCGTGATCGTATCAACGAGGCTCAATGGTTCGGATCTAATGTTCGTGCTGGGATTCGAGTGCGGTTTTGACGACATTATACTGGGTACAACAGACACCTTAATCGTGAAAACGTTAATCTCTAGACAAATCATATATTTAGTATGCGGATCTTTACTGTTTGGGGCGGTGTGCTGCGGAACGACGCAACCGGCAACCCACATCGAAGATCGTTTGGCGCTATTGATGCCGGACGACTTTGAGGCGCTGCAACTGGTTGCTTGGCGGGTGGAGATTGGCACGCCGGATAGTCATAATCCTCTCGTCGAGCCAGGCACTCCTTGGGATGCGGGTGGGATCATGGCGCACGGAACCGTGGCGCGAGACCCCATCGACGGGTTGTGGAAAGCATGGCAGGTGTCTACTCCGCAGGAAGCCGACCTTGCGGGTCTGAAATCCGTACACGAGCATAGGCGCAGGCTTACGTATTTCGAAAGCAAGGACGGTGTCACTTGGGTGCGGCCGATGTTGCCGATTGTCCAATGGCCAGGATACGAAAGAACTAACATCTTGCTCGACCTCGATTCAGGTGGGACGGCGGTTTATGCTTCGGTGCTTATTGACCAGTCAAACGGCGAATATCCCTATGAGATGTTTGTCATGCGATCGCCGCAACTGGCCGGGACAGAAAACCGGGTCGGCCATCTCCCTGGGCCAACCAAAAAGCTCGGTATGTACCGCTATGTTTCGAAGGATGGAAAGGAATGGATTGTAAAGGAGGGGCCGGTTGATGCACTGCCGCACGGTGATGTCTGTTATGTCTACCGGCAGAATGATGGCTCTTATGTCTCCTACTTTAAAGCGTATCCCCCGCTCGAATCGGGGGCCCGTATAATCGTTTATGATGTGAACGCTCTGCAACTTCAGCGTAGCGTTGGACGACGGACAAGCCCTGAGGGCAGCAAATGGGGTGACGAGAAGATTGTACTTCGGAGAGATTGGCGCGATCCCGACTATGCCCAGTACCTGGAACTTACGCGAATCGCTGTTCCGGGAGGCTATGTGGGGTTTGTTACGAATTATGATGCCGTCACTCAGTGCTTGGCTCTGGAGATGGTCGCATCGCGCGATGGGATCAGATGGTGGCGGCCAGATAGGCGAAAGGCCTTGGGTAACGCGGCGTTGGGCGACTTCGGGGGTGGTATGATCTGGCAGATGCATAGTCCGATACGTGAAGGTAATAAACTGCATGTGTACTATGCTGGCACCGAGGGGATTCACTCTGCCATCGTGGATACCCGTTTCGAACCTCAGATTGAGTTGGGGAACGAAAAGGTCCTTGGCTTCCGGAAAGGTACGTTGCCCTTCTATTCAGCGCTCTGCCGTGCCTCTTGGGAGTATGATAGACTATACGCATTGGCGTCGGCGGTGGGAGGTCCCATGCCGGCCGAGGCCGTCACCCGTGTCAGAAGCGACATTGGTGACCGCACGATAATGGTGAATGTGCGCGTAAATGATAACGGGAAGTTTCGTGCCGAATTGCTCGATGCAGATGGGAAACCGGTTCCGGGCTTCACCCTCGAAGACTGCATTCCTATAACAGGGGATCATCGGAGCATTTCCCTTAGGTGGACTGGCGGCGAAGTTGCACCGGTAGCGGCGTGTAAGATACGTTTTGTCTTTAATAGATCCTTTCTTTACGGATTCGAGCCTCGAAGACGCGGTGGAAATTGATGCCCGCGCTTGTGCTTGTGTCGAAATTGTCCGCTGCCATGCTACCGTTTACGTCGCGTGGCACGAAAGATGAGGTGCCACCTGCTCGGGGTGCCCTCGCATCGTCCCCGATCTGGGGGCCTTCGAGATGCCGGTTATCAGGGGGATCGTTTTCGGAAAGGGCGGCGGCGTTGTCCTGCGAGAGTACTAGACGCTAATGCAATGAACACCGAAGGACGCTTGCTGCTATCGATTTTATTGGGAATCGGTTTTATAGTACTGAGTACCACGCGTTGGCGAATCCATCCGTTCCTATCGCTGCTTATCGCCTCTCTTGGCGTTGGGCTGGGAGCAGGCAATACGCTTTCCCAGGTGCTGGTCGCGTTGGTTGCCGGATTCGGAAAGACAGCCGGTGCGATCGGGATTGTGATTACATGTGGGTGCATTATCGGCGCCGCGCTGGAGAAAAGCGGTTATGCCAAGGTGATCGCAGGGTTGGCGCTGCGCATCACTGGAGAGCGGCGCGCGGTGTTGGCGATGTCAGGGACTGGGGCGATCGTTTCTATACCCGTCTTTTGCGATTCGGGCTTTGTGATTCTTTCTCCCCTTGCCAAATCGCTTGCGAAAAGTACCGGTCAGGCGGTGACGGCGTTCGTCGTTGCGCTCGCGATGGGGCTTTATGCGACCCACTGTCTCGTTCCGCCGACGCCAGGCCCCATCGCTGCCGCCGCTGTACTTGGCGCCAACTTTGGCGTCGTCATCGGATTTGGCTTGGTGACGGCAGTATTCGTCGTCGCCGCGACATATTGGTATGCTTGCTGGATCGGGACTAAGGTCGCCTTGGTTGGTCCGGGAGAGGTAACTGCGGTGCGTGCAGAAGAAATCGGCCCAACGCCGAGCGCAGCATTAGCATTATTTCCGATATTGTTGCCAGTGATTTTGATAGGGACAAAGGCGTGGTATGACTCATCGGCAGGATCTGTTGAGCCAGATAGGGTCGCGAACTGGTTGTTTATGCTCGGGGAGCCAAACATGGCATTGTTGCTCGGCACTCTTGCAACGTGGTGGGTTGTTCGAAAACACGGTGCAATTGCGTTTTCGAATTGGAGCCAGGATGGCATTAGGGATGCGGGTTCAATCATACTTATCACCGCCGCAGGCGGTGCTTTTGGTGGAGTATTGCGCGAGACCCCCTTGGGCGATTTGGTCGGTGCCGTTGTCGGCGGTACGGGATTCGGTGCCTTGGGTCTCTTGGTTCCTTTCACGGTAGCTGCGGCGTTGAAGACGACTCAAGGTTCGTCGACGGTTGCGATGATCACAACCGCCTCGTTAATGGCACCGTTACTGGGTTCGCTAGGCCTTGATTGCGGCTACGGTCCCGCGCTTGCAACTTTGGCAATCGCGTCAGGTGCAATGATGCTCTCGCACGTGAATGACAGTTTTTTCTGGGTTGTAACCCAGCTATCAGGGATGAGCGTTGCGCAAGGGTATCGTGCCATAACTGTGGCATCAGGCGTGGCAGGTCTGACCGCCATCGCCGTGGTGCTAGTTTTATCGGTGCTGTTCCTGTAGAAGCTGCGATGACGACGGAGCATGGTCGGTACGCGGAAGATTGCCTATTTGGGAATCGTGCAACGCTGCGACGATATTCTACCAGAACGGATTAAGGGGCGCCTTTTCTTGGGGAAGGTTCGGAATGGTACGACAATGGCACCAGTAGACGTCCCTTGAGCCTGCGGAACCTTCAATGACGCTCATCGCTAATTTCTCACTGCCCAATGAAATATATGCCCCCCGGCTTGGTTGCTGCACCATTTACGCCATTCCTTCCCAATGAAGCTGTAGATTTTAGCGCGGTTCCGTCCCTGGCACAGCAGCTTGCCCGCAATGGTGTTGTCGGCGCGTTTATTTGTGGAACCACTGGGGAGGGAG
>WBUO01000216.1 GCA_008933675.1 Dechloromonas sp.
GTTCGAAATTGGTGGGCGATTCGACCGGACCGAGCAATTGGCGGGCACCCCGCAGCTAGGCGTCGCGGTGCCAATGGGGCCGCGGGGGCTGGCAGCTGCGTTCATTGCGTCTGGCCGGACCGCCCGCGACACCACGGTCGATGTCGTGGCGCGGGCATGGATCGAGAGCGGCGCATTTATCCCGCGCATCACCCTTGCGCGCAAAACCCGCGTGCCAAGCGTGCTTGAACGATTTGGCTGGCTGCCGACCGAGGCCAGCTTTGGGCTTGCAGATGGCAATATCTATGTTGGAAATCAGGCGCTAAAGCCTGAAGTCGCATGGATAGCCGAAGTGGGATTTGACTGGGAAACCGACTGGTTGTCGCTGCGCCCGACGGTCTATTATCGCTGGGTGGACGATTTCATCCAGGGCACCCCCTTTGATGCCACGCCGGGAGTCATCAACAGCCCGGTCGAGATGGTCGCAAACATGAACGGCGATCCCACCCCGCTGATGTTCCGCAACACCGATGCCGAGCTTTACGGCGCCGACCTCGACTTTTTGGCGCGTCCGCTCGCCAGCATCGAACTAGCAGGCACGGTGAGCCTCGTGCGCGGGCAGCGGCGCGACATTGCCGATAATCTCTACCGCATCCCGCCTGCGAATCTCAGGCTTTCCGCCACCTGGCTCGCAGGCGCGCTTTCGCTGGGTGCCGAGGTGTTTGCTGCAGCGGATCAGAACCGGGTATCAGGGACCAACAGCGAGCTTCCCGCCAAGGGCTATGCCACGCTCGGTCTGTTTGCTCGCTATGCCTTTACAGAGGGTCTCGCACTAGAGGCCGGGGTGGAGAACCTGCTCGACAAAAAATATGCCCCCCATCTTGCCGGGCGCAGTCGCGTGGGTGCCTCGGATGTTCCGGTTGGCGAGCGCCTGCCGGGAGCCGGGCGCGGGGTCTGGGCGCGGCTGAAGACGCAGTTCTAAGGTCGCGCCCTGCGAATGCCGACTGCTTCCCTGCCTGGAGGGCAGGTAGGGGATCAGTCGGCTACCGGACCCCGCCGCGCCCAGCAGGTGCTGGATGGCGTCGAGCTCCAAAAGCTTAGAGCTGGTTGAGCGGAAGCTTGAGGTAGCTGATCCCGTTTTTTTCGGGTTCCGGGAAATGACCACCGCGCATGTTGACCTGGATCGATGGCAGGATCAAGGTGTCGTGTAGGTGCGGCAATGTCGGCATCTTCGATCCGCATGCGCTGTGGTGGCTGTTCGAGCGCCGCGGGTGGAACGACCGGCTGGGCGATGTCCCGCGCCGCATGCGGTGCCTGCAATGCTATGTCGCCAAGCGAAAGCGGAGGCCAGCGGCGATCGAGCTGAGCAACGAGAACCCCACGCGGCAATTGCCAATGCCCGATATCAGCGAGTGGAAACGGCAGCTTCGGCGGCGGCGGTGATGTCCGAAATAGGGTGGAAAGCGGACTAGCAGTTCAGCGCTGAGTCCTCGAGACGCTACTTCCGATCGACGAGGTTCACTGCGGGAACCTCTCCTGCGTCCGGTTGGCGAACGCCACCAGCGACAGCATCACCGGGACCTCGACGAGCACGCCCACCACGGTCGCGAGTGCTGCGCCGCTGCCAAGCCCGAACAATCCGATGGCAACTGCGACGGCCAGCTCGAAAAAGTTCGACGTGCCGATGAGGGCGCAGGGCGCGGCGATCGGAAACGGCAATCGCCACGTCCACGCAGCGCCGTAGGTGATGAAGAATATGCCGTAGCTCTGGATCACGATGGGAACCGCGATGAGTGCAATGAGGAGCGGCCGCGAGACGATCGTCTCACCCTGGAACCCGAACAGGAGCACGACCGTCAGCAGCAGTCCAAGCACCGATATGGGCTTCAAGGATCCTGTGAAGCGGCTCACCGCGTCGGTGTCTCCGCCGCTCTTTGCCAGCAGGTGTCGGCGGGTGAGTGCGCCGGCCGCAAGCGGAATGACGACATAAAGGACGGTTGAGAGCAAGAGCGTCTCCCACGGCACCATGATGTCGGTGATCCCGAGTAGGAACGCCACGATTGGCGCGAATGCGACGATCATGATGATGTCGTTCACCGACACCTGCACCAGAGTGTAGGCCGGATCGCCGCGGGTCATCTGGGACCACACGAAGACCATCGCCGTGCACGGCGCTGCGCCGAGAAGTATGAGCCCGGCGATGTATTGCTGCGCGTCGGCAGGCGCCATCAGGTCGGCAAAAACGACCTCGAAGAACAGGACCGCAAGCGCCGCCATCGTGAACGGCTTCACCAGCCAGTTCACGACGATGGTGAGCACTAAGCCCTTCGGCCTTTGTCCGATGTCGCGCAGGCTGGCGAAGTCCACCGCGACCATCATCGGGAAGATCATCGCCCAGATCAGCAGCGCGACCACCAGATTGACCGATGCGTATTCGAGCGCGGCCAGAGCCCCGAAGACATCCGGCAGGACGTTTCCGAGCACCAGTCCCGCCGCGATGGCGAGCGCAACCCATAAAGAGAGCCACCGTTCGAAAAGCCCGAGCGCGCTCGCTTGAGGCTGAGAGTCAGCCATTGGGGTTTACGACCTCGCCGTCTTCCTTGACAAACTCCTCGCGCAACGGGCGGTCGAGCACATCGAGAACAAGCTCGGACGGGCGGCACAGTTTCACGCCGCGCGGGCCGACCACGATCGGGCGATTGATGAGAACCGGGTGCTCCATCATCGCGTCGATCAGATCGACGTCGGTCAGCTTGTCGTCGTCTAAGCCAAGATCATCGTGAGGCGTGCCTTTCTGCCGCAGCAGATCGCGGGGGGCGATTCCCATGCGCGCGATCAGCGACACAAGCTCCCCGCGTGACGGCGGCTCGACCAGATACTCGATTACCCGGGGCTCGCTGCCGGTGGCGCGGATCAGCGCCAGGGTGTTGCGCGAGGTGCCGCAGACCGGGTTGTGGTAGATGGTGACACTCATCCGCAGCACGTCGCCTTGGGGCCCATTGCGGGCGCGCAGCAATTCGCTTCGGCGGCATTGGCCGAGAGAGCCGACAGTTCAGGGCTGTCTCCGTAGACGGTCGCCTCACCGTTGGTGAAGAAGGCTTCCCAGACGACCCCTTGCGGATCGGCGATCCAGCTCTTCTCCGACTTCGCGTAGCAGCAAGTCGTGGCTCCTTCTTCGAGCACAGGGCGATCAGCAGCTTTCGGGCGGCCATAGACCTCCTGCAGCTCGCTTTCGCTTTCCACCTGGATGCCGAGATGCTCGACGCCCTTGTGCGCGTTGCCGGAAGAGATCGCGAAGTTGACGCGCGGATCGTCCAGCATCCACTTGGCGTAGTCATCCTTGGTCACCGTCGGCTCGGCACCGAAAAGCGTCGAGTAGAAGCCGATCGACTGTGCGAGGTCGTCGACCCCGACATGGACATGCAAGCGCTTCATGCGGATACCTTTCTTTGCGGTTGCGCGGCATCCTCGCCGCAGGGGGCTTCGGGGGCACAGGCTGCGCCTCCGCAGCAGTTCTCCATCAGAAAGCCGACCAGCGCGTTCATCGCTTCGTAGTCGGCGGTGTAGATGAGCGAGCGGCCATCGCGCCGCTGGCGGATAAGCCCTGCGCGCGTGAGATGGGCCAAGTGGAACGAGAGCGACGAGTTAGGGATGCCGAGCGCCTGCGCAATTGCGCCCGCAGCCAAACCAGCATTCCCGGCCTGGATGAGCATGCGGAACAGGGTGAGCCGGTTCTCCTGGGCCAAGGCGCCGAGCGCTTCGACAATCGATTCGGTGTTCGTTTCCATAAGTCTCGAAATATGCGGTGACCTCTCAGCGCGCAAGAGATATTTCGGCTAACCTCGAAATATTTTTTGCGCTGGGTCGTGAGCCAAGGCCTGGACACGATCCAACCCGGCCCGGACCCGGGAATCTACCGATTCAAGCCTTCCCGCTGATGGCTCAGGCCTGAGCCCGAAGGGAGGCAAGATTATGCTGACTTACGCTGTGCGGGCTTGGCGCATCGACGGGCACGGGAGTATCGCCGCTACAAAGGCCGCCGAGATCGTCCTCGATACCGATCTGCAAGGCCGCGACGATGCCTTCAATCCTGCCGAGCTGCTCCTCGCGGCCGTCGCCGCCTGCATGATCAAGGGTATCGAGCGAGTGACGCCCCTCTTGGGGTTTCACCTTCGGGGGGTGGAAGTCAGCCTTAAAGCCGAGCGTCAGGAGAGCCCTCCTAGGATCAACTCAATCGCTTACCAGATCCTTGTCGACACCGATGAGGATGATCATCGACTCGAACTCCTGCACACCAACGTGCGGAAGTTCGGCACGATCTCAAATACGATCGCTGCTGCAACCGAGCTGAAGGGCACACTGACCCGAAGAGCTAGCGCCACTTAACCGACACTGCAAAACTCTCGAGGTCCTGGGGAGACCGTCTACGATGGGGTCGTTTGCTGCCGTTCGTCAGATTGACTCTCGGCGCAGGGTCGCCACCATGTCGACATGTGCAACCTCTACACCAATAAGAGCACCGTCGCGGAGATGGCCGATCTCTTCCGCGCCAAGGCCCCCCACGGCTTCAACGCGCCTGCAGATGTTTATCCCGGCTATCCCGGCCTGGTCGTGCGCGAGGATGCGGGCGAGGGCTTCATCGAGCAGATGAATTGGGGTTTCCCGGTGCGGCTCAAGGGCATGAAGCCGACGAGCAAGCCCAAGCCGGTCAACAATGCCCGCGATGAAAAGTTGCTCGCCGGCTTTTGGAAACACTGGTTTGTCTCCCCGGCGCAGCGCTGCCTCATCCCCTTCACCGCCTTCGCCGAGGCCGAAAAGGGCAAGATAACGCGGATGTGGATCAGCGTCGCCGATCAGCCACTCGCCGCATGGGCGGGGCTAGGCGATCACGGCATCGGCCTAAGTGGTGGAAGTGCGCCCCGATACCGGATCGAAATCGAGTACGCTGTCGATGATCGCGGCCTTGCCGGTCACACGATCGGACAGGACGTGAGTTACCGTGAAGGTTGCTTCGTCGAAGAAGCTGCGAACCTGGACCGCCGCCGGGCCTGTCTGCTGCACGATCTCTGTTGCGGCGGCAATGACGGGGTCTGACATGAGCATTCCTTTCCTGACGGGTTCCCGGCGGCGCCTACGCGCCGCCGGTTGCTTGGCCTTGTTCAGAGGGTCTTGGTGCTGAAATACCAGTCGACATAGTCGTAACCTTCACCGGCGCGGGCTTCGGCTGCCGGGGCGGTCTGCGGCGGGGGGATGATTACCTTGTCGCCGGGCTGCCAGCCTTCGGGCGTGGCGACCTTGTTGAAGTCGGCCGTCTGCAAGGCCTGCATCAGGCGAACGAACTCGGCGATCGAGCGGCCGTTCGACATGGGGTAATAAACCATGGCGCGCAGCGTGCCTTCGGGGTCGATGAAGAAGGTAGCGCGCACGGCCTGGGTGTCGGATGCCCCCGGGTGAACCATGCCATAGGCGGTCGCCACCTTCATGGAGATGTCCTCGATGATCGGGAACGGGATCTCGACGTCGAACTTCTCCTTGATCGATCGGACCCAGGCAATGTGGGCGTAGTTCGAGTCGATCGACAGGCCGAGCAGCTCGGTGTTCATTGCCTTGAATTCATCGGCATGGCGGGCAAAGCCCATGAACTCGGTCGTGCAGACCGGGGTGAAGTCGGCCGGGTGGGAGAAGAGCACGAGCCACTTGCCCCGATAGTCGGCCAGTGTGCGCTGGCCATGCGTGGTCTTGGCGCTGAAGTCGGGTGCCGGCTCATTGATGCGCGGCATGGCGGGAGCGGTGATGGTGTCAGTCATGATGGCCTCCTTGTTGGCTGAGGACATCACTATCTCGATTTATTAAATTAGAGAATGCGAATATTTAGCGCAGAGTAATCGACGCAGTCGATTTGATGGTGGGGTGTCCCGCGAATCGCCAAAAATGCCTTGCTGAGCTGTGGTAGCTGATCTGGAATTCGCGCGTCACTTTATGATTTCCCCGCATCTTCGCGGTTCTGGTCCGCGCCTGGGCGGCCTGCCGGAGCTTCCTCGACCGTGATGCCGTCGCGGATGTTATAAAGGCGGGGAAAGGTCGGAATGATCTTTTCATCATGGGTGACCACGATGATTGCGGTCTCGAACTGCCGGGCCATGGTGTTTAGCAGGTCGACAACTGCGAGCGCGCGAACGCTGTCGAGCGGCGCGGTCGGCTCGTCTGCGAGGATTACCGACGGGCGGTTGACTAGGGCGCGGGCGATTGCGACGCGCTGTTGTTCGCCGCCGGAAAGCTGAGATGGCATGGCCGCTGCACGGTGCGCCACGTCGAGCGCCTCCAGCAGGTCACGCGCTTCCTTTCGGGCCAGGGCGTTGGGCTTACCGGCCAGCATGGGAAGCAGCGCGACATTGTCTGTCACGTCGAGGAACGGGATCAGGAAGGGCGCCTGGAAGATGAAGCCGATCAGGTCGCGGCGCAGGGCGCGCAGATCGCCCACTTTCCAGCCATCGTCGTAGATCACTGTGTCGCCGATGGTCATGCGGCCCGACGTCGGTTCGATCACTGCGCCCAGGCACTTGAGTAGGGTGCTCTTGCCGGAACCCGACGGCCCGATCAGGCCGACGACCTCGCCTTTGGCAACCGACATGTTGACGCCGCTCAAGGCGTGGACGGCAGTAACGCCCCGGCCATAGGTCTTGACCAGGTTATCGATGCGGATGCCGTCAGCCACCGATGGCCTCCGCCGGGTCGACCTTCAAGGCTGCATGGATCGCCAGCAGGCTGGCCAGCGAACAGATCGCCATAACCGCAAGGAACCCGCGCACCGAATCCGCCGGCAGCAGCAGCACGTATTTAGGAAAGAACGGCGCCCAGAAGGTGGCGGCAATCTTGCCCACGGCAAAGCCGATCAAGCCCAGTCCCAGCGCCTGTTGCAGAATCATGGCGGCAATCGTGCGGTTGCGCGTGCCGATCAATTTCAGGACGGCGATCTCGCGAATCTTGCCAATGGTCATGGTGTAGAT
>WBUO01000217.1 GCA_008933675.1 Dechloromonas sp.
GCCATTGACCAGGCCAAGCTTGTAGGCGGCGGTGTAGGAGAGATCGATGATGCGTCCGGCGTGGAACGGACCTCGGTCGTTGACGCGGACGATCACCGACTTGCCGCTGCCCAGGTTGGTGACGCGGACGTAGGAGGGCAGGGCCAGCGTCGGGTGGGCGGCGGTCATGGCGAACATGTCGTAGATTTCGCCGTTCGACGTTTTCTGGCCGTGGAATTTCTTGCCGTACCAGGAGGCGACGCCACGTGCCTTGTACGGTTTCAGGCCGGTGTTCGGCACGTATTCCCTGCCGAGCACGACATAGGGACGCGTGGCCGGTTTGTGCAGCGGCTCCCATTTGGGCTCGGCGTCCGGGATGTCGTCGAGGCCGTCGGGAATCTCGTCGCCGGGGCCGTCGTCCTTGTAGAAACCGCCGCCACGTTTCAGCGTGACGTTGGGTTTGCGTGTCGGCGTCGGTGTGCGGGAAGTAGGCGCGTCCACCGCTGGTTCGCTGCCCGGTAGCGAGGTCGTGCCGCAAGCGGCGAGTAGCGACAGGGGCAGGGCAATGGCGAGCGAACGGATCAGCATCATTTCTTGACCAGCATGCGGTGGGTCTGGATCGACATCAGGATGCCGATGCCGAGCATCAGTGTGACCAGCGCGGTGCCGCCATAGCTGATGAAGGGCAGTGGCACGCCGACCACTGGCAGGATACCGGAGA
Organism: Dechloromonas sp.; assembly: GCA_008933675.1. Lineage (GTDB taxonomy): Bacteria > Pseudomonadota > Gammaproteobacteria > Burkholderiales > Rhodocyclaceae > Azonexus. The sequence continues at coordinate 701 of WBUO01000217.1, forward strand.
CCATGCCCATGTTGACGAAGGCGTAGATGAAGAAGACCAGCGTGATGGCGGCGGCCAGCAGGCGGGAAAAAAGTGTTGGCGCACCGGCGGCGATCATCAGGCCACGGGCGATCAGCAGCGTGAACAAAACGAGCAGGACACCGTTGCCGAGCAGCCCCCATTCCTCGGAGAAGACGGCGAAGATGAAGTCGGTGTGCTTTTCCGGGATGAACTCCAGATGCGTCTGGCTGCCGTTCAGGTAGCCCTTGCCAAGCCCGCCACCGGAGCCGATGGCGATTGTCGACTGGATGATGTGGTAGCCGGCGCCGAGGGGGTCGGAGGTCGGGTCGAGGAGGGTCATGACGCGTCGCTGCTGATAGTCGTGCATCATTGACCAGAGAACGGGCATGGCGGCTCCGCCGGCGGCCGCAAGGCCGAACATGACTTTCCAGGGCAGCCCGGCAAAGAAGATCACGAAGAAGCCGGAGGCACCGATCAGCAATGAGGTACCGAGATCCGGCTGTTTGAGGATGAAAAGGATGGGCACCATCAGGATGGCGGCGGCGATGATGAAATGCCGGGCCTTGAGTAGAGATTCGTGCTTGTGGAAATACCAGGCGAGCATCAGCGGCATCGCGATCTTCATGATCTCCGACGGCTGGATGCGGACGAAACCCAGCGACAGCCAGCGCCGCGAGCCGTTGACGACAATGCCGAACAGCGCGACCCCGAGCAGTAGCACGACGCCGGTGACATAAAGGGGGACGGCGAAGCGCATCAGCGTCTGTGGTGGCGTGCGGGCGACGAGCAACATGATGGCTCCCGAGACCGCCATGTTGATGAACTGTTTGTCCAGTTTCTCGAAGCCGTCACTGGATGTGGCCGAGAAGACCGTCAGCAGCCCGATGCCCATCAATGCAAGGACGATCAGGAAGAGCGGAATGTCGAGGTGGGCGACGATGGCCTGAAAGAAGCGCTTAATCAGCTTCATGAGCGTTCTCCTCGACCAGGGGGCCGTCGCTGGCATCCTCGGGCGCCTCGGTTTCCGGTGCCGGGCCGCCAGGTATCTGGCCGGTCAGATAGTAGTCGAATACCTGACGGGCGATCGGCGCGGCCGACTGGGCTCCGAAGCCGCCGTTTTCGACCATTACGGCGACGACGATCTTCGGCTGGTCGACGGGGGCAAAAGCGACGTACCAGGAGTGGTCGCGCAGGCGTTCCCTGACCTGACCGGCGACATACTTGCCGCCCTTCAGGCTGAACACCTGCGCCGTGCCGGTCTTGCCGCCGGATTCGTAGGCGGCGCCGGCGAAGGCGCGGGCACCCGTGCCCTCCTTGACGACGCCGGCCATGGCACGCTTGATCAGGTCGACATGTTCGGTTTTCAGCGCAATCTGACGTACCGGCTCGGACTCGATGGTACGCACTTCACCGGTATTCGGGTTGGTGATGGTGTTGACCAGATGGGGGCGGAACACCTTGCCGTAATTGAGCACGTTGGCCAGTGCGTGCGACATGTGCAGCGTCGAATAGGCGTTGTAGCCCTGGCCGATGCCGACCGAGATGGTTTCGCCGGCATACCACTTCTGCTGTTCCCTCTTCTTGAAGCGCTGCTGCTTCCATTCCTGGGATGGCAGGATGCCGGTCGCCTCGCCGGGAATGTCGATGCCCGTCTTCTTGCCGAGGCCGAGGTCGCCCATGAAACGGGCAATGGTGTCGATGCCCATGTCGTTGGCCAGCACGTAGTAGTAGGTATTGCAGGAGACGACAATGGACTTGTGCATGTCCACCATGCCGTGGCCGCCGACCTTGTCGTCCATGAAGCGGCGGTTGCCGAAATTGAAATAGCCGGGATCGGCAATGGCCTGGCCCGGGGTGCGTTTGCCCGAGGTCAGTGCCCCGAGCGCCATCAGCGGCTTGAAGGTCGAGCCGGGGGGGAAGGTGCTGTAGATGGCGCGGTTGAGCAATGGTTTGTCCGGATGATTGTTCAACTCGTCCCAGTCGTCGAAGCGGATGCCGTCGACGAACAGATTGGGGTCGAAGGCCGGGGAGGAAACCAGCGCGAGGATCGCGCCGCTGCTCGGGTCAATGGCAGTCAGCGAGCCGCGGCGGCCACCAAAGGCCTGCTCGGCGATCTTCTGCAGTTTGCTGTCGAGTGTCAGCGTCAGGTTGTTACCCGGCTTCGGCGGCGTCTGCGACAACACGCGGACGGCTCGGCCGCCGGCGTCGACCTCGACCTGCTCGTGACCGGCCGTGCCATGCAATTCGTATTCGTAGTGCTCCTCGAGGCCGATCTTGCCGATGTGGTCGGTGCCCTTGTAATTGGCGCCGTGGCCGCTTTCCTCGATGGCTTCCTTTTCCTTGGCATTGATCCGGCTGATGTAGCCGATGGCATGGGCAGCCATGGTGCCTTCCGGGTACTGGCGGAACAGTCGTGCCTTGACCTCGACACCGGGGAAGCGGTAGCGGTGGGCGGCGAAGCGGGCGACCTCCCGATCGGTCAGCCGGGTACGGATGGGGATCGACTCGAAGTTCTTCGATTCCTCAAGCAGGCGCTTGAAACGCCGCCGATCCTTCAGCTGTATCTCGACGATTTCGGCCAGCCCGTCAATGGTTTCCTCGAGACCGAGCGTTTTCGAGGGCGTGATTTCCAGCGTGAAGGCCGAGTAGTTGCGGGCCAGAATGATGCCGTTGCGGTCCACGATGTTGCCCCGGTTGGGCATGATCGGTACCAGCGAGATGCGGTTGCTTTCGGCACGTGTCGTGTAGTACTCATGCTGCACGATCTGCAGGTAAAAAAAACGTCCGAAGAGCAGCAGGAAGGCAAGCAGGACGCCGGCGCCGGCCACCAGGAGGCGGTGACGGAAGCGATCCGAGTCCTGTTCGCTGTGGTAGAAGTCGCTCATTGAAGGATCAGAGCGGACGGTTCTCGTCGCGCTCGACCGGCTGATACTGCGGCAGCAGCAGCAGGAAGGTGCCGGGAATCCACAGCAGGGCACCGATGAAGGGCCCGATCAGGTAGCCCCAACCCGGGAAGTCGGCCCCGGCGACCAGTCGCATCAACAACTGCAGAAGCTGCGAGCCGATGAGCAGGGGCAGCACCTGCAGCGCCTGCTGCGCCAGCGGGAACCACAGGATGCGTCGTGACAGCGCGGCTGCCGTGTAAGCGAGCAGCACATAGGCAAAACAGTGCTGCCCGAGTACCGCGCCATCGGCAACGTCCATTGCCAGGCCGAGCAGGAAGGCCCAGCCCATGCCGACGCGCCGTGGTTCGCGGATGCACCAGAAGCAGACGACCAGTGCCACCCAGTCGGGTATGCCGGGCCAGTGGGCGGTCGGCAACAGGTTGGCAAGCAGGGCCAGGAGCAGGCTGCAGACGATGAACCAGGGACGAACCGGCAGCAGGATGCGGGATGAGGAGAAAGTCGGTTGCATCACTTGCCTCCGGGTTTCCTGGGGGCGCCGGTATTGGCGCGCCGGCCGGGCGCTTCCGGTGGCGGCGGGGGCAGCTCCGCGCGTGGGGAGAGGACCATGATCTCGCCGAAGTTTTCGACGCCTGCCAGCGGCAGTGCGCTGATACGAGCGAAGGCAAAAGCATTGTCACGCTCGATGCCGGTCACCTTGGCGACCGGGAAGCCGGGCAGGAAGATGCCGTCGAGCCCGGAGGTCACCAGCAGGTCACCGATCTGAACATCGGCGTTGGCGGGGATATAGCGCAATTCCAGCTGACCATTGCCGAGACCGAAGACCACCGAGCGCAGGCCACTGCGCACGACCTGCACCGGCACTGCCTGATCCTTGTCGGTGATCAGCGTGATTTCGGATGAGAACGGGAAAACGCGCGTCACCTGGCCGACGATGCCAGCTTCGTCGATGGCAGGCTGGCCGGCGACGATGCCGGATTGCTGTCCCTTGTCGATGACGACGCGACGGGAGAAGGGGTCGCGTGCTGTATACATGATCTGGGCAACCTGGCCGCTGGCCTTTTCCCTGTCCTTGACCGCCATCAGTCGGCGCAGGCGCTCATTTTCCGCTTCCAGATGCTCGAGACGCTGCAGATTTGGTGCGGTCAGCAATTGGGCCTGCTTCAGGCGATTGTTGTCTTCCCGCAGGTCATGCAGCCCGCGCAGATAGGCGACGGCGTGGTCGACCAGGCTGCCCGGCGTCTGCGCCACGCGCTGCACCGGGTCGACGATCAGCGCCACGGTCTGGCGCAAGAGGCCGAGGCTCTGCATGCGCAGGTCGACGACGAACAGCGCCAGCGAGACGGCCAGGTAGAAAGTCAGAAGGGCCAGCGGTGCTGGCCCTCGCTTGAAGAATGGTGGCGGTGCGTGGTCGATACCGGCCATCGCGTCAGTCCTGCAATGCTGCGCTCAAGCGGTCAGTCCGAGGCAAAGATGCTGCCCAGCTTGTCCATCTTTTCCAGCGCCATGCCGCAGCCGCGGGCGACGCAGGTCAGCGGCTCGTCGGCGACGATCACCGGCAGGCCGGTCTCTTCCATCAGCAGCCGGTCGAGGTCGCGCAGCAGCGCGCCGCCACCGGTCAGCACCATGCCCTTTTCGGCGATGTCGGCACCGAGTTCGGGCGGGGTCTTTTCCAGCGCCGACTTGACGGCAGAAACGATCTGGTTGAGCGGGTCGGTCAACGCTTCGAGGATTTCGTTTGAGGAAATCGTGAACTTGCGCGGAATGCCTTCGGCCTTGTTGATGCCGGAGACTTCCATCTCCATCACCTCGGCGCCGGGGAAGGCGGAGCCGATCTGCTTCTTGATGTTCTCGGCGGTGTTCTCGCCGATCATCATGCCGTAGTTGCGGCTGATGTAATTGATGATGGCTTCGTCGAGCTTGTCGCCGCCGACGCGCACCGAGCCGGCGTAGACCATGCCGCCCAGCGAGATGACGCCGACTTCGGTGGTGCCACCGCCGATATCGACGACCATCGAGCCGGTCGCGTCGGAAACCGGCAGGCCGGCACCGATCGCCGCCGCCATCGGCTCCTCGATCAGGTACACCTGGCTGGCGCCGGCGCCGATCGCCGATTCGCGGATGGCGCGGCGTTCGACCTGGGTCGAGCCGGAAGGCACGCAGATGATGATGCGCGGGCTCGGGCTGAACAGCTTCGAGTCATGCACCTTCTTGATGAACTGCTTCAACATCTGCTCGGTGACGGTGAAATCGGCGATCACGCCGTCCTTCATCGGGCGGATGACGGTGATGCTGCCCGGCGCCTTGCCGAGCATTTCCTTGGCTTCCTTGCCGACGGCCTGGATGGTTTTCTTGGCATTGGGGCCGCCTTCGAGGCGGATGGCAACGACCGACGGCTCGTCGAGCACGATCGAGCGGCCACGCACGTAAATCAGCGTGTTGGCCGTGCCCAGATCGATGGCGAGGTCGTTGGAAAAATACTTGGAGAGAAATCCGAACATCTGCTGTGCTCCGCGTTGGGGGGTGCGGTAGATAAAGCTTTTATGATACCTTACAACGCTTTCGTTTTTAAGACTTTGTGCGCTGCAAAAAGTCTTTTCCAGCCCATGTCGCTTACTCCAGAACAGGTCAAGCGGATCGCCCACCTCGCCCGCATCGAGGTCAGCGAAGCCGAGGCCCTGACTACCCAGGGTCATCTCAACGGCATTTTCGAACTGATCGAACAGATGCAGGCCGTCGACACCCGTGGCGTCGAACCGATGGCCCACGCCCAGGACCTCTGTCAGCGTCTGCGCGAGGATGCAGTCAGCGAAACTGATCGCCGCGCCGCCTATCAGGCGGTGGCGCCGGAAACCGAAGCCGGCCTCTATCTCGTGCCGAAGGTGATCGAATGATCGACAAGAGCCTGAAGCTGCTCGGCCAGGCGCTCGCCGCCAAGGAAATTTCCAGCGTCGAGTTGACGACGCTGTTCCTCGACCGCATCGAGCGGCTGAACCCCGACCTCAACGCCTTCGTCACCGTCGATCGCGAGAAAACCCTGGCCATGGCGCGCGCCGCCGATGCCCGCCTCGCCGCCGGCACGGCCGGTCCGCTGACCGGCATCCCGGTCGCCCAGAAGGACATCTTCTGCGCCGAGGGCTGGACCACCACCTGCGGCTCGAAAATGCTGGCCAATTTCGTCTCGCCCTACGACGCGACGGTGATCGACAAGATGCACCGCCAGGCCGGCATGGTCTCGCTGGGCAAGACCAACATGGACGAGTTCGCGATGGGCTCGTCGAACGAGACCTCGTATTTCGGCCCGGTCAAGAATCCCTGGGACCGCACGCG
>WBUO01000218.1 GCA_008933675.1 Dechloromonas sp.
GTCGTCGCCCAGGCGTTCGATCTCGCCTTCCTGCAGCACGCGCAGCAGCTTGGCCTGGGCGGCGAGCGGCAGTTCGCCGATTTCGTCGAGGAACAGGGTGCCGCCGTCGGCGCGTTCGAACTTGCCCATGCGTGAGGTCTGGGCGCCGGTGAAGGCGCCTTTTTCGACGCCGAACAGTTCGGATTCGATCAGGTCGTTGGGCATCGCCGCGCAATTGACGGCGACGAACGGCCCCTGTTTGCGGTTGCTCATCTGGTGCAGGGTGCGCGCGAAGCGCTCCTTGCCGACGCCGGTTTCGCCGAGCAGCAGCACGGTGACCTGGGTGCCCGAGGCGCGCGTGACCAGGTCGTAGGCGTGCTTGAAGCCGACGGAATTGCCGACCAGCTGCTGCGTCTGCACCTGCTGGGTGATGGTCGTGCGCAGGTAGTCGACCTGATGACGCAGTTCCAGCAGGCGATTGAGCATCGAGTCGGATTCAAAGTAACTGGCGTGTTCCTCGGCGTCGTCCCACTCTTCCAGCGGCTTGCCGACGATGCGGCAGTTGTTGTGGCCGCAGGCGACGCATTCCACTTCCTTGAACAGGATGAAGCGGCCCATGAAGGCCGAGGTGTAGCCGGAGGCGTAGCCGATCTGCGACCAGCACACCGGCTCGTCGGAGCGGCCCAGTTCGCGCAGGTGGATGTCCTGTTCCCAGGAGTTCTCCCAGAGGAACTCGCCGTAGAAGCTGCCCTTGTCGAAGTCGATCTGCATCTCCACCGGGGTGACGCGGACGATGCCTTCCAGCATGTGCAGCTGCGGGCCGGTGAAGAAGGCGTCCTGCAGCGACTGGTTGCCGCGGATGCGCTTGGCCAGCTCGGCATCGCAGACGCCGGCGGCGTAACCCATGCGGGTCAGCAGGCGGCGGGCGTGTTCCTTGCCGACGGAGCCGACCAGCTCGCGGCGCAGCGCACCGAGGGCCGTGGTGTGCATCAGCACCATGCGGTGCTCGGCCAGCCAGATGGTGCCGTCCTTTTCGCAGAACTTGACCAGATTGCGCAGGTCGTTGGATTCGGGGTAACGGATGGTGGTCATCTTGTCTCTTTGTCGCAAGACCTGACCCGAACGGCAGGCGGTCTGCTTGTCTTTATGTGTGGTGTGGTACCGGACGGCCGGGGCGTGGTGCAGGGTGCTCCGGTCGACGGAAAATTTCTCGAGATTATTTCACGGTTTTCCCGTTCGCGGGATTTCGACTTTCCGGAGCGTACCGCAGCCACGCCCGGCAGCATGAGATGCGGGCGCTTATTTCAAGGTTTTGTCGGCCTGCGGGTGTCTGGCGCGCTTGATCATTTGATTAACTGAAACGAAATCCGTTGAGCAAATCGTAATCGTGCGCCGCAGCAATTCCGGCCTGGGTTTTGCACGAATTGCGTAAATACAAAGACTTAATCCTTTGGCACGCTCCTTGATAAAGGAAGGTCCGGCAGCGATGTGCGCTGTGCGGATTTCAGGAGACAAAAGATGGGGCAACCAGAGAGGCAAGGCAGCACGTTCGATGCGGGGCGTCGATATGTGCGTGTCTGCAGGCGTCGCCCGGATGGCTTCATCGAGTTCGAGTTCGCCATCGGCGATCCCGAGCTGGCCGTCGAGCTGATGTTGCCGGAATCGGCCTTCCACGAGTTTTGCCTGGCCAACGAAGTCATCGTCCTCGATCCGGCGGCGTCGGATCAGGGCGACTGGGTTTCCCGGTTGAACGATGCCTCGCGCCAGGGTTTTGAAGACGCAGTTTGACGAAGTTCAAGTACCCGCACGGCGGGAATAACGACAGGAGACAACCATGCAGATTGATCTGCGCACCGTGGCCATCAAGCCCTTGCGCCAAACCTTCGACCACATCGCCGAGCGTTTCGGCGACAAGCCGGCCAGCCGTTACCAGGAGGGCAGCTACAACATCCAGCAGGAACACATCTTCCACTACCGGCCGGCCTGGGATGCCGACCGCGTGCTCTTCGACAAGAAGCGCACGAAGATCGTGATGAAGGACTGGTATGCGCTGAAGGACCCGCGCCAGTATTACTACGGCTCCTACACCATCGCCCGGGCCCGCCAGCAGGAAGCGGCCGAATCCAGCTTCGAGATGATCGAGGACCGCGGCCTGGCCGAACTGATCCCGGCCGAGCAGAAGCAGCTGGCGCTCGACGTGCTGGTGCCGATGCGCCATGTGGAGTGGGGCGGCAACATGGGCAATTCCTACATCACCGCCTACGGCTACGGCACGGTGATCACCCAGCCCTGCCTGTATCACGCGATGGACCACCTGGGCGTTGCCCAGTACCTGACGCGCATCGGCCTCGTGCTCGACGGGCCGGAGGCGCTCGATGCGGCCAAGGAGGCCTGGATGTCCGGCGCGCTGTGGCAGCCGATGCGCCGCCATGTCGAGAACCTGCTGGTGCTGCAGGACTGGTTCGAGATTTTCGTCGCCCAGAACCTGGTGCTCGAAGGCCTGCTCAACCCGATGCTCTACGACTACCTGGATGCCGATTTCTCGGCCAAGGGCGGCACGGCGATCTCGATGATGACGCGCTTCATGGCGGAGTGGTCGGCCGAGACGGCCAAGTGGGTGGATGCCCAGATCAAGGTGGTGGCTGCCGAATCGCCGGAGAACAAGGCGCAGTTGAGCGACTGGGTGCAGCAGTACCGGGCGGCGACGCTGGAAGCGCTGATGCCGATTGCCCGCCGTGCCTTCGGCGAGCAGGGCGACTACGTGCTGGCCGAACTCACCGCCGAATTCAATACCCGCTGCGCCAAGCTTGGCCTGGCTGTCTAGGAGTTTTCATGTCTACCGTATTCATCGCCTTTCAAACCAACGAGGACACCCGGCCGATCGTCGAGTCCATCCTCGCCGACAACCCGCATGCCGTGCTCGACGAGCAGCCGGCCATGGTCAAGATCAATGCCGAGGGCAAGCTGGTCATCAAGCGCGAATCCATCGAGGAGCGCATCGGCCGCGATTTCGACCTGCAGGAGCTGCAGATCAACCTGATCACCCTGTCCGGCAACATCGACGAGGACGACGACCAGTTCACGCTGGCCTGGAAAAACTGAGCAAGGAGACTCTCATGGACATGAAAGCCAACAAGAAGAAGCTGGGCCTCAAGGAAAAATACGCCCACATGACGCGCGGCCTGGGTTGGGACACCACCTATCAGCCGATGGACAAGGTGTTCCCGCAGGCCGCCTTCGAGGGCATCAAGATTCACGACTGGGAGAAGTGGGAAGACCCCTTCCGCCTGACCATGGATGCCTACTGGAAGTACCAGGCGGAGAAGGAGCGCAAGCTCTACGCGGTGCTCGATGCCTTCGCCCAGAACAACGGCCACCTGGGCATCACCGATGCGCGCTACCTGAACGCGGTCAAGCTGTTCCTGACCGGCATTTCGCCGCTGGAGTATGTCGCCCACCGCGGTTTTGCCGCGGCCGGCCGCAACTTCCCCGGTGTCGGTCCGCGCGTCGCCTGCCTGATGCAGTCGATCGACGAAATCCGCCATGCCCAGACGCAGATCCACGCGCTGTCGAACTACAACAAGTTCTACGAGGGTTTCCACGCCGGTGCCGCGCACCAGATCGAGCGCGTCTGGTACCTGTCGGTGCCCAAGTCCTTCTTCGACGATGCCTTCAGCGCCGGTCCTTTCGAATGGATGATCGCCATCGGCTTCTCCTTCGAATACGTGCTGACCAACCTGCTGTTCGTGCCCTTCATGTCGGGTGCTGCCTACAACGGCGACATGGCGACGGTGACCTTCGGCTTCTCGGCGCAATCCGACGAAGCCCGCCACATGACGCTCGGCCTCGAGTGCATCAAGTTCATGCTCGAGCAGGATCCGGACAACCTGCCGATCGTCCAGAAGTGGATCGACAAGTGGGCCTGGCGCGGCATCCGCGTGCTGACCCTGGTCGGGATGATGATGGACTACATGCTGCCGAAGCGCGTGATGAGCTGGAAGGAAGCCTGGGAAATCTACTTCGAGCAGAACGGCGGCGCGCTGTTCAACGACCTCGCCAAGTACGGCATCAAGGTGCCGGACTGCATCACCCAATGCACCGTGGACAAGGAACACATCTCGCACCAGGCCTGGGCCACCTTCTACCAGTACGCCCACGCTTCGGCCTTCCACACCTGGCTGCCGAACGACGAGGAAATGGACTGGCTGTCGGCCAAGTACCCGAACACCTTCGACAAGTACTACCGCCCGCGCTTCACCCAGTGGCGCGAGATGGCCGACAAGGGCGAGCGTTTCTACAACAACACGCTGCCGATGCTGTGCCAGGTCTGCCAGATCCCGATGGTGTTCACCGAGCCGGACGACCCGACCAAGATCTGCTACCGCGAATCGGAGTATCAGGGCGAGAAGTACCACACCTGTTCGGACGGCTGTAAGCACATCTTCGACGACGAGCCGGAGAAGTACATCCAGGCCTGGCTGCCGGTGCACCAGATCTATCAGGGCAACTGCTGGCCGGAAGGCACCGACCCGACCGTCGAGGGTTTCGACCCGCTGCTCAAGGTGCTCGAGTGGTACCACCTGGAGAACGGCAAGGACAACCTGGACTACGAAGGTTCCGGCGACCAGGCCAACTTTGCCGCCTGGCGCGGTGCGGCGACGCAGAACACCTGATCGATGAAAACGGGGGCCGCTGTGCCCCCGGCAAAAACACAAGGAGACAAAACCATGGCTGTCAAAGCCCTCAGCGATTACAACTTCCCGGCCGCCGATACGCAGGACAAGTTCCACGGCAACCAGCTGCTCTACGTCGGCTGGGACGACCACCTGATGTTCTGTGCCCCCTTTGCTTACTGCCTGCCGCCGGAGACGAAGTTTTCGGAACTGGTGGAGAAGCACCTGCCGCATTCCTACAGCCGTCATCCGGACTGGGCCCGTGTCGATTTCAGCAAGGCCGTCTGGCTCAAGTCCGGCAAGCCCTTCCAGCCGGACATGAACAAGACGCTGGCCGAGCAGGGCCTCAAGCACAAGGACGTGCTGCGCCTGCAGACGCCCGGCCTGAACGGCAACGGCACGTATTTCTGATTCGAGGGCGGCATGAGTTACGAACTGACCATCGAACCGCTGGGCCAGACCATCGAAGTCGAGGATGGCCAGACCATCCTCGACGCCGCGTTGCGGGCCGGCATCTATCTGCCGCATGCCTGCTGCCACGGCCTGTGCGCCACCTGCAAGGTGCAGGTGACGGACGGCGAGATCGACCATGGCGAGGCGTCGACCTTCGCCCTGATGGATTTCGAGCGCGAGGAGGGCAAGTGCCTGGCCTGCTGTGCCCGCCTGGAATCGGACGTGGTGATCGAAGCCGAGATCGAGGATGACCCGGATTCGCTGAACCTGCCGGTCGAGGACTACAGCGGCGAGGTGGTCAGGATCGAGGCGCTGACGCCGACCATCCGCGGCATCTGGCTGAAGCTGGACCGGCCGATGAAGTTCCAGGCCGGCCAGTACGTCAATCTGGAAGTCGAGGCGCTGGGCGGCCAGTCGCGCGCCTTCTCGCTGGCCAATTCGCCGCAGAGCGACGACATCATCGAACTCAACGTCCGCATCGTGCCCGGCGGCCAGGTTACCACCTGGCTGCACGAGCAGCTGGCGGTCGGTGACCGGCTGAAGTTCACCGGCCCTTACGGCCGCTTCTTCGTCAAGAAGTCGGCCAACGTGCCGCTGATCTTCATGGCCGGCGGCTCCGGGCTGTCCAGCCCGAAATCGATGATCGAGGATCTGCTCGGCGAAGGCTGCGAGCTGCCGATGACCCTCGTCTACGGCCAGCGCAGCCGCGCCGAGCTGTATTACGACGCCGAGTTCCGGGCGCTCGCCGATAAGTATCCGAACTTCACCTACGTGCCGGCCCTCTCCGAGGAACCGGCCGGATCGGACTGGGACGGCGCCCGCGGTTTCGTGCATGAGGCGGCCAAGGCCCATTTTGCCAACGATTTCCGCGGCCACAAGGCCTACCTGTGCGGCCCGCCGGCAATGATCGAGGCCTGCATCACGGCGCTGATCCAGGGGCGGCTGTTCGAGCGCGACATCTACATGGAGAAGTTCTTCTCGGCGGCCGACGCTTCGCAGCAGTTGAAGAGTCCGCTGTTCAAGAACATCTGAGCGGGAGCGCGGCGATGATCTATTTCAACGTGCTGATCGAGGAGACCGGCGAAAGCTATCGCTGCTCGCCGCAGGAATCGCTGCTGGCCGGCATGGAGCGCCTGGGCAGGAAGGGCATTCCGGTCGGCTGCCGCGGCGGCGGCTGCGGCGTCTGCAAGGTGGAGATCACCTCGGGCAGTTACCTGAAACGGGTGATGAGCCGCGACTACGTCAGCGTCGAGGACGAGGCGGCAGGCCGGGTGCTGGCCTGCCGGGTGAAGCCGACCAGCGACATCACGCTGAAGGTGCTGGGCAAGATGGCGAAGAACGTCTGCCGGGCTCAGCCGGCGGTGTCGGCCGCGGTGTAGTCGGGCCCGTCGTCCCCGCGCCAGCGGGAATGACGCTTCAGGCTCCGGCGGACCTCACTTGTTCAGCTGTTCGGCCGGGATGGCCTGCACCGAGCGGAAGGTCAGCTGGATGTGTTCGGAGAGGATCTCGGCGGCTTTTTCCGCCTCGCGGTTGATGGCGGCATGCAGCAGGGCTTCGTGCTCGACATGGATGTCGCGGGGAATCGGGCGCAGGTACAGCGACAGGCGCCGGTAGCGTTCGGCCTGCTGATAGAGGATGGAGAGGAAATGCTTGAGCCAGCGCGACGGACAGGCAGCGATCAGGACCTCGTGGAAGATGCGGTTGCGTTCTTCCCATTCCTCGCGGACCTCGCTGCCGATGCGCTTTTCCTCGGCCTTGGCG
>WBUO01000219.1 GCA_008933675.1 Dechloromonas sp.
GCTGGCCAGTGATTTTGTCGAGGAGGATGGTGTCGGGCGGCAGACGCTGACGCCGGCAGCCGTGCTGTTTCCCATTGTCCGCCGGCCGCAGCGGCCTACCGTGCTGTTGACCCAGCGTACCGCCCATCTGCGCGATCACGCCGGGCAGATCAGTTTTCCCGGTGGGCGCGTCGAGGCTGAAGACCTGTCGCCGGTGCACACCGCGCTGCGCGAGACTGAGGAAGAAATCGGCTTGCCGCGTGAGCGTGTCGATATCCTGGGCTTCCTGCCCGAATACCGTACCGGTACCGGTTTCCGCGTGACGCCGGTGGTGGCTCTGGTCGAACCGCCTTTCGAGCTGCATCCCGATCCGTTCGAGGTGGCCGAAGTGTTCGAGGTACCACTCGATTTCCTGCTTGATCCGGCCAATCACCAGCAGCAGGAAATGCATTACCGGGGGGCCATGCGGCGCTACTACGCCATGCCTTACGGTGATTATTTCATCTGGGGTGCGACGGCCGGAATGATCCGTTCCCTCAGCGAACGCCTCGGTCTCCATGCGTCCGTGCCTTGTGGTATCGTGGCGCTTTAGCACAAGAAAATAAGCCGAAACCGGCATTTCTCGGCACCCCATGAGTCTTCTCTCGCTGATTGCGGTTTTCCTCATCGAGCAGCTGCAGCCCCTCAATTACCGCCGCATAGTCGCGGAGCCGCTGGGTGCCTGGGCGGATTTCGTCGAATCCTGCTGCAATGCCGGGAGTCGGCAGCACGGTATCCTCGCCTGGTGTCTGGCGGTCCTGCCGCCCGTCGTGCTGCTTGCCGTCATCTATGCCTTCCTTTATGCGCTGAACCCGCTCCTCGCGTGGATACTGAACGTCGGCGTGCTTTACCTGACCATGGGGTTTCGTCAGTTCAGCCATCACTACACGGAAATCCAGCTGGCGTTGCGCCTGGGCGACCTGCCGCGTGCCCGCGAGTTGCTCGCCGAATGGTCGGGGCGCTCGACCGAGGGCCTCAATTCCGAGGAAATCGCCCGGCTCGCCATCGAGGAGGCACTTGCCGCCTCGCATCGCCATGTCTTTGCCGTGCTGCTCTGGTTCGTCATCCTGCCCGGCCCGTGCGGCGCCCTGCTTTACCGGATGGCGGCCGTGCTACGCGAACGCTGGGGGCAGGCCGACGGTGCCGCGCGCAGCCAATTTCCCGACTTCGCCCGGCAGGTTTTCGGTATTATCGACTGGTTGCCCTTGCGGGCCACGGCGGCTGCTTTTGCCATCGTCGGTGACTTCGAGGATGCGGTCTATTGCTGGCGGACCCAGCCGGCGCAGTGGCCGGATCGCGATCTCGGCATCGTTCTGGCGAGCGGCGCCGGGGCGCTTGGCGTACAGTTGGGGCGGCCGATGATCGACGGGGCGGAAGTCTCGGATGGTGCCGAATTGGGACTGGGTGATCCGCCCGATGTCGATTTCATGCAAAGTGCCGTCGGACTCGTCTGGCGCGCCACGGTGCTGTGGATGTTGTTGCTGTTTCTGTTGGGGCTCGCCAGTCTGGTGGGCTGAATAATTCTTACAAGGAGTTTGTTATGAGCAGAGATGTTGTCGTTCTGAGCGCAGTCCGTTCCCCCATCGGTTCCTTCGGCGGCTCCCTGGCCGATTTCGATACCAGCGAACTGGCCGGCATCGTGATGAAAGAGGCGATTGCCCGCTCCGGTGTCGATCCCCAGCAGATCAACTACGTTACCGTCGGCACGACGATGCCGACCGATTCGCGTTATGCCTACGCCTCCCGCGTCGCCTCGATCCAGGCCGGCCTGCCGATGGAATCGGTGGCCATGCAGGTGTCCCGCCTGTGCGCATCCGGCCTGCAGGGCATCGTCACCACCGCCCAGAACATCATGCTGAGCGATGCCGACTACGGCATCGGCGGCGGCGTCGAGGTCATGTCCAAGGCCGCCTACCTGCTGCCGGCGCTGCGTTCCGGCGCCCGCATGGGTGACACCAAGGCCATCGACTCGATGGTCGCCGTGCTGACCGACCCGTTCGGCGTCGGCCACATGGGCATCACCGCCGAGAACCTGGCCGCCAAGCATGGCATCACCCGCGAGCAGCAGGACGAGTTCGCCGTCGAGTCGCAGCGTCGCGCTGCCGCCGCCATCGACGCCGGCCACTTCAAGTCGCAGATCGTGCCGATCGTCAAGCAGACCAAGAAGGGCGAGGTGGTGTTCGACACCGATGAGTACGTCAAGCGCGGCACGACCATGGAAGCGCTGGCCAAGATGAAGCCGGCCTTCAAGAAGGACGGTACCGTCACCGCCGGTAACGCTTCCGGCATCAACGACGGCGCTGCCTTCTTCGTGCTGGCGGCCGCCGATGTTGCCGCCAAGGCCGGTTACAAGGCGCGTGCCCGCATCGCCGGCTACGCCGTTGCCGGTGTGCCGAACGACGTCATGGGTGAAGGTCCGATCCCGGCGACCAAGCTGGCGCTGAAGAAGGCCGGCCTGACGCTGGACCAGATGGATGTCATCGAATCCAACGAAGCCTTCGCCGCCCAGGCCCTGTCGGTCTCCAAGGTGCTCGGCCTCGATCCGGCCAAGACCAACCCGAACGGTGGCGCCATCGCCCTCGGCCACCCGGTCGGCTGCTCCGGCGCCTTCATCGCCACCAAGGCCCTCTACGAACTGGAACGCGTCGGCGGCAAGTACGCACTGGTGACCATGTGCATCGGCGGCGGCCAGGGCATTGCCGTGATTCTCGAGCGCGCCTGATCGTCTGTCATTCAAGTCGTACCGAAAACCCGCCGGAGCGATCCGGCGGGTTTTTTTATTTGCACCACTTTGAATGAGCCTGCACCGCGTTGGGGCGCAACACAGTGTGACGCTTTTGTAATTGCATGATTCGATGCAGTTTTGCTCCGTGGCACGGAACCTGCTGATTCCGTATCGATAGCATCCTCAGTGACGAGTCCAAATGAACTTCTATAACGAGATGTACGATGCCAACGGCGGCATCAGGGAGCACTACAAGGGCTACGAGGCCTGGTTGAAAGCGACACCGCCCGAGCGCATCGAGCGCAAGCGGGCCGAGGCCGATCTGGCTTTCCACCGGGTCGGCATCACCTTCGCCGTCTATGGCGAGGAGGCCGGCAAGGAGCGACTGATTCCCTTCGACGTCATTCCCCGCATCATCCCGTCGGCCGAATGGAAGGCCATGCAGAAGGGGCTGCGCCAGCGCGTCACGGCGCTCAACATGTTCCTGCGCGACGTCTATCACGACCAGGAAATCCTCAAGGCCGGCAAGATCCCTGCCGAGCAGGTCATCAACAATGCGCAGTACCGCCCGGTGATGCAGGGCGTCGATCTGCCCGGCGACATCTACGCCCACATTGCCGGCGTCGACATGGTCCGCGCCGGGGCGGGCGAGAGCTACGTGCTGGAGGACAACCTGCGCGTGCCGTCGGGCGTCTCCTACATGCTGGAAGACCGCAAGATGATGATGCGCCTCTTCCCCGAGCTGTTCGCCAAGCACAAGGTGGCGCCGGTCCAGCACTACCCGGACATGCTGCTGGAGAAGCTGCGCGCCGTGGCGCCGAAGGGCGTCAGCGACCC
Organism: Dechloromonas sp.; assembly: GCA_008933675.1. Taxonomy (GTDB): domain Bacteria; phylum Pseudomonadota; class Gammaproteobacteria; order Burkholderiales; family Rhodocyclaceae; genus Azonexus. Next base: position 3,581 of record WBUO01000219.1, read on the forward strand.
GACCGTCGTCGTGCTGACGCCGGGGGCCTACAACAGCGCCTATTTCGAACATACCTTCCTGGCCCAGCAGATGGGCGTCGAGCTCGTCGAAGGCCGCGACCTCTTCGTCAAGGACGAGGTGGTCTACATGCGGACGACGCAAGGCCCGCAGCGCGTCGATGTCATCTACCGCCGCATTGACGACGATTTCATGGACCCGCTCGCCTTCCGGCCCGATTCCGCGCTCGGCGTGCCGGGCATCCTGAAGGCCTACCAGGCCGGCAACGTGACCTTGTCGAATGCCATCGGCACCGGCGTCGCCGATGACAAGTCGATCTACCCCTACGTGCCGGAGATGATCCGCTTCTACCTCGGCGAGGAACCGATCCTCAACAACGTACCGACCTACATGTGCCGCAAGCCGGACGATCTGAAGTACGTGCTTGCTCATCTGCCGGAACTGGTGGTCAAGGAAGTGCACGGCGCCGGCGGCTACGGCATGCTGGTCGGCCCGGCCTCGACCAAGGAGCAGATCGAGAAATTCCGCCAGCTGCTGATCGCCAAGCCCGAGGGCTACATCGCCCAGCCGACGCTGGCCCTGTCCCATTGCCCGACCTTCGTCGAGGAAGGCATCGCGCCGCGCCATCTCGACCTGCGGCCCTTCGTGCTGTCCTCCGGCCAGTGCGTGAACATGGTGCCCGGCGGCCTGACCCGCGTCGCCCTGACCAAGGGCTCGCTGGTGGTCAATTCGTCGCAGGGCGGCGGTACCAAGGACACCTGGGTCCTCGAAGACTGAGCAAGGGAGAAAAAAATGCTATCGCGTACTGCCGATCACCTGTTCTGGATGTCCCGCTACATGGAGCGGGCGGAAAATCTGGCCCGTCTGCTCGACGTCACCTGGCAGATGTCGCTCGTGCCGCAGCCCGAGGCGGCGGCCAACCAGAGCTGGAACGCCATCATCGCGCTGAACAGCCTGGAGCAGCTCTATGCCGCCAAATATCCGGCGGTCAATGGCGACAACGTGCTGAAATTCATGGTCAGCGATCCGGACAACCTGTCGTCGATCCACAGCTGCCTGCGCCTGGCGCGCGAAAATGCCCACGCCGTGCGCGGCACGCTGACCACCGAGATGTGGGAAACGCTCAACTCGACCTGGCTGGAAGCGCGCGGCAAGAGCTTCGACCAGTTGATGGCCGGTGGCATCGGCGACTACTTCGAATGGGTCAAGACGCGCTCGCACCTGTCGCGCGGCGTCACCGTCGGCACCCTGCTGCAGGACGAGGCCTACCACTTCATCCGCCTCGGCACGCTGCTCGAGCGCGCCGACAACACGGCGCGCATCCTCGACGTCAAGTACCACGGCCTGCATCAGGGCGGCGACGAAGGGGCGACCGACTTCTACCAGTGGGGCGCACTGCTGCGCTCGGTCTCGGCCTTCGAGGTTTACCGCAAGGCCTACCGCGACGTGATCACCCCGGAGCGGGTTGCCGAATTGCTGATCCTGCACGGCGACATGCCGCGCTCGCTGCTCTTCTGCATGAACGGCGTCGTCAAGAACCTGGCCCTGGTTGCCAACCGTCAGTCCGGTGAGACGCAACGCCAGGCCGGGCTGCTGCACTCGCGACTGCGCTACGGGCGCATCGAGGACATCCTGAAGGACGGCCTGCACGAGTGGCTGACCGACTTCATGGATCGCATCTACCTGCTCGGCGACGGCATCAGCCACGACTTCCTGGTACCGATGGCGGAGGCAGCGTGACCTATTGCGTGGCCATGCGCCTGGATTCAGGCCTGGTCTTCCTGTCCGACTCGCGCACCAACGCCGGTGTCGATCACATCAACACCTTCCGCAAGATGCACGTCTTCGCCCGCAACGGCGAGCGCGTGCTGGTGCTGATGACCTCCGGCAACCTGTCGATCAGCCAGTCGGTGGTCAACACCCTGCGCGAAAAGCTGGAAGGCCGGGGCAGCAACCTGAACAAGGTGAAGAACATGTTCGAGGCGGCCAAGCACGTCGGCGACTGCCTGCGCGAGATCCATGCACGGGACGCCGAGGCGCTGGAAAAATTCGGCGTCGACTTCGCCTCGTCGATGATCCTCGGCGGCCAGATCAAGGGCGAGGAACCGCGCGTCTTCTGCATCTACGCGGCCGGTAACTTCATCGAGGCGACGCGCGAGACGCCGTATTTCCAGATCGGCGAATCGAAATACGGCAAGCCGATCATCGACCGTGTCATCAGCCCCCGGACCTCGCTCGACGAAGCCGCCAAATGCGCGCTGATCTCGATGGACTCGACCATCCGCTCCAATCTGTCGGTCGATCTGCCGCTCGACCTGGTGATCGTCGAGCGCGATGCGCTGAAAGTCCGCCAGCAGGTGCAGATCACCCGCGATACCGCCTACTACGGGCAGATCCGCAAACAATGGGGCGAGCACCTGCGCCAGGGTTTTGCCGCCTTGCCCGATCCGGACTGGGAGAGCCTTTAGGCTTTGCTCGTCCATCGTTAGCAAGGCGCGCATGCAGCCGGGGTGATCGAGCAAGTATCGGCATTGCCCTTTGCGGCGAAGTTGTTCACGCTGCGCGGTATGCAACAGGATCTCTTTTCCCTCGCCGAAGACAGCGGACTCGCAGCGGTCGCCGGTGGCCGTGGTCGCCGGCTGGGGCCGGGCACCGTGCTGTTTCCCGGACTGCTGGCGGACGAGGCGGTGCAACTGGTCGACGCCATCGCGCGCATTGCCGCCGCCGCACCGTTCCGCCAGATGCAGACTCCGGGCGGCCAGAGCATGTCGGTGGCGATGACCAATTGCGGCCCGTTCGGCTGGGTCAGCGACCGCGCCGGCTACCGCTACCAGGCCAGTGACCCGGCCAGTGGCCAGTCATGGCCGGCAATGCCGGAGCGCTTTCGCCTGCTCGCCGGAGAGGCCGCGGCGCTCGCCGGTTTCCCCGGCTTCGCCCCGGACGCCTGCCTGATCAACCGCTATGTTCCCGGTGCCCGCATGTCACTGCACCAGGACCGCGACGAACGCGACTTCAGCCAGCCCATCGTCTCCGTCTCGCTCGGCCTGCCGGCCATCTTCCTGCTGGCCGGTGAAACGCGCAGCGGGCCGCGCCTGCGCCTGCCGCTCCAGCACGGCGACGTGCTCGTCTGGGGCGGCCCCGACCGCCTGCGTTTCCACGGTGTGCAAACCCTCGCTGCCGGCGAGCACCCGCTGACCGGTGCCTGCCGCTACAACCTGACGTTCCGGCGGGCCTGCTGATGGCGGTCAGCCGTTGCCGGCTGGC
>WBUO01000006.1 GCA_008933675.1 Dechloromonas sp.
GCGCTCCACATGGGGACCCCAAAGGCCTTGCAGCGGCAAGGCCAAGGTTGAAACGAAGATGTTTTCCGCTGCGTTCGGTGTGCCGGGCCCCTTGGGAGGCGCTGAGCAACGCAGGCTGGCCGGGGGTAGTCGTCTCGCGTTGTTTGAGCCGCAGGCGAGTTTAGCGAGACGCCCGGACTGCCGAGTAGCGCAAGGAACCCGCGCAGCGGGCGCCGACCCAGGGTCGCCTTCTTCTTTGCTTACTTTCTTCTTGGCGAGACAAGAAGAAAGTAAGGCGCGCGTCAGGCGCGAAAAACAACGGCTATAACAACCAAAAACCAGGAGACAAACCCAAATGCCCTTCACCACCCTCGAAATAGAACTGAACAACCAGATCGCCACGATCTGGATGAATCGCCCCGACCTGCACAACGCCTTCGACGAAATCCTCATCGCCGAGCTGACCGCCGCCTGCATCGCCCTCGACGACGACGCGGACGTCCGCGTCGTGATCCTGGCCGGACGCGGCAAGAGCTTCTCGGCCGGCGCCGATCTGAACTGGATGAAACGCGCCGCCAACAACGGCCTCGACGACAACCTCAACGACGCCCGCGCGCTGGCCGGCATGCTGCGCACGCTGGCCGAAATGAACAAACCGACCATCGCCCGCGTCCAGGGCGCCGCATTGGGCGGCGGCATGGGGCTGGCGGCAGCCTGCGACATTGCGGTGGCCTCAAGCAAGGCGGTGTTCGCCACCTCCGAGGTCAAGTTCGGCATCATCCCGTCGGCGATTTCGCCCTATGTGCTGCGCGCCATCGGCGCCCGCCAGGCCACCCGCTACTTCCAGTCGGCCGAGCGCATCGATGCCGCCCGTGCCCGCGAGATCGGGCTGGTGCATGAAACGGTCGAGCCGGAACAACTGGATGCCAAGGTGCAGGAAGTCGCCACCGCGCTGCTGGCCGGCGGCCCGTGCGCCCAGGCTGCGGCAAAGGAACTGATCCGCGCTGTCGCCAACCAGCCGATCAACCACACGCTGGTCGAAGACACCGCCCACCGCATCGCCCACCTGCGGGCGACGCCGGAAGCCCGCGAAGGCATCGGCGCCTTCCTGGATAAACGTCAGCCCAACTGGATCGGAGAGTAATCGCCATGTTCACCAAGATCCTTATCGCCAACCGCGGAGAAATTGCTTGTCGGGTCATTAAAACTGCCCGCCGCATGGGCATCCGCACCGTCGCCGTCTATTCCGAGGCCGATGCCAACGCCCGCCACGTCCGCCTGGCCGACGAGGCGGTGCTGCTCGGCCCGGCCGCCGCCCGCGAGTCCTATCTGGTCGCCGACAAGATCGTCGAGGCCTGCCGGCGCACCGGCGCCCAGGCGGTACATCCGGGCTACGGCTTCCTGTCCGAGAACGCCGACTTCGCCGACGCGCTGGCCGCCGCCGGCATCGCCTTCATCGGCCCGCCGGCCTCGGCCATCCGCGCCATGGGCTCAAAGTCGGAGGCCAAGAAACTGATGGGCGCCGCCAGCGTGCCGCTGACCCCGGGCTACCACGGCGACGACCAGGACCCGGCCCTGTTGCACCGCGAAGCCGACGCCATCGGCTATCCGGTGCTGATCAAGGCCGCCGCCGGCGGCGGTGGCAAGGGCATGCGCCTGGTCGAGCAGTCGGCCGACTTTCCCGATGCGCTGGCCTCCTGCAAGCGCGAGGCCATTTCCAGCTTCGGCGACGACCATGTGCTGATCGAGAAGTACATCACCAAGCCGCGCCACATCGAAATCCAGGTCTTCGCCGACACGCTGGGCAATTGCGTGTACCTGTTCGAGCGCGACTGCTCGGTGCAGCGCCGCCACCAGAAGGTGCTGGAAGAAGCGCCGGCTCCCGGCATGACGCTGGAGCGCCGCCGGCAGATGGGCGAGGCCGCTGTCGCCGCGGCCAAGGCCGTCGGTTACGTCGGCGCCGGCACGGTCGAGTTCATCGCGACCAGCACCTACGATAAGGACGGCTCCTTCTACTTCATGGAAATGAACACCCGGCTGCAGGTCGAGCATCCGGTCACCGAAATGATCACCGGCCAGGATCTGGTCGAATGGCAGCTGCGCGTCGCCGCCGGCCAACCGCTGCCGCTGCGCCAGGAGCAGCTGGCCATCCGCGGCCACGCGCTGGAAGCGCGCATCTACGCCGAGGATGCCAACAAGGGCTTCCTGCCCGCCACCGGCACCCTGGTCCGCCTGGCACCGCCGGCCGAAACGCTGAACGTGCGCGTCGATACCGGCGTCGAGCAGGGCGACGCGATCACCCCCTACTACGACCCGATGATCGCCAAGCTGATCGTCTGGGACGAAACCCGCGACGCGGCGCTGGCGCGCATGCGCAAGGCGCTGGCCGACTACCAGGTGGCCGGCCTGACCACCAACATCGACTTCCTGTCGCGCCTGGTCGCCTGCCCGGCCTTCGCCGGCGCCGATCTCGACACCGGCCTGATCGAACGGCAGAAGGACTTCCTGTTCCCGGCTGCCCAGCCGGTGCCGCGTGACGCGCTGCTGGTGGCGACGGTCGGCGAACTGCTGTGGGAACAGCATGCCGCCCGCCAGGCCGCACAGGCCAGCGGCGATCCGTGGTCGCCGTGGCATGCCCGCGACGGCTGGCGGATGAACCTGTCGGCGGCACGCACGATCAGCTTCAAGGATGGCGAGGCGCTGGTCGACGCCGGCGTGCGCTATCGCCACGACCATTGGGAGATCACGCTGGCCGGCACGACCACCGTGGCCCGCGGCAAGAAGCTCGACGGCGACCGCTTCGCCGTCGAACTCGACGACCGCCGCCTGATCGCCTCGGTCGTCGCCGTGGATGACAAGCGCAGCATCTTCTTCCAGGGAAGCACGTACTCACTGCTGCGCGACGACCCGCTGCATCGGGTCGATGCCGGCGACAGCCACGGCGGCGGGCTGACCGCGCCGATGCCCGGCAAGGTCGTCGCCCTGCTTGCCCAGCCCGGGCAGAAAGTGGAGAAAGGCACGCCGCTGTTGATCCTCGAGGCGATGAAGATGGAGCACACCATCACCGCCCCCGCCGCCGGCATCGTCAAGGCCTTCTGCTATGCCGCCGGCGAGCAGGTTGGCGACGGCGCGGCGCTGGTCGAATTCGAGGGCGAGGCATGAAACCCGCGCCCGATCCGGAAGCGCTTTTCGCCCACGCCATGCCGAGGCATTTCACTAGGTTCAAAGCCATTGGAATTGGGGGTAACATGGAGCTGATACGCAAGAGGCATGGCAGCCTTGTATTTTTGTTACATTTCTCAACCCTAGGTATTAAGGCGTTTTCATGGCTTATGAGCTTGTTTGGGAACCCGAGGGGGTTCTGGTCCGTTTCACGGCCCAGCTCCCGGCACGGGAATTCATCAGCTCGGCCCGGCAGATGCAGGGCGACTCCCGCTTCGACGAAGCCCGCTATGTCATCAACGACCTTACCGGGATCAGCGCCCACACCATCACCGAAGAAGCGCTGGTCGAGCTTTCAGCCCTCCAGTACGGCGCCTATGCGTCGCACCCAAACTGCCGGATCGTTTTCGTGACGACAGACGACGAACTCGCCAGGCTGATCAAGGGCGTACTGACCGCACCGCAGATGGCCTCCTATCAGGTGGAAGTCTTCGCTACCGTGGAAGCCGCCCGCGACTGGCTGGACGAACAGCCGCAGCTGCATCTGATGAGCAACGTCATGGGCTTCCGCATCCGCTAGACGGCTGCAGTTCCCGGCCGTTCGAGCCACCGAGATCCTTTCCCCCGCCTGCCGGGTCTGCCCGGTTCGCCATGCTTTCCTCCCAAGGAATCCCTGCCATGTCCCTGCCCCGCCAAGTCAAGATCGTCGAAGTCGGCCCGCGCGACGGCCTGCAGAACGAAAAGGAGATCGTTCCCACGGCGATCAAGATCGAACTGATCGATCGCCTGAGCGATGCCGGCCTGCCCAGCGTCGAGGCCACTTCCTTCGTCTCGCCCAAGTGGGTACCGCAGATGGCCGACAACAGCGCCGTACTGCAAGGCATCCGCCGCCGCCCCGGTACCGTCTACCCGGTTCTGACCCCCAACCTGCAGGGATTCGATGCCGCCATGCAGGCCGGCGCCAGCGAAGTGGCGATTTTCGCCGCCGCCTCCGAGAGCTTTTCGCGCAAGAACATCAACTGTTCGATCGCCGAGAGCCTGAAACGCTTCGAGCCGGTGGTCTCGGCCGCCAGCGCCCTGGAAATCCCCGTGCGCGGCTACGTCTCCTGTGTCGTCGGCTGCCCCTACGAAGGCGCGATCGAGCCCGGACAGGCCGCCGGCGTCGCTCATGCGCTGTTCGCCATGGGCTGCTACGAAGTGTCGCTCGGCGACACCATCGGCGTCGGCATGCCGGACTCGATCAGCCGGATGATCGAAGCCTGTGCGCGCAGGATTCCGCTGGCCCGGCTGGCCGGCCATTACCACGACACCTACGGCATGGCCATCGCCAATATCTACGCCTCGCTGCAGCAGGGCATGGCCACGTTCGACGCCTCGGTCGCCGGCCTCGGCGGCTGTCCCTACGCCAGGGGAGCATCCGGCAATGTGGCAACGGAGGATGTCGCCTACCTGCTGGGCGGATTGGGCATTGAAACCGGCATTGATCTGGCTAAACTGGCAGCCATCGGCGACTGGATTTCCGGCGCCGTCAATCGCCCGAATGGCGCCAAGGCCGGCCGGGCACTCTGCGCCAAAGCCCACGAGTGAACCTCCTTTCCGCCGTCGCCGATTTCCTCAAGCCCGCCCCGCCGCTCGAACCCCATCTGGTCCGCGCCCTGCGGCGCGTCGCCGAACGGGTGGATCCGGTGCTGCGTAACGCCTCGCATTTCGACCAGCGTCTGGCCGGCCCCGTCGAGCACGCCCTCGGCTATTGCGACGGCCTGGTCGCCGCATTACCCGGGCCGATCGCCATCGATCGCCAGGCCTTCGCCGGCGACCCGCTCGTTCACGCCCTGTTCGCCACGGCCGGCGACATCGAGCAGATGCTCGGTCGCAGCCAGGCAGTACGCGATTTTCTGGCCAACCCGGCGTGCTGGGAGGCCGATCACTTCTACGCCATGCTGGTCGCCCGCCGCCAGCAGAAGAAGCAGCTCGGCATGACGCGACGGGGCGAGGTAATCGAGAACGACGTGCCGCAACTGGTGCTCTATTTCTCCGACCAGACGCTGATCGAACCCAATTGCGACCTCGCCGCAACACGCGAACACCTGCGTTGCCGTGCCCTGGAAAGCCTGCTGCAGACATTCCAGGAACACCTCGAGGCGCTGCGCCATGAACGCGAGGGCCTGCGTGCCGACGTCTCGGTGGAGCGCGCCCATCTGACCGTGCTGCGCGGCACCACAGCCGGACACGAATACCAGGTGCACACCCGGCATCTGGCCGAACTCGACACCCGCCTGCGGCAGATTGCCGAATCGCTGATGCCCGATCCGCTGCTCGATGCGCTGGCCGATTTCCTGATGTCGCCGGAGCCGGCGCTGAGTCTGGCGCCATTCAGCATCACCGTGGACCGCCTCGGCGTTGTCCACGACGATGCCGACGACAGCAACGTCCATACGCTGTATTTCCCGGAACTAAGTACCCGCGACAAGCGTCTTCATCTGGCCATGCTGGCCCGCATCAGCCGCGACGAAGCACTCGAGGCCGTCGAGACCGTGCGCGACCAGCAACACCGTTTCATGCTTATCTGAATGATCGCCTCCCCCTGCATCAACCTGTGCAAGATGAATCCGGCCAGCGGCCTGTGCGCCGGCTGCTTCCGCACACTGGAAGAAATCTCCGCCTGGTCCGCCGCCGACGATACCCGGCGCCGGCAGATCCTGATCGCCGTAGCTGCACGTCGCCGGCAATCGGCGGCATCACCCGGATCCCTGCCGGATCGCGCGGCACCCTGAACGCTCCCATGGACACCGCGGACGAAGATCTTTACCAGTGCGTCGGCATCTGCATGGCCGACCCCGATTCCGGCTACTGCCTCGGTTGCGGCCGCCCGCCGCTCGGAGCAGCGCAGGTTGTTGCCGAAGCGGTACCGACAGTACAGCAGCCGGCCAACGACGCGAACGACGCGGATCATCCGGAATGAACCCCAAGCTGCCCGCATCGCTGGTCGTCCTCGAACGCGGCTGGCTGTCGGCCAACAACATCCTGTTCCTCGAGGGCGACGGGGCGACGCTGGTCGATAGCGGCTACGTCACCCACGCCGAGCAAACCGTGGCGCTGGTCGGCCAGGCGCTCGGTGGCCGCCGCCTGAATCGGCTGCTCAACACCCATTCGCATTCCGACCACATCGGCGGCAATGCTGCCCTGCAGGCCGCCTTCGGCTGCTCGATCACGGTCCCGGCCGGGCTGCATGCCAGCATCGCCGACTGGGACGAAAATGCCCTGCTGCTTTCGCCGCTCGGCCAGCAGGGTGCGCGCTTCCAGCACGACAGCCTGATCGGTGCCGGCAACGAGATCGAGATGGGTGGCCTGGTCTGGCAGGCGCTGGCCGTGCCCGGCCACGACATGGAGGCGCTCGCCTACTACAACGCTGAAAAGCGCCTGCTGATCTCCGGCGACGCACTGTGGCAGAACGGCTTTGGCGTCATCTTCCCGGAGCTGCTGGGCGAGGCCGACGGCCTGGCCAGCACGCAGGCGACGCTGCAGATGCTGGCCGCCCTGCCCATCGACGTCGTGATACCCGGCCACGGCAGCCCCTTCGCCGAGGTCGATGCGGCGCTGGAACTGGCCTTCCGCCGCCTCGACATGTTCACCGCCGAAATCGAGAAACTGGCCTGGCATGCGATCAAGGTCATCGTCTCCTTCGCCATGCTCGAACGCCGGCGCCTGCCGGCCGAGGCCTTCCGCGCCTTCGTCCGTGAACTGCCCTTCGCCATCGACGTCAATCGCCGCTACCTCGGGCTCGACGAGGAAACCCTGGTCGGCCGCGTCGAGCGCGACCTGCTGCTGGTCAACGCGCTGCGCCGCGAGGACGGCTGGATCAGCGCGCCGTAGTACCGGGCTGCTACCCGGCCGGCCGGCAACGGGTCCAAGATTGCATCTCCCACACCACCACAAGAGGAGACAAACATGGCCAGCAAGAAAATCCTGATGCTCACCGGCGACTACACCGAGGACTACGAGACCATGGTGCCCTTCCAGGCACTGCTGATGGTCGGCCACACGGTGCATGCCGCCTGTCCCGGCAAGAAGGCCGGCGAGCAGGTACGCACGGCGATCCACGACTTCGAGGGCGACCAGACCTATTCCGAGAAGCCGGGGCATAACTTCACGCTCAACGCCAGCTTCGACGAACTCGATGTCGCCAGCTACGACGCACTGGTCATTCCCGGCGGCCGCGCCCCGGAATACCTGCGCCTCAACCCCAAGGTGATCGCCGCCGTGCAGCACTTCGCCCGCGCCGACAAGCCGATCGCCGCCATCTGCCACGGTGCCCAGCTGCTCAGCGCCGCCGGCGTGCTGACTGGCCGCGCCTGCAGCGCCTATCCGGCCTGCGCGCCGGAAGTCACCGCCGCCGGCGGCCGCTATGCCGAAATCCCGGTCGACCGCGCCCACGTCGACGGCAAGCTGGTCACCGCCCCCGCCTGGCCGGCGCATCCGGACTGGCTGGCCAAGTTCCTGCAGGTGCTGGGAACGCGCATCGAGGCCTGATGTCGGAACCGGGTGGCCTTCGCCGGCCACCCATTACTCCCGGGAGTACAGCATGTGCGAGCTTTACGTCAAGGCCGATCCCATCCTCTACGAGTCGCGTTCGCGCTCGCTGCGCATCCACGGCTGCGTGACCAAGATCCGCCTGGAAAACCTGTTCTGGGACATCCTCGCCGAACTGGCGGCCAGCGACGGCTACACGACCAACCAGCTGATCGCCAGGCTGTACGACGAGCTGCTCGAATATCGCGGCGAAATCGACAACTTCGCCTCCTTCCTGCGCGTCTCCTGCCTGCGCTACCTGACGCTGAAGAAGGGCGTCGGCGAGCGGCCGGCGCTGGCCGTCGTCGCCCGGACCGGCTGAGCCTCAGGCCTTGGCCAGCGCCCGCTGGACCAGGCGCACCCAGTAGCTGACGCCGAGGGTCAGCAGCTCGTCGTTGAAGTCGTAATGCGGGTTGTGCAGCGTGCAGCCACCGGTGCCCGGGCCGTTGCCGAGCCAGACGTAGCAGCCCGGCTTTTCGCGCAGCATGTAGGCGAAATCCTCGGCGCCCATCGACGGCAGCACGTCGGTCAGCACCTGCTCGCTGCCGAACACCTCGGCGGCGACCTGCTGGCAGAAGTGTGCTTCCGGCGCACTGTTGATCGTCGGCGGATAGCGATGGTCGAAATGGACGCCGATCTGCGCCCCGTTGGCGGCGGCGATGCCGCTGCACAGACGCTCGATGGCGCGCTCGACGGTCTCCTGAACCTCGGCCTTGAAGCTGCGGATGGTGCCGCGCAGCACGACCTCCTCGGGAATGACGTTCCACGCCTCGCCGGCATGGAACTGGGTAACGCTGACCACCGCCGATTCGCACGGGTGCAGCGTGCGGCTGACCACGGTCTGCAGCGCCTGCACCAGCTGTGCACCGGCGACGATGGCGTCCACCCCCTGGTGCGGCATCGCCGCGTGGCAGCCATGGCCGCGGATGATGATCTCGAAGGCGCAGGTGCCAGCCATCACCGGGCCGGGCATGGCCATCATCTGGCCGACCGGGATGCCCGGCCAGTTGTGCAGGCCGAACACCGCCTCGACCGGGAAGCGCTCGAACAGGCCGTCCTCGATCATCACCGCGGCGCCGCCTTCCGATTCCTCGGCCGGCTGGAAGATGAATACGGCGGTGCCGTCGAAATCGGGATGCGCCGCCAGGTAGCGCGCCGCGCCGAGCAACATCGCGGTATGACCATCGTGGCCGCAGGCGTGCATCTTCCCCTGGTGCTTCGAATGGTGCGGGAATTCGTTCAGCTCGGCCACCGGCAGGGCGTCCATGTCGGCACGCAGGCCGATCATCTTCGTGCCGCTGCCGGCGCGCAGCACGCCGACGACGCCGGTGCGGGCGATGCCGCGATGCACTTCCAGGCCGTAGCGTTCCAGTTCGCGCGCCACCAGGTCGGCGGTACGGTATTCGTCGAAGGCCAGTTCCGGATGGGCATGGATGTCGCGGCGCTGCGCCGTCAGTTCGGCGAGGAAGGGCAGATCGAGCAAGGGCAGGGTCGGGGGCATGTTCGTCTCCTGTTGATGACTTATTGACCGGGCCGCCACGCCGGTCGTTCCCGATCAGGAACAGCGACGGGAAGCGTCCGCAAAGGCATCGACAGCCGGCCGATCTGCAGGAATATCGGCCCTGCCGGCCCGGAAGGCGCGCTGGCCGGCCCTCCATTATGCCGCGGCTTGCTACGGCGCGCCGCGTTGATTATGCTGCAGCGCATGCAACTCATCCTGATCAGCGGCCTCTCCGGTTCTGGCAAGTCGGTCGCCCTCAACCTGCTGGAAGATTCCGGTTACTACTGCGTGGACAACCTGCCGGTCGTCATGCTGACCGTGCTGGTCCGCATGCTGAAGGAAGAAGATACGCAGAAGGTCGCCGTGGCCATCGATGCCCGCTCCGGACACGGTATCGACCTGCTGCCCGAGAAGCTGGGCAAGCTGGCCGAGGACGGCGTCGATCCGACCCTCCTTTACCTGCATTCCGACGCCGAGACCCTGCTCAAGCGCTATTCCGAATCGCGCCGCCGCCACCCGCTGGCCGCTGCCGGACAATCGCTCGAAGAGGCCATCCGCGCCGAGCGCGAGCTGCTCGAACCGATTTCCGGCCTCGGCCACCGCATCGACACCAGCGGCCTGAAGGCCAATGCCCTGCGCGAATGGGTCCGCCAGTTCATCGAAGCCGAACCGGGCCAGGGCCTGACGCTGATGTTCGAATCCTTCGGCTTCAAGCACGGCATTCCGCTCGATGCCGACCTGGTCTTCGACGTCCGTTGCCTGCCCAACCCCCACTACGACACGCTATTGCGACCGCTGACCGGGCGCGACCAGCCCGTTGTCGACTTTCTCGAAGCCGAGCCGGAAGTCATCGCCATGCGCGACGACATCGCCCGCTTTGTCGCCACCTGGCTACCTGCTTACATCCGCGACAACCGCAGCTATCTGACAGTCGCCATCGGCTGTACCGGCGGCCAGCACCGTTCGGTCTACATCGCCGAATGGCTGAGGCGCGAGTTCGCCAAGCACGCCCGCGTCCTGGTTCGTCACCGGACCCTGGCCGGCAGCTGAACCTGAGCCCCCGGTTTACCGCTTGCGATTGTCCGGAGAGGCGTATGGCCAAGAGACTCCTTCATAGCGCAGCCGTCCGACCGATCGGCGGTTCCGCCACTGAGTCACTGGCGCTTCCCGGCCACGACCGGCCTGAGCCCCACCTGCTTGCGGGAATCCGCCAGCCGCGTCATCACTGGCGGGCCGGTGCTCCAGCCGTCGCCCGTCCAGTGACGGCAACACGGTGGCTTCCCGTGCCCTGCCGGCAGGTAGCACCCTGCCAGCCCCCCGAATGCAGCATCGACTCCGTTCAGCCGGGGAGATTGGCTTGAAACCCTGGCTGGCCCTGCTCCGGCCGGGCGACTGGCTGGTGCTGGCCGGCGCGGCGCTGCTCGTCGGCCTGAGTATCCCGTTGTTCTGGCAGGGTGGTCTGGCCGACCGCGCCATCATCCGCCAGGAGGGCAAGGTGTTTGCCGAAGTCGACCTGCGCAGTAAACGCCAGCTCGAGGTCGCCGGCCCGCTCGGCATCACGTTGATCGCCGTCGAACCCGGCCGCGCCCGCGTCGTCAGCGATCCCGGTCCGCGCCAGTACTGCGTGCGCCAGGGCTGGCTGATGCGCCCCGGCGAAATCGCCATCTGCGCCCCCAACCGCGTCAGCCTGCAGATTGCCGGCCGCACCCGCATCTATGACTCGATCAGTTACTGAACACGGAGCGAATGCCGGCTCCGTTCAAAGCGCAACGAACGGGGCAGCAGACACGCACGACACCGGCGAAGGCGACGCGCGGCCAGGTGGCACCGGGCCACAGCCGGGAGTGACACGACTCACCGTCACCGGCGAGGACCGCCGCGTCGCCTGGCTGGCCACGGCAGCAGTCGGGCTGTCGCTGGTCGATGCGGCGATCCCGACACCGCTGCCGGGAATCAAGCCGGGCCTGGCCAACATCGTCACGCTGGTGGTTCTGCTCCGCTACGGCTGGGGCACTGCCGTCTGGGTCAGCATCCTGCGCGTGCTGGCCGGCAGCCTGCTGCTCGGGCATTTCCTCGCCCCCGGCTTCTTCCTCTCGCTGACCGGCACGACGCTCAGCCTGCTCACGCTCGGGGCGGCCCGCCATCTGCCGCAACGCTGGTTCGGCCCGGTCAGCCTGTCGATATTCGCCGCCTTCGCCCATATCGGCGGCCAGCTGCTGCTCGCCCGTGTCTGGCTGATTCCGCACGACGGCGTCTTTCTGCTCGCCCCGCTGTTCGCCGCCGCCGCCCTCGTCTTCGGCACCATCAACGGTCTGATCGCGGCTAAACTGCTGGCTGAACCCACCGAAGAGCCGTCATGTCCCAAACCGTCTGCCTTGCCCTGACCGGCGCCTCCGGCCTGCCCTACGGCGTGCGTCTGCTGGAATGCCTGCTGGCGGCCGGCTGTCGCGTACAGCTGCTGTATTCGCAGGCAGCGCAGATCGTCGCCCGGCAGGAAATGGATTTCGAGCTGCCGTCGCGTCCGGCCGAGGCCCGCAGTGCGCTGCTCGCCCGCCTGCAGCCGGCCGACCCCGAACTGCTGTCCGTCTACGGTCGCGAGGAATGGTTCGCGCCGGTCGCGTCCGGCTCCAATCCGCCGGACGCCATGGTCGTCTGCCCCTGCTCGATGGGCACGCTGGCCGCCATCGCCCAGGGGCTGGCTGCCAACCTGATCGGCCGGGCCGCCGACGTGGTGCTCAAGGAAGGCCGCAAACTGGTACTGGTTCCCCGGGAAACGCCTTTTTCGGCCATCCATCTGGAAAACATGTTGCGCCTGACACGCGCCGGTGCGGTGATCCTGCCGCCCAGCCCGGGCTTCTACCATCACCCGCAGCAGGTGCAGGATCTGGTCGATTTTGTCGTCGCCCGCATCCTCGACCAGCTGCGCGTGCCACATCGACTGATGCAGCGCTGGGGCGAATGATGGGCTGGTTCGACTTTGCCCGCGCCCCGTCCGGCACCACCGTCGAAACGCTGCGCCTGCCGCTCTTCCCGCTGAACACCGTGCTCTTTCCCGGCGGCATGCAGCCGCTGAAGATCTTCGAGCAGCGCTATCTGGACATGGCGGCCGCCTGCATGAAGGAGAACAGCCCCTTCGGCATCTGCCTGATCGCCAGCGGCAGCGAAACGGGCAAGGCCGCCGAGCCGCATCCGGTCGGCACGCTGGCAACGATCGGCGACTGGGAGATGGAGCAGCTCGGCATCCTGCACATCACCGCCCGCGGCGGCCGGCGCTTCCGCATCATCGAGACGCAGAGCAACGGCGCCAACCTGCTCGAAGCCACGGTTGAATTGCTGGCCGCCGGCGAACCGGCCGCCGTTCCGCTCGAAAGGCAACGCCTGCTGCCGCTGCTGCAGCGCATCGTCAAGGATCTCGGGCCGCAGCGCATGCCGGAGCCGCATCGCTTCGACGACGCGGAATGGGTCGGCTACCGGATCACCGAAGTACTGCCGATCCAGAATCTGGCCAAGCAGAAGCTGCTGGAACTGGACGATCCGCTGGCCCGCCTGGAGATTCTCGAAACCTTCCTCGATCAGCGCAAGCTGCTCGGTTGACCATGGAAGAATAGGCGGGCCTGACCGCTACTGCGGCGAGGCTCCGGAACCGCACGGCAAAAGGTAGCTGCTAAGGGCCGGCTACCCTATTCCGCCGCGGCAACAAACGTCGCTACAGGATTTCCGTCAGGGTTTCCCGCTGTTCCAGTTCCTGACGGAAGTGCAGGATTTCGAGCCCCAGTGCATCGCGCGAGGAGATCAGACCGATCGGCCGGCCAAGCGGATCGACTACCGGCATGTGGCGGAAACCGCCCTCATACATCAAGTGCAGGGCATGGCCGAAGGGCATTTCCGGTCCGATGCTCTGCGGATTCGCGGTCATCACGGCGCTTACCGGCGTGCTAAGCGGATCCAGGCCATCTGCCAGAACCTTGAAGGCCAGGTCGCGCTCGGTGCAGATACCGATCAGACGACCATCTTCGGCATCGACGACGAGTGTTGCCGCTGCCCCGTTCTTCTTCATGTGCACAGCGACGGCCCGCACACTTTTCTCCGGCGTCGACATCAGGAAATCGCGATTCTGGATGAGCTTGATCACGGCACGATTCGGCATGGCAGTCTCCTTCACGGTAGTTGATGTTCATGAAGAGACCGGACCGGCCGGAGAAAAGTTTCCGGTAATTACACATTGTCAAACTGATTCACCAATTGCTTACCCGGTACCACCGACCACGCTTCCCGCAGCATCCAGACGTGCAGCGTAGTCCCGCTTGCCGGCCGGCGTCAGCTGCTTGACCCGGTACTCGGCACGCGAGGCGCTGGCGCGGTCGGCATGGACCTCAACGCCGAGCAGGCGCTGCGGCGGATGCGAGCGCGTGTAGCGGGCGCCGACCCCGCGCTGGTGTGCGGCATAGCGGGCCGCGACATCGGTGGTTATACCGGTGTAGATGCTGCCGTCGGTGCACTCGATCAGGTAGAGGTACCAGGGCTTCACCGGCTCAACCCGTCAGTTCGGCCAGGGCCCGCCGCAGATCGCCCTCGACGATGCGGCAGGAGACACCCAGCATCAGGTTGACCGGCAACGCGAAATCCTCGACCGCCATGCCTTGCGGATCGACCGGTCGTCCTTCACGACGCTGCAGGTGCCCGCCGTAATGCGCGGAGAGCTTGGCGAGCTGCGGCCGGCCGTCGCCCAGATAGCCGACCACCGGCTTGCCCAGCGCCACGGCATAACCGATCTCGAAGCAGGTCCCGGAATCGGGTTCCCGACCACGGAAGGGATCAAGATTGGCGAGCACGGCATCAGCTTCGCCGATCAGCGCGACGTTGGCCCGGTAGATGCCCTCCGCTGTCGTCTCCTCGTTGTCCAGAGGTATCAGCGCCCGATGGCCGGCCGCCGCCAGCAGGCAGCGGGCCGATCGGGCCCATTGCAGGGCGTCCGGGCGGAACACGTCGGGCCCGGCGAGGTATATCTTCATGAGGTGAAAACTCCTGGATCCTGGATCGCGGCAAAGGAATATCGGCTCAGCGCCATTGTCCGGCCGCTTGCCACGTACGCCAAGGCTTTCGGCACTTGCACAAATATCGGGCAGGATGAAATAACCCTGTCGACTCAGCCCTCTGGCGCAACAGCCCAGAGCCAACCCACAGACTTGTCCACAGCTTCCGTGGATAAGCCGGATGCAGGCCACAAGGCAGATTCAGGCATTATACTGTTCATATGAACAGTAATCGCCGCATCGCCCACCTCGACATGGATGCCTTCTTTGCCTCCGTCGAGCTGCTGCACTACCCCGAATTGCGGGGTCAGGCAGTGGTTGTCGGCGGCCGTCGCGTCGACCGGCCGCAGAGCCGTCCCGACGGCAGCCGGGAGTTCGCCCGCCTGCGCGACTACGCCGGGCGCGGCGTGATCACGACCTCGACCTATGAGGCACGGGCGCTCGGCGTCTTCTCCGGCATGGGGCTGATGAAGGCTGCCCAGCTTGCGCCGGATGCCATCCTGCTGCCTGCCAATTTCGACGCCTACCGCGACTGTTCGCGGCGCTTCAAGGCAGCTGTGGCAACGATCGCTCCGCATATCGAGGATCGCGGCATCGACGAAATCTACATCGACCTCAGCGCCCTGCCGCAGGACAGCCTGAGTCTGGCCCGCCAGATCAAGCAGGCTGTATTCACCGCCACCGGCCTCACCTGCTCGATCGGCATCACGCCAAACAAGCTGCTGGCCAAGATCGCCTCCGACCTCGACAAGCCGGACGGCATCACCATCCTCGGCATGGACGACATCCCGACGCGTATCTGGCCGCTGCCGGCCCGCAAGATCAACGGCATCGGGCCGAAGGCAAGCGAACGGCTGGCCCGGCTCGGCATCGACACCATCGGGCAACTGGCTGCCACGCCCGGCGACCAACTGATCCGTCACTTCGGCCGGCGCAGCGGCGACTGGCTGCACCGCGTCGCCCACGGCATTGATGACCGCCCGGTCGTCATCGAGCAAGAACCCAAATCGATCAGCCGCGAAAGCACCTTCGACCGCGACCTGCATGCCCGCCAGGATCGCGCCGAACTATCGGAAATCTTCACCGGCCTCTGTCGGCGCGTCGCCGACGACCTGCAGCGCAAGGGCTACGCCAGCCGCACCATCGGCATCAAGCTGCGCTTCGCCGACTTCCACGTTGTCACCCGCGACATCACGCTACCGATTGCCACCGCCGACGCCGCAAGCATCCGCCGCGCCGCCGGCGAATGCCTGAAGCGCATTCCACTGGAACAGCGCATCCGCCTGCTCGGTGTACGGGCCGGTGGGCTGCAGCCCACTGCCGGCGAAACGCCGGAACAAAGCATGCTCCAGCCGGAACTGCCACTCTTCGATTAATCGCCGGAGAAGCACGACAAGCCTTCGCAACCGCCTTGGCGATACCGCGAAAGCTGAGCCGTGAGCGCACAGGCAAGAGCAACCTACCGAAACGAAATCACCACCCCGCCAGAGCGAGGATCACGCATACGGAATATTCTTCTGCGCCTTCACAGGCTCGAAAGTGTCGAATTATTTGACACCAGGCAATTCATGGCGTGCCAAGTAATTGATAAAAAACAACAATGAAATATGGCACAGACATTGCTGTTGATTTTTACCGTTTTACAAACCTGGAGAACAACATGAACAAAGTTCGGGCCCTCATCGCCGCCATGGCCGGTGTCGCCTCGCTGGGATTCGCGGCTGCCGTTCACGCCGCTCCCACCACTTACTACGGTCTTGACCTGAGCACCGGCAATACGGTTCCGGTCGGTGGTAACGCACTGACTGCCCGCAACGCCTTCCTCTCCGGCCTGACGACTGTCGGTACCGAGCAGTTCGAGGGACTCGCCATTGGCACCTCGACACCGCTCACCCTGTCCTTCCCGGGCTCGACCGGCAATCTCACCGCCACCATGAGCAGCACGGGCGGTTCGGTTGTCGTTACCAATGCCAACCCGGTCGGCCAATACTCGACCTCCGGCTCCCAGCATCTCGATGCCGGTTTCGGCTCCACGCTCACCATCGACTTCTCCGCCACGCCGATTTCCGCCTTCGGCTTCTACGGCACCGACATCTCGGACAGCGGCGGCGACCTGATCGCCAGCCTGACCGACATCAACGACGTGGTGACGAGCTTCACCCTGATCACGAATGCTTCCGGCAACAACAACAACCTTTTGTTCTGGGGCTTCATCGATTCCGGCATGAGCTACAAGAGCGTTGTTCTGCGCAATACCTCCAGCAGCGACCGGTTTGGCTTCGACGACATGATCATCGGCGATGCCGGCCAGGTTTCCACCGTTCCGGAACCGGCCAGTCTTGCCCTGATGGGTCTGGCTCTGGCCGGCCTGTGTGTTGCTCGCCGCAAGCAGAATCAAGCCTGATTCCAGCTCGGTGCAACATCGGAAACCCCGCTTCGGCGGGGTTTTTTGTTTTTTCCCAAGCAAACGCGAGTAAGCCTCTTCAGCGAAAATTCCCGGCATCAATCCTCCACGGCCCAGCCACTCTGGAACTAGAATGGGCAGAAGATAAGAGTAGAAGCGAACAGCGTTATTGCCGGCCGGCAAGCGCTGTCCGACCAGCGCGGGCTTTTCGTGAAAACACTGTTTGCGACGACCATTCCAGCCGTGACCATGTGCCGCCTAGTGCTCCGGCTGGCCTTGGCCTTGTTGCCCGGCACGGCACTCGCCGACGACGCGCCGTCGATCAGCTTCGCCCCGCTGCCGATGGAAACACCCGAAACCGTTGCCGGCCAGTGGAAGCCTTTGCTGGATGAACTGGGCAGGGCACTGGGAGTTTCGTTGCGTATCGAGTATTCCGACAGCTACGCGACGATCCTCGACAAGTTCCGCAGCGGCAAACTCGATCTGGCCTATCTCGGCCCCTTGCCTTACATCGCCTTGAAGGAACGCTTCCCGGCGGCAACGCCGGTAGTGCATTTCAACGAAGCAAACGGCCAGCCGACCTATACCTGCGCCATCGTCGCCCTCGCCGAGCGCAAGCTGCACACCAGACACCTGCGCGGCAAGCAGATAGCGCTGACCCAGGCGCTTTCCACCTGCGGCTATCTGGCGACAGACGGCCTGTTGCGGCGTGCCGGCAACACCCTGGAACAGAACCGCTATCGCTATCTCGACAAGCACGACGCCGTCGCCATCGCCGTGGCGCGCGGCGACTACGATGCCGGCGGGCTGAAGACCGCCATCGCCCAGAAGTACCTTCACCTCGGCCTGCTCGTCGTCGCCGAGAGTCCGCCGTTACCAGCCTTTGCCCTGATCGCCAACAGCCAGCGCATCTCCGCCGCCCGCCTCAACGAAATCCGCGACACGCTGCTGCGCGCCGATACACGCTCGCGTGCCAGCTGGGGCGACAACATCCGCCACGGCGTCACCCCCGCCAACGACAAGGACTACGACGCCGTCCGCCAGCTGCGCGGCCGCGCCGACATACCGGAAAAGGGCAACTTCTGATGCAACCCCGCTCCCGCGATGCCCGCTGGCCACACGCGCTGGGCATCGTTGCCGGCTTCCTGCTGATCTGGGGCATGGCAGCCCTCCTGCTCTATCAGAACTGGCAATACAAACAGGACCGCTTCCTCGAGCAGCATGCCAGCGTCGTCACCACGGCCTACCACGCCAGCGTGCACAGCTACGCCCTGGCCACCCAGATCCTGGTTGCCGAATCGGTACAGCGCCCGGAGGTCATCGCCACATTTGCTCGTGGCGTCGACGGCGATGCCGCCGCACGCGGGCAGCTCTACCGCCTGCTGGCCCGGACCTACGACGACCTGGTCAGACAAGGCATCCGCCAACTGCATTTCCATACCGCCGACGGTCACAGCTATCTGCGTTTCCACGCCCTCGACAAGTATGGGGACCAACTGTTCGACGTACGCCCTTCCCTGCGTATCGCCAATAGCGAGAAACGCAATGTCTTCGGTTTCGAAGCCGGCCGCATCTCCTCCGGCTTTCGCTATGTCTTCCCGCTCTTCGCCGGCGAACGCCATATCGGCAGCGTCGAGGCCAGCGTCACCTTCCGTTCGATCCGCGACGCCATGGCGCGCATCGCCCCCGAACGCGAGTACGCCTTCGTGCTGCAGCGTGCAACGGTGGAAGGCGTGGTCACAGCGGAATCACGCAACCTCTACGTGCCCTGGAGCATGAATCCCGACTACTTCGTCGAGGATCCAGAACTCAAACTGCCCGATTCTCCGCCGCCGGCCACTCCGACGATGCGGGCACTCGACGCGACACTGGCCGCTGAGACGCAGGTTATCGCCGGTATGGCCGAAGGCCGGAGCTTCACACTACCGGTGCAGATCCAAGGCAGACACTGGGCCGTTTCGCTGGTCCCCGTCAACGACGTCACCGGGCGCCGCGCCGCCTATGTCGTTTCCTACGTCGCAGCACCTTACCTCGGTGCCTTGCGCAGCGAATACGAACGCACAATGGCACTCGCCACCCTGCTCCTCGCCGGCCTGTTCTTCCTCGCCTATCGCCTGTTGCGTACCCAGCAACTGCAACGACGCGAAGCCGATCGCCTGCGCACGATCACCGACACCATCGCCGACGGACTCTACGTTCTCGACCCACGCGGCCGCGTCACCCTGGTCAATCCGGCATTCACCGAGATTCTCGGCTTCCGTCCCGAAGAGGTGGTCGGCAAGATCGGTCACGACATTTTCCACGCCCACAATCGCGATGGCCTGACGGTTCCCCTCCAGCAATGCCCGATCTTCTCCAGCGTACGCGAGGGCCAGCCATTCTACGGAGAAGAGATATTCCGCCGGCACGACGGCAGCTGTCTGGATGTCGAAGCAGCCGGCCGCCCCATTCTCGACAAACACGGGCGCCCCACCGGCAGTTCGGTGACCGCCTTCCGCGACATTTCGATGCGCAAGGAGGCAGAGGCCGCGCTGCTCGCCGCCAAGGAAGCTGCCGAGACGGCCAATCAGGCCAAGAGCGGCTTCCTCTCGATGATGAGCCACGAAATCCGCACCCCGATGAACGGCGTCATCGGCATGGCGCAACTCCTGATGCTGCCCGGCCTCGACGATAGCGAACGGCGCGAATACGCCCGCATCATCCTCAATTCCGGACAGACCCTGCTCACGCTGCTCAACGACATCCTCGATCTCTCGAAGATCGAGGCCGGCCGCATCGAACTGGAAAGCGGCGTGGTCGATCCCGGCGAAATCCTGAGCGAAACGGCCGCGCTGTTCACGGGCAGCGCCGCCGAAAAAGGTCTCGCCATCACCGTCGACTGGCAAGCGGCCCCCCGCCGCTACCGCGGCGACCCGCACCGCCTGCGCCAGATGCTCTCCAACCTGGCCGCCAACGCCATCAAGTTCACCCACCACGGCGAAGTACGTCTGGCCGCCCACGAAAGCGAACGCAGCAGCAGGCAATGCATGCTCGAATTCTCAGTACACGACACCGGCATCGGCATCCCGGAAGACAAACTTGACCGCCTCTTCCAACCCTTCTCGCAAGTCGACGCCTCGACCACGCGCGAATACGGCGGCACCGGCCTCGGTCTCTCCATCGTCCGCAGCCTGGCCCAGCTGATGGGTGGCAGCACCGGCGTCGACAGCACCCACGGCCAAGGTTCACGCTTCTGGTTCCGCGTTGTGCTGGAGCCGCTGGCAGACGACACCGAATGCCGACAGCACCCGCGCCCCGTCGACAACGGCTCACCCGAAGCCCTGAGCGGCGACACGCTCCACGGCCACATCCTGGTGGTGGACGACAACCGGACCAACCGCCTGGTCATCGGCGCCCTGATCGGCAAGCTCGGCCTCAGCGTGGAAATGGTCGAAGACGGCCAGCAGGGTGTCGAACGCATTACCGACAGCGGCGACCGCCCCCTGCCCGACCTGATCCTGATGGACATCCTGATGCCGACGCTCGACGGCCACGACGCCACGGCCCGCATCCGCCAATGGGAACAGGAACAAGGCCGCCCTCGCCTGCCCATCGTCGCCCTCACCGCCAATGCCTACGCCGAAGACCGCGAACAATGCCTGGCCGCCGGCATGGACGACTACCTGGCCAAGCCGGTCAATGCAGCCCAACTGCAACAGCTGATGACCCGCTGGTTGAAACCGAAAAATCCCGCTTGAGGCAAACCATCAGCTGCAAAACATAAAGCCAACCGGTGTCGGTTGGCTTTATGTTTTGCAGATCAACGACCTGCGAGAATTCGATGTGGAGCGGGCGATGGGAATCGAACCCACGGCTCTAGCTTGGGAAGCTAGGGTATTACCATTATACGACGCCCGCTCAGGGCTTCAGGTCGGCATTCTAACGCAGATGCCGGGCTGTTCAATCGTCCCGCTGGTCGGCCAGTTCGCGGTAGCGGCCGGCGTGGAACAGGAGCGGTGCAAGGTCCGGCGTTTCGGTAAAGCGTTCGACACGACCGACGAAGATGGTGTGGTCCCCCGCGGCGTGTGCCGTTTCGTTGGCGACTTCGAAGATGGCGCAGCAGCCGGGGAAGACCGGGGCGCCGCCGGCGCCGGCTTGCCAGGGTAGGCCGGCAAAGCGGTCGGCTGGCCAGGTGGCGAAGCGGTTGGAGAGATCGAGCTGCGCCGTCGAGAGAATGTTGATGGCGTGGTGGCTGGCCCGGCGGAAGGCCTCCAGGCTGTGCGAGTTGTTGTCCAGGCACCAAAGCACGAGGGCTGGCTGGAGCGAGACGGCGGAGAAGGAATTGACGGTGAGGCCGATCGGCCGGCCGTCCGGATCGAGCGCCGTGACAATGGCGATCCCGGTGGCGAAGCGCCCGAGGGCGTTGCGCAGGGCACGGGTATCTTGGGGGACTTGAGTCATGGTGACGATGGCTGGGGACGGCAAAAAACGCCGTATTATCCGTGCTCCCGCAGCCTGCGTCGAGGCAGATTTGAGCCCTTCATCCTCTTTTTCCGAACGCCTGATCGCCTGGCAGAAGTCCGCCGGACGCCATGACCTGCCCTGGCAGAATACCCGCGATCCTTACCGCATCTGGCTTTCCGAGATCATGCTGCAGCAGACGCAGGTCGCCACGGTGATTCCGTATTACCAGCGTTTTCTTGCCAGCTTTCCCGATGTCCGGGCGCTCGCCGCCGCGCCGGTCGAGATTGTCATGGAGCACTGGGCTGGGCTCGGCTACTACGCCCGGGCGCGCAACCTGCACCGCTGTGCGCAGCAGGTGGTTGCCGTGCATGGCGGCAGCTTTCCGGCGAGCAGTGCCGAGCTCGAAATGCTGCCCGGCATCGGCCGGTCGACGGCGGCAGCGGTGGCGGCGTTTGCCTTCGGCGAGCGGGCGGCGATTCTCGACGGCAACGTCAAGCGCGTGTTGTGCCGGCATTTCGCGGTGCCTGGTTTTCCCGGCGCGGCCAAAGTGCACCGGCAGTTGTGGCAGCTGGCCGAGCGCTTGCTGCCGGCATCCGACATCGAGGCTTATACGCAGGGCCTGATGGATCTTGGCGCCGGCACTTGTACGCGCAGCCGCCCTTCCTGCCCGCGTTGTCCGCTCGCCGACGACTGCCTGGCGCGCCGCCAGGGGCGCCAGGCGACGTTGCCGGAGGCGCGGCCGCGGGCGGCGGTTCCCGAGCGTTCGGCGTGTTTCGTGCTGATTCGCGACGGACAGCGGGTACTGCTCGAGCGCCGTCCGCCAAGCGGTTTGTGGGGCGGCTTGCTGGTTCCGCCGGAAGGCGAGGTCGGCCCGGTACTCGCCCGCTTCGGCCTGCAGGCTGTCGGCCAGCGCCAGTTGCCACCGTTGCGCCACAGCTTCACGCATTTTCGCCTGACCCTGGAGCCGGTGCTGTGCGATGTGCACGGCCCGCTCCTGATGGCCGAGCCCGGCCTGCAATGGGTGGAACTGGCTCAGGTGGCGACGGCGGCGGTGCCGGCACCGATCGGCAAGCTGCTCAGGCAGGTTGCCAGCGCACCGGACTGAGCCCCCAGCGCTCGAAGGTTTCGGCGCGGACGACCTGTCCGTAGTGGTTGCCGACGGTACGTGCGAGGTCCACCTGCACCGGCGCCACGTACTGGCGACGGCCGGCGTGATAGATGACGCGGACGACCGGGCTCAGAATGTTGTCGTGGTGTACTTCCTCGACCACGGCGAGATGGCCGCTCTCAAGCAGGACCAGGGTACCGACCGGGTAGATGCCGACGGTACGCACGAAGGCGGCGACAAGTTCAGGGTCGAACTGGTTGCCGCCCTGGTCATACAGCTGGCGCAGCGCCAGCGAGGGGGAGATGGCCGGACGATAAGGGCGGTCCGAGGTCATCGCGTCGTAGGTATCGACGATGGCGGCCATGCGGCCGGCCAGCGAGATCTCGTCGCCGGCCATGCGGTAGGGGTAGCCGCAGCCGTTGTAGCGTTCGTGGTGTTCGAGGACGACGGCGACCGAGGTCTCGGCCAGGCGCACCGTCGCCTGTAGCACGGCCAGGCCTTCCTCGACATGGCTCTGGACGACTTCGTATTCGGATTGCGACAGCATGCCGGGCTTGGTGATCAGTCGGGCGTCGATGGCTGACTGGCCGATGTCCTTGACCATGGTACCGAGCGCCAGCTTTTCCAGCTCCGGCTCGGCCATGCCTTGCTGGTGGCCGAGGGCGACGATCAGCGCGGCAGTGGCGACGGCGTGCTCGGTAGCATAGGCGTCGGCCCTTTTCAGGCGGGCCAGTGGGGCCAGCGCATCGGGGTTGCGCAGCACCGATTCGAGCATCTTGGCGACGATGGGTTCGAGACGGGCGGCGTCGACATCGTGTCCGGCGCGCGCCGCCAGCATCAGATCGGCAACGGTGTTGCTCGCCTCACCGATCAGGCGCGCCGCCCGTCGCCGCTCTTCGCCCAGGGAGACCGTCGCCGGCTTGGCCTTGAGACGTTCGAGGCGCGACACGAAATGGCGTTCGACCTCGTTGATGCGGGCAATGGGAGACGGCTCGACGGGCGGCAGGTCGATACCCTTCTCCGTGTCGATGCTGACTTCGGTGATGCCTTCCTCGATCAGCCGCGTAATCTGCGCCTGATCGCGAATGGTGAACTTGTGCCGCCAGAAGGAATGCTCAAGCCAGTGCCGATGCAGGTCCACGACATGCATGCCGGGCAACAGCTGGTGGATGGTGAGCTTGCGGATCACGCCGGCGGCCTCTGCTACTTCTTCTCTTCCGCCCGCTGCTTCTTCCTGGCCACGCGTGCTTCGTGGCTGGTCTTCTTCTGCCGGTGCTTCTCGGCTTCCTCGGCCTTGCGGCGAGCGCCTTCGGCTGCCCGTTCCTGCTTGTCGGCGAGGCGCTTTTCGCGTGCCGCGGCAGCATCCTTGCGTTCGGCCGCGACCTCGCCCTGACGCACCGCCAGATCGGCCTCCCGGCGCTTGGCATCGGCCGCCCGCTGAGCCTCGCGGTCAGCGGCCTCCTCCTGCCTGACCTCACGTTCCAGCGCACTACCTTCGCTCTCCAGGCGCCGGGCCTCGAGTACGGTCTTCAGATGCTCGGCCTTCGCATCGTCACGACAGGCATTGACGAAGAAGCGCTGGGCGCATTCGGCCTGCTGTTTCTCCAGCAGGGCGTCGGCCCGCTCCCGGCGCGCCGCGGCATCGGCCTGCATGGCGGTCGCCCGGTCCAGACGCTGCTGGCGCTCGGCCGCCACGTCGGCACCGAGCGTCAGGGCCGGCAGGCAGCCGAGCAGCAGCGCAATCAGGCGGGCAGCCATTGGTAGGGATTGATTTTCCACTTGTCGAAACTTTCAAAGCTGGCGATGCGATCCTGCGATTTGGCGAGATCGACGATTTCCGGCGGTATGTAATGCTGCTGCCCGGCATGATAGAAGACCCGGACAACCGGTTCGAGCAGGCTTTTCTCGTTCTGTTCGACGACCACGCCGAGGCGCTTGCTCTCCAGCTGGACCAGGGCGCCAGTCGGGTAGATGCCGATGGCGCGGATGAAGGTCTGCACCAGTTGCGGGTCGAAGTGATGGCTGCTCCATTCGAGCAGCTTCTTGAGCGCCTGCGTGGCCGGCATGCCCTTGTGGTAGACGCGATCGGAGGAAATCGCATCGTAGACATCGACGATCGCGGCCATCTGTCCGTAAAGGCTGATCCCGCCGCCGTTCAGACGGGCCGGATAGCCGGTGCCATCGTAGCGTTCATGGTGCTGGGCGGTGATCAGGCGGGCTATCGTACTGACGCCAGGCGTCTGCTCGAGCAGTTGAACGCCCTGATCGACGTGCGATTTCATCCGCTCGAACTCGTCTTCGCTCAGCTTGCCGGGCTTGTTGAGAATGGCATCCGGAATACGCGCCTTGCCGACATCGTGCAGCAGGCCGCCGAGGGCCATTTCCTTGATCACGGCCTTGTCGAGCTTCATGCCGCGGCCGAAGGCGACGAGCAGGGCGCAGACGCCCACCGAATGCTCGAAGGTGTAGTCGTCGTGCTTCTTCAGCCGGGCCAGGGGAAGCAGTGCATCCTGGTTGCGGAAGATGGATTCGACCATGTTCTCGACCAGCGGCTCGATGCGCTCGACCTGGATCTGCTGGCCCAGACGGATGTCGTCCATCATGTGGCGGACGATCTTGTTCGCCTCGCCATGCAATCGCCGGGCGCGCGCCACCTCG
The DNA here is from genome assembly GCA_008933675.1 of Dechloromonas sp. Classification (GTDB taxonomy): domain Bacteria; phylum Pseudomonadota; class Gammaproteobacteria; order Burkholderiales; family Rhodocyclaceae; genus Azonexus. The sequence continues at coordinate 24,858 of WBUO01000006.1, forward strand.
TCCTTGAGCGCCGCGACGACGGGCTTCTCCGGCTCCTTGCTGGCAATCTCCTGCATGCGGCGGTCGAGATCGGCGCTGACTTCCTGCTGTGTCCGCGCCGCCCAGACATCGGCCCCCTTGACGGTGTCGATGTACAGCTCGCGGATACCGAGATTGATGATCTTGTCCACCGTCGCTTGGTCGTGCACCTTGAAGGCGTTGGACAGGAAGGGATGATCCAGCCAGCCACAATTCAGATCGTGGATGTACATGCCCGGTTTGAGCTGGTCGGTGCGGATCTGCTTGATCATGGCATCTGTGCGTGGCGAATCCTGTGGATTCTAGCGCATCGCCGCCACGGTGATCCCAGATTGTCCATCCGCCAAAGCACGCGCCATCGGCGTACCGACGGCCTTGCCTCGCGCCCCATGGCGTGCCCCCCGTGCCGGCCGGCACGTCGCCCAGCCGCCCGCCAGAGACCTCGCCGCGATCACGAAGGCGGGCGAACAATCTGGGATAATCGGCCCCCTCATGATCGCTCTCCGCCAAGTCACCTTCGCCCGCGCCGGCCGACCGCTGGTCGTCGACGCCTCCGTTCAACTGCATCCCGGCTGGAAGGTCGGCGTCGTCGGCGCCAACGGCTGCGGCAAGTCCAGCCTGTTCGCGCTGCTGGCCAACGAACTGCATGCCGAATCCGGCGATGTCGACATCCCGGCCAGCTGGCAGATCGCCCGCGTCGCCCAGGAAACCCCGGCCCTGCCCGACGCCGCCCTCGATTTCGTGCTCGACGGCGATGCCGAACTACGCCGCGTCGAACGCGAGCTGGCCGCCGCCGAAGCGCGTGGCGACGGCGAGGCGATCGGCCACCTGCACGCCCGCTACGGCGAGATCGACGGCTATTCGGCCAAGGCCCGCGCTGCCGAAGTGCTGCACGGCCTGGGCTTCAAGGATGCCGACTTCACCCGGCCGGTCGCCGACTTCTCCGGCGGCTGGCGCGTGCGCCTGAATCTGGCGCGTGCCCTGTCCTGCCGCGCCGACCTGCTACTGCTCGACGAGCCGACCAACCACCTCGACCTCGATGCCGTCTTCTGGCTGGAAAGCTGGCTGAAGAACACGCCGGCGACGCTGCTGCTGATCTCGCACGACCGCGACTTCCTCGACGCCGTGGTCGGCCAGATCATCGCCATCGACCTGCAGCGCCTGAGCCTGACCAGCGGCGGCTATTCCGACTACGAACGGGCCCGCGCCGCCCGCCTGGCCAACCAGCAATCGGCCTTCGAAGCGCAGCAGCGCGAGATCGCCCACCTCAACAGCTTCATCGAGCGCTTCCGTGCCAAGGCGACCAAGGCGCGCCAGGCGCAGAGCCGGATCAAGACGCTGGAGCGCATGGAAATGGTCGCCGCGGCGCACGTCGATTCGCCCTTCCATTTCAGTTTCCGCCAGCCAACCGCCCTGCCCGACCCGCTGCTGGTCATCGACAAGGCCTCCGCCGGCTACGCCGGGCGGCCGATTCTCGACTGCGTCACGCTGACCCTGCGCCCGGGCTGCCGCATCGGCCTGCTCGGCCGCAACGGCGCCGGCAAATCGACGCTGATCAAGCTGCTGGCCGGCGCGCTGGCCCAGCAAGGCGGCGAACGCAAAGAAGCCAAGGCGCTGAACATCGGCTACTTCGCCCAGCATCAGCTGGAACAGCTGCGCCCCGACGAGTCACCGCTGCAGCATTTGATCCGCCTCGAACCGACGACACCGGAGCAGGAGTTGCGCGATTACATCGGCGGCTTCGATTTCCGTGGCGACATGGCGACACGTGCCATCGCCCCCTTCTCTGGCGGCGAAAAATCGCGTCTGGCGCTGGCCCTGCTGATCCGCAGCAAACCCAACCTGCTGCTTCTCGACGAGCCGACCAACCATCTCGACCTCGAAATGCGGGAGGCACTGACCTTCGCCATGCAGGATTTCGAGGGCGGCATGGTCTTCGTCTCGCACGACCGCCACCTGCTGCGCACCTGCGCCGACGAACTGTTGCTGGTCGCCGACGGCCAGGTCACGGAATTCGACGGCGATCTCGACGACTACGCCGCCTGGCTGGCCAGCCAGCGCGCGGCCGAAAAGGCACCGCAAGCGGCAGTCGCCGCCGAGAAGAACGAGCGCCTGCAACAACGCGCCGACGCCAAGGCCAGCCGGCAGGCCGTACTCGCCCAGCGGCGGCCGCTATTGAAGGAAATCGAGCAGTTGGAGAAGAAGCTGGCCAAGTGGAACGAGGAGAAGGCGGGCCTGGAAGCGCAGTTCGCCGATCCGGATTTCTACGCCGCCGTCGACCGGGCGAAAAGCGAGGAGATGCACAAGCAGGCTGCGCTGCTCGGCGAGCAGATCGACGAGGCGGAGATGCGCTGGCTGGAGGTGCATGAGGCGTTGGAGGCCTTGCCGGCTGTGGATTGAAGGGGCAGCTGCGGCGTAGTTGCTTCCTCTGAGGCTCAGGGTTCCGCGCCTGACGCGCGGAAAACAGCAGATCAGAAACCCCACCCGCATCAGTTAAAATCCAGATCTTTCCGAATCCTCCCGCTGGAGCCAACCCGTGCAAATCGTCTGCCTTGACCTCGAAGGGGTCCTCGTCCCCGAAATCTGGATCGAATTCTCCAAGCGCACGGGCATTCCCGAGCTGATGCGCACGACGCGCGACGAGCCGGATTACGACAAGCTGATGACCTACCGCCTGGATATCCTGCGTCAGCACAAGCTCGGCCTGCCCGACATCCAGAAGGTGATCGGCGAAATGGGGCCGATGCCCGGCGCCCGCGCCTTCCTCGACCAGCTGCGTGAGGATTACCAGGTGGTCATCCTGTCCGACACCTTCTACGAGTTCGCCCACCCGCTGATGCGCCAGCTCGGCTGGCCGACGCTGTTCTGCCACTCGCTGGAGGACGATGAGCAGGGCATGCTGGTCGACTACCACCTGCGCATGCCGGACCAGAAGCGCGAAGCAGTCAAGCGCTTCAAGGAACTGAACTTCAAGATCGTCGCCGCCGGCGACTCGTACAACGACACCGCGATGCTCGGCGAAGCCCACGGCGGCATCCTGTTCCACCCGCCGGAAAACGTCATCCGCGAATTCCCGCAGTTCCCGGTGGTGTACAACTACGACGACCTGCGTACGGAAATCGACAAGGCTTTCGCCAAAGCCTGACGGCCCTGGCGCAAGCCTTCGGCAGGATGCGCCGCCCCCGCTCGCTCCGCTCACCGCCCCCCAAGGGGGCTCAGCCACTCTAGCCAAAGTCAGCGCCAGAATTCATGCATAGCGACCGCTTCTACACGCTCTCCGCCTCCTGTCCCGATCAGGTCGGCATCATCGCCCGGGTGTCCGGCTTCATCGCCGGCCACGGCGGCTGGATCCTCGAATCGAGTTTCCATTCGGACGCGCTGACCAGTCGCTATTTCATGCGCATCGAGATCAAGGCCGCTTCGCTACCCTTCCTGCTCGCCGAGTTCCGCGAGCGTTTCGACGAGGAGGTCGCGCGGCCGCTGTCGATGACCTGGCGGATCAACGACAGCGCGGTGAAGAAGCGCGTCGTCGTCCTCGTCTCCAAGCAGGAGCACTGCCTGTACGACCTGCTGGCACGCTGGCAGGCCAGGGAACTCGACATCGAGATTCCCTGCGTCATCTCCAATCACGACACCTTCCGCGGTTTCGTCGAGTGGCACGGCATTCCCTTCCATCACGTACCGGTCACCGCCGACAACAAGAAGGGCGCCTACGCCGAAATCCGCCGCATCTTCGACGACGTGCGCGGCGATACCATGGTGCTCGCCCGCTACATGCAGATCCTGTCGCCCGAGTTGTGCGATGCGCTCGCCGGCAAGATCATCAACATCCACCACAGCTTCCTGCCCAGTTTCGCCGGTGCCAAGCCCTATCATCAGGCCTACACGCGCGGCGTCAAACTGATCGGCGCGACCTGCCACTACGTGACCAGCGAGCTCGATGCCGGGCCGATCATCGAACAGGACGTGATCCGCATCGACCATTCCGACTCGCCGGAGGACATGGTCCGCTACGGCAAGGACATCGAGAAGACGGTGCTCGCTCGCGGCCTGCGCTACCACCTGGAAGACCGGGTACTGGTGCATGGCAACAAGACGGTGGTATTCCGCTGATGCTGATCAACCGCCAGGATTCGCTGCTGCTCGTCGTCGATATCCAGGCGAAGCTGGCCCCGGCCATCTTCGAATCCGACGTCGTCACCGCCAATTCGGTTCGCCTGCTCAGGGCCAGCGGACAAATGGCTATCCCCACCTTCGTCTCCGAGCAATACGTGCGCGGTCTCGGCCCCAGTCTCGAGGTCATCCGGGAGGCTGCCGGACATGCCTGTTTCTTCGAGAAGACGCATTTTTCCTGTGCAGCCGAACCTGGCGTGCTCGATCGTCTACGTGCAGCCGGTCGCCGGCAGATCGTCCTGACCGGCACCGAGAGCCACGTCTGTGTATTGCAGACGGCCTGCGGTCTGCTTGAGGCCGGCTTCCAGGTCTTCCTCGTTGCCGATGCCTCGTCGTCGCGCACGCCGGCCAGTCGTGACGCTGCCATCGAACGCCTGCGCGCCATCGGTGTGCATGTCGTGACCACCGAAATGGTGCTCTTCGAATGGCTGCACAAGGCCGGAACCGACGAGTTCCGCGCATTCCTGCCGCTGATCAAATAGGCGCTTACGCCGGATAGGCGACCACTGGTGCCGCCGCCAGGGGCAGATAATGCGTGCGCAAGGACTGCCCCGGTTCCCAGTCGTGCACCAGCAAACCGGCGGGTTCCGGCGTAAAGGCCAGCGGACCATCCTGCAAGGCGATCTGATGCACCGTGGAAGGCGCCGCAATCACCGGCCGCCCGGCCAGCGAGGCGATCACCAGGCGATGCACGTGGCCGCATAGCACCGCTTCGACATTCGTCCTTTCGCTCAGCCAGTCGGCCAACCGTTCGCCACCGGCACAATTGATGCGGTCCATGCCTGCAATACCGACCGCGAGCGGTGGATGGTGCATGGCCAGCAACACTGGACGCCCAAGCGGGCAATTTTCGGCCAGCCAGGCCGCATGACGCTCGCCAAAATCACCGCCTTCCTCACCGGGAACGACGCTGTCGAGCAGCAGCAGACTCCGGTCGCCGCAATCGACCCGCTGACAGGCCAGCTCGGCATGCGACCAGGCCTGGTCGCGGAATACGTTGCGCAGTTCGTCCCGAAGGTCATGGTTGCCCGGCAGGAGCGCGTAAGGCAAGCCGCTGGCACGCAGGGAAGCCGCCAATAGCCGGTAAGTATCCCGCGCGCCGTCGTCGGCCAGATCGCCGGTCAGCAACAGCAGATCGACTGCCGGCAGCAGACCGGCCAGCCGTTCAAGTGCCATCTGCCAGGCGGCCCAGGGATCAACGCCGCTGGAGAGCCTGCCGGGACGCAAATGGAGATCCGAGAGCTGGGCGATGCGCATGTCTGCAGACTAGCAAAAAAAACGGGCACCCGAAGGTGCCCGAAGGGAGAGAGACTAAGAATCCGTTGCTTAGTGGTGGTAAGCGCTTTCGCCGTGGGAGGTGAGGTCGAGACCTTCGCGTTCCTCTTCTTCCGGCACACGCAGACCGATGACGATATCGACCAGCTTGTAGGCCACCAGGGAGACCACACCCGACCAGACGATACAGGTGATGACACCCTTGGCCTGGGCGATGAACTGCGCGGTCATGTCATACGGAGCAACTGCGTTGGCGACGTAGTCGTAGACACCGGTACCGCCGAGTGCCGGATCGGCGAAGACCGCCACCAGCAGGGCACCCAGGATGCCACCGATGCCATGGACACCGAAGACGTCCAGGGAATCATCGGCACCCAGCATCTTCTTGAGACCATTGACGCCCCACAGGCAGATGATGCCAGCCAGCAGGCCGAGGACGATGGCGCCCATGACACCGACGAAACCGGCAGCCGGGGTGATGGCAACCAGGCCGGCCACGGCGCCGGATGCAGCACCCAGCATCGAGGGCTTACCCTTGAAGATCCATTCGGCAAACATCCAGGACAGTGCGGCACAGGCCGTTGCAACCCAGGTATTGACCATGGCCAGAGCAGAACCACCGGAGGCTTCGAGGGCGGAGCCGGCGTTGAAGCCGAACCAGCCGAACCACAGCAGCGAGGCACCGATCATCGTGAAGGTCAGGGAGTGCGGCGCCATGGCTTCACGGCCGTAACCGATGCGCTTGCCAATCATGTAGGCACCGACCAGACCAGCGATGGCGGCGTTGATATGGACGACGGTACCACCGGCGAAATCAAGGGCACCATGCTGGAACAGGAAACCGGCAGTTGCACCGGCTGCTTCGGCAGCGGCGGCATCGGTGTAGGCATCCGGACCAGCCCAGTACCAGACCATGTGTGCCATCGGAATGTAAGCCAGCGTGAACCAGATCACCATGAAGACCAGAATGGCGGAGAATTTGGCGCGCTCGGCGAACGCACCGACGATCAGGCCGCAGGTAATGGCCGCGAATGCCCCCTGGAAGATGACGAAGATCAGCTCGGAGATCACCACGCCCTTGGAGAAGGTCGCGCCCACCGACTCGACGGTCACACCATTCAGGAAGAGCTTGTCGAGTGTGCCGAAGAAGGCATTACCCTCGGTAAAGGCCAGTGAATAGCCGTAAACCACCCAGAGGACCGAGATCATGCAAAACACCACGAAAACCTGCATGAGCACCGAAAGCATGTTCTTCGAACGCACCAGACCACCGTAAAACAAGGCCAGGCCGGGGATCGACATCAGAATGACGAAGGCGGCGCAGACCATGATCCAGGCGTTGTCGCCCTTGTTCGGCACCAGCGCGGCAGCGGGTGCCGCTTCAGCCGGAGCGGCTTCAGCGACAGCAGCAGGAGCCGCCTCGGCAGCAGCAGGAGCCGCAACAACGGCCGGCGCAGCAGCCGGTTCGGCAAGCTTGTCCTGAGCCCAGACGGGGGCGCCGAGGGAAACGGCGCCGACCAGAGCTAGCAATGCAAATAGACGTTTCATGTTTCGCTCCTTAGAGGGCATCGGTACCGGTTTCGCCGGTCCGGATACGAATGACTTGTTCGAGTTCGAAGACGAAAATCTTGCCGTCGCCGATCTTGCCGGTACTGGCCGACTTCTCGATGGCCTCGATGACCTGATCGATCTGCTCGCTCTTTACGGCAGCCTCGATCTTCACCTTGGGCAGGAAATCGACGACATACTCGGCGCCCCGATACAACTCGGTGTGCCCTTTCTGCCGGCCGAAACCTTTCACTTCGGTAACCGTGATGCCTTGGACGCCGATGGCGGACAGGGCCTCACGCACTTCGTCAAGCTTGAACGGCTTGATGATCGCGGTAACGAATTTCATGGTTGTTCCCCTATACGGTTAAAACTTGCTTTTCCCCCGCCGGCACCGGCCGGAACACCGGCGGGGGTTATTTCAGACTTGCTTAGAACGATTTGGTGACGGACAGGATGGCGATACCACGACCGGCATCCTTGCTCTTGTTGCCAGGATTCAGGGCAACACCCTTGCCTTCATCCTGGAGTCCGTTCGTGAAACAGTACGGTTGCCAGGTGGTCGCCGCCGCCGAGCAGCTGCCTTCGGCATTGGTGTCGACGTAGGAGAGGCCAACCACCCAGCCGCTGATGTCCTTGGTGACGCCGAGCTTCCAGTCGGTATAGCTGCCGTTGTGCTGGTTCTTTGCCGACAGATGACCGACGTGGCCGTTGATGCCCCAGCCGTCGCCCAGGTCATAGGATGCCGACAGGTCGAGGTAATGCGTACCCTTGGTGCTCTTGCCGGTCGACGTACCGGTTGCATCCCAGCCGCGCAGCGAGAAGTAGTCATCCACCGAGTAGTAGTACTTCAGCGAAATCGTCTTCCACGAACCACCGATATAGATTTCCTTGTTGGTTACAGCACCGCTGTCGGCCTTGGTACCGAGATTGCGGCCATCCGTACCCGGGTAGTAGTAAACAATGGCACCGACATCAACACCGAAATCGCCGAAGGCGCCACGCCAGCCGCCATAGACGTCCATTTCCAGGTTGCCATCGGGAAAGCCCGCGCCGGAGGAAACATTGGAATTCCAGTTACCGAGGTAAAGGCCGCTGGAATGGCTGTAGTCGACGCCGCCCTGGAGGGCCGGCTTGCCAAAGGTCTGGTCGATGCCGCGGAAGCGGTAGCTGGAGAACAGGCCCAGGTTGCCGGTGAAGGTATGCGGGCTGGCCGCTTCTTCAGCAGCCGCAACCTGGATGGAGGCCGGTGCGGCGAATGCACCGACGAGTGCCAGGGCGATCAGGGACTTCTTCATGGTTTTCTCTCCTGTAGAACGATTCAAAAACAAAAAAAGAATTTGTGCAGCACAGCAATAGCAGAACACGTGCCAGCTCCATTTCTTGATTTGAATCAATCACTTTCATGCATCATCACACCCTGTGCACCAAAATGATGCACCAACACAGTGCGGTTACAGTCCGTTACGCACCAGCGGCGAGCGATGGCAAAAAACCCCCGAAATACCGTTGTGCTACACTCGTCGCCCCACGGAGGTACACCATGCTCGACCCAAAATTTCTGGAAGAATTCGGCGCCAAGATGAGCGCCCTACTGGCCAATTCACCGGTCAAGGACATCGAGAAGAACACCAAGGCTCTGGTCAGCGGCGCCTTTGCCAAGCTCGATCTGGTCACCCGCGAGGAGTTCGACGTGCAGGCCACCGTCCTCGCCCGCACGCGCGACAAGCTGAAGGAACTCGAAGCACGCGTCGAGGCGCTGGAAAAGGCCCGCAGCGGGCAGTAAGCCGGCATGGCCCTGGCCATCGCTCACAGCCGCGGGCTGGATGGCCTGAACGCGCCGCCGGTCACGGTCGAGGTCCATCTCGCCAGCGGCCTGCCCAGCTTCACGCTGGTCGGCCTGCCCGACACCGAAGTCAAGGAAGCGCGCGACCGGGTGCGGGCGGCAATCATCAATTCCGGTTTCGAATTCCCCAGCAAACGCATCACCGTCAATCTGGCACCGGCCGACCTGCCGAAGGAGTCCGGACGTTTCGACCTGCCGATCGCCCTCGGCATCCTTGCCGCCAGCGGCCAGGTACCGGGCAAGGCGCTGGCTGAACACGAATTCGCCGGCGAACTGTCGCTGTCCGGCGAACTACGCCCGGTGCGCGGCGCCTTGGCCATGGCCCTGCAGACCGCCGGCTGCGGCAAAACCTTCATCCTGCCGGCAGTGAGTGCCACTGAAGCAGCCCTGACCGCTACCGGCAACATTCTCTCGGCGAACTCGCTGCTCGCCGTCTGCGCCCATCTGGCCGGTCGCGAAGCGCTACCCATGGCCGTCGCCGCGGCCAGCGATACAGCACCGCTGCAGCCCGACCTGGCCGAGGTCCGAGGTCAGGCACAAGCCAAGCGGGCGCTGGAAATCGCTGCGGCCGGCAATCATTCGCTGCTGATGGTCGGCCCGCCAGGCTCCGGCAAGTCGATGCTGGCGGCCCGCCTGCCCGGCCTGATGCCCGATCTGGATCACGACGAGGCCCGGGCTTCCGCCGCCGTGCTGTCGCTGGTCAGCCAGTTCCGCCCGGAGTGCTTCGGGCGTCGCCCCTATCGGCAGCCACACCATACGGCGTCGGCGGTCGCCATGGTCGGTGGCGGCAATCCGCCGCGCCCCGGCGAGATCAGCCTGGCACATCAAGGCATCCTGTTTCTCGACGAACTGCCGGAGTTCGATCGCAAGGTACTGGAAACGCTGCGCGAACCGCTCGAAACCGGCAGGATTCACATCGCCCGGGCAGCCCGCCAGGCGGAATTTCCGGCCGAGTTCCAGCTGATCGCGGCGATGAATCCCTGCCCTTGCGGCCATCACGGAGCAACGACCGGCAAATGCCGGTGCACGCCGGACCAGATTGCCCGCTACCGCGGCAAACTCTCCGGTCCCTTCCTCGATCGCATCGACATGCTGATCGAAGTACCCGGCTTGCCGGCCGAGGCCTTGCTCGGCAAGCCCGAGGGCGAAACATCGGCCGACGTCAGGGTCCGCGTCGGTGCTGCGCGCGGCCGCCAGCTGGCCCGTCAGAAGAAGACCAACGCCCGCCTGTCGACGGCCGAGGTCGACGCCTGCTGCACGCCCGACGAGGCCGGCAGCCGCCTGCTCAAGCAGGCGAGCAGCAGCCTCGACCTGTCGGCCCGGGCCTGGCATCGAATCCTGCGCGTCGCCCGAACCATTGCCGATCTGGCCGGTAGCGACACCGTGCGCGCCCCCCACGTCGCGGAAGCCATCCAGTACCGGCGTTTCTCCCGTGGCTGAGCCGGGAAAGACGGCCAGCACCCGTGGCATAGCGCTGCTGCTGGCCTCGCTGTCGGCGCTCGGGCCGTTCTCGATCGACACCTACCTGCCATCCTTCCACGACATCGCCGACAAACTCGGCGCCAGTCAGCTGGAAGTCCAGCAAACGCTCTCCATCTACCTGCTCTCCTTTGCGGTGATGACCTTGTGGCACGGCGCGATCGCCGACCGCTTCGGCCGCCGCCGCGTCATCCTCGCCGCCCTTGCCTTGTTCGGGCTGGCCTCGGCCGGCTGCACACTGGCCACCAGCATCGAGCAGCTCTGGATATGGCGGGCCATGCAGGGCATCACCGCCGGGGCCGGCATCGTCATCAGCCGGGCCATCGTCCGCGACCTGTTCGACGGTGCCGCCGCGCAGCGCCTGATGTCGCAGATCACCATGATGTTCGCCCTGGCCCCCGCCGTGGCGCCGGTCATCGGCGGCTGGCTGCAGACCCTCTTCGGCTGGCGCATGGTCTTCGCCTTTCTGGTGGTGATGACGGGGCTGCTGTGGCTGGCCTGCTGGAAACTGCTACCGGAAACGCTGCCGGTGGAGAGGCGGCAGTCGCTGCGCCCCGCCTATCTGGGCAGGACCTACTGGCGGGTACTGACGTCGCCGGCCTTCCTCTTCGCCTGCGCCGCCCTGTCGCTGAATTTTGCCGGTTTCTTCATCTACGTGCTGTCGGCACCGGTTTTCCTGATGACCCACCTGGGCCTGCCGGAAACCGCCTTTCTCTGGCTGTTCGGCCCGGCCATGGGCGGCCTGCTCAACGGCTCCTGGCTATCCGGCCGCCTCGCCGGGAAGCTCTCGCTGAGCCGGACCATCGCCCTCGGCTACGCGGTGATGATCGCCGCCGCCGCCCTCAACATTGCCCTGAACCTGACCCTGCCGCCCGGCCTGCCGTGGAGCGTGCTGCCATTGTTCGTGTACACCACCGGCATGGCCCTGGCCATGCCCTGCCTGACCATCCTGGCGCTTGATCCCTTCCCGGAGCAGCGCGGCCTCGCCGCTTCCTGCCAGACCTTCCTGCAGTCCGGCTTCAACAGCCTGGCTGCTGCGCTGATCGCACCGGCGCTCTGGGCGTCGACACTCAGCCTCGCCCTCGGAATGGCGGGCCTGATGCTGATTGGCGGTCTGGCCGCCCTCGCCCACCAGAAATCAAGATTGCTGCCAGGGTAGACCGCGGAAGCGCCAGCCGCCCAGGGTGCCGCGATGGTAATCGTCATCGAGCGGCCCCTCGAAACCTTCGAGGATGTTGGTGACGTCCCTGAAGCCGGCAGCCTCAAGCGCCTCGCCGGCGTAGACCGAACGATGACCACTGCGACAGATCAGCAATACCGGCCGCTCGAGATCGCCCCCGACCATCCGCCGCACCTTGTCGGCAAACAGCGGATCGATATCCCAGTCCGGCGCCTCCTGCCAGGCGACATGTTCGGCACCGACCGGGTGACCGACGTACATGTGCTCGATCTCCGTCCGGCAATCGACGAGCACGGCCCGCGGATTTTCTTGCAGGAAGGCGTGAGCGGCGACGGGATCGAGATGGCGCATGGCAGGTCCGTGAATTAGCGGTTCCCGATATTATGGAAGCAAGCCGGGGCCGGCGGCAAACGGCGGCACCAGCCCGGCCCATGTCCATTGCAACTGCCGTTGTAATATCCCCCGAGACAAGGAGCACACCATGACCAGGAGCGGTTTCTTCGCCACGCTCGCCACCGCCGTCGCCTCGGCGCTGCTGCCGGCCTGCGATGTGTTCAACCTGCCACAGATCAGGCCAGGCGTGACGACGGCCGCGGAAGTACTCGAACGCATGGGTGAACCCGGCTACCGGCACGGCAACGACGACGGCACGGTCACCTGGGAATACAGCCGGCAGCCGGCCGGCGTGCATTGCTACATGATCAGCTTCGATCGCCAGCTGGTGGTCAGCCGCCTGGAACAGGTATTGGCTCCCGACTACTACCGCCGTGTCCATCCCGGCATGAGTCGGAACGAGATCCGCCGCCTGCTGGGCGCCCCGGGCTCGCGAATGGTGTTCGACAATCTGTGGGAGGAGATATGGGAATGGCGCATCGCAGGCACGATACCGACCGAGGAAACCTATTTCATGGTGCATTTCGACACTACGCACGGGGCAGTCGTCAAATCCTCGCAACGAATACAACCGAAAGGCTAGCCAAATCAATATCCTTGGCAGTATCCGGCGCGGCCGGTAAACTGGCGCCTCTGCCGAGGAGCGCTGCGACCCCGTAACAATGACCGGGGCCAGGCTCGGCAACGATCAACGGCGCTCGCAAACCCTGTTTCCCGCCGGTTTGCAGCGCCGTTCGCTTTTGGCGGCGTCACCGGTACTTTGCTTTGCCGAGGTAATCCATGATCCAGCCCGACCGTACTGCCGAACTACACGCCCTGCTCGAACAACGCCTGCTCGTCCTCGACGGCGCCATGGGCACGATGATCCAGCGCCACGGCCTGCAGGAGAAGGACTACCGCGGCGAGCGCTTCAAGGATCACCCGCACGACCTCAAGGGCAACAACGACCTGCTGGTGTTGACCCGCCCCGACATCATCGGCGGCATCCACCGCGAGTACCTGGCAGCCGGCGCCGACCTGATCGAGACCTGCACCTTCAACTCGACCGCCGTCTCGCAGGCCGACTACAACCTGACCGAGATCGTCTACGAACTGAACTTCGAAGGCGCCGCACTGGCCCGCCGCCTGTGCGACGAATTCACCGCGCAGAACCCGGCCAAGCCGCGCTTCGTCGCCGGCGTCCTCGGCCCGACCTCGCGCACTGCGTCGATCTCGCCCGACGTCAACGACCCCGGCTACCGCAACGTCACTTTCGACGAACTGGTCGCCAACTATGTCGAAGCGACCACCGGCCTGATCGAGGGCGGCGCCGACATCCTGCTCGTCGAAACCGTCTTCGACACGCTCAACGCCAAGGCCGCGCTGTTCGCCATCGAGAAGTACTTCGACCTCGCCGGCCGCCGCTGGCCGGTGATGATCTCGGGCACGATCACCGACGCTTCCGGGCGCACGCTGTCGGGGCAGACCGCCGAGGCCTTCTGGAACTCGCTGCGCCACGTCCAGCCGCTCTCCTTCGGCCTCAACTGCGCGCTCGGCGCCAGCGAGTTGCGCCAGTACGTCGAGGAACTGTCGCGCGTCTGCGACTGCTACGTCTCGGCCCACCCGAACGCCGGCCTGCCCAATGCCTTCGGCGGCTACGACGAAACCCCGGAACAGCTGGCCGACGAGATCGCCGGCTGGGCCGAGCGCGGCATCGTCAACATCGTCGGCGGCTGCTGCGGCACCTCGCCCGACCACATCCGCGCCATCGCCGAACGGGTGGCGGCGCTCACCCCGCGCCAGAAACCGGTCATCGCACCGGCACTGCGCCTGTCCGGGCTGGAAGCCTTCAACGTCACCGCCGACTCGCTTTACGTCAACGTCGGCGAGCGCACCAACGTCACCGGTTCGCGCGCCTTCGCGCGGATGATCCTCGAAGGCCGCTTCGACGACGCGCTGGCCGTTGCCCGCCAGCAGGTGGAGAACGGCGCGCAGGTGATCGACATCAACATGGACGAGGCGATGCTCGATTCGCTCGCCGCGATGGACAAGTTCCTCAAGCTGATCGCCTCGGAACCGGACATCTCGCGCGTGCCGATCATGATCGACTCGTCGAAGTGGGAAGTCATCGAGGCCGGCCTCAAGTGCATCCAAGGCAAGGGCATCGTCAATTCGATCTCGATGAAGGAAGGCGAAGCCAAGTTCCTGGAACAGGCCAAACTGGCCCGCCGCTACGGCGCCGCGGTGATCGTCATGGCCTTCGACGAAAAAGGTCAGGCCGACACCTACGAACGCAAGATCGAGATTTGCGGCAAGGCCTACGAACTGCTCACCGGCATGGGTTTCCCGGCCGAAGACATCATCTTCGACCCGAACATTTTCGCCATCGCCACCGGCATCCCGGAACACGACAACTACGCTGTCGATTTCATCGAGTCGGTGCGCTGGATCAAGGAAAACCTGCCGCACGCCCACATTTCCGGCGGCGTTTCCAACGTGTCGTTCAGCTTCCGCGGCAACGACCCGGTGCGCGAGGCGATCCACACCGTCTTCCTCTACCACGCCATTAAAAACGGCATGACCATGGGCATCGTCAACGCCGGCATGCTCGGCGTGTACGACGACCTGGAGCCGGAGCTGCGCGCCAAGGTCGAGGACGTGGTTTTGAACAAGAACCCCGGCGCTGGCGAGGCGCTGGTCGATTTCGCGCAGACGGTCAAGGAAGGCAAGGCCAAGGACGCCGGCCCCGATCTCTCCTGGCGCGAGCAGTCGGTCGAGAAGCGCCTGGAACACGCGCTGATCAAGGGCATCACCGATTTCGTCGTGGCCGATACCGAGGAAGTCCGCGTCAAGCTGGAAAGCGAAGGCAAGCCGCCGCTGGCGGTCATCGAAGGCCCGCTGATGAGCGGCATGAACGTCGTCGGCGACCTGTTCGGCGCCGGCAAGATGTTCCTGCCGCAAGTCGTCAAGTCGGCGCGCGTCATGAAGCAGGCGGTCGCCCACCTGCTGCCCTACATCGAAGCCGAAAAGGCCCGTACCGGCCTCGGCTCCAAGGGCAAGATCCTGATGGCGACGGTCAAGGGCGACGTACACGACATCGGCAAGAACATCGTCGGCGTCGTGCTCGGCTGCAACGGCTACGACGTCATCGACCTCGGCGTCATGGTGCCTTGCGACAACATCCTCAAGGCGGCGCTTGAGCACAAGGTGGACATCATCGGCCTCTCGGGCCTGATCACCCCGTCGCTGGAAGAAATGGCGCACGTCGCCGGCGAGATGAAACGCCTCGGCATGAACCAGCCGCTGCTGATCGGCGGTGCGACGACCAGCCGTGCCCACACCGCGATCAAGATCGCCACCAACACCGACAGCCCGGTGGTCTACGTGCCGGACGCGTCGCGCGCCGTCGGCGTCGCCACCAAGCTGCTGTCGACCGACCAGAAGGCCGGCTACGTCGCCGAAATCGCCGCCGAATACGAAACCGTGCGCGCCGAACACGCCGGCCGCAAGGGCGCCACGCTGGTTTCGCTGGAAGAAGCCCGCGCCAATCGTTTCACGTGGAACGAAGCGCACACGCCGACCGTTCCCCGGCAGATCGGCCGGCAAGTGATCGACCTGGAACTGGAAGACATCGCGCTGCTGATCGACTGGTCTCCCTTCTTCCAGAGCTGGGACCTGGCCGGCCGCTACCCGGCCATTCTCGACAACGAGACGGTCGGTGAGACCGCCCGCCAACTGTTCGCTGACGCCAAGGCCATGCTGGCCCGCATCATCAGCGAAGACTGGCTGGCCGCCCGCGCGGTGTTCGGTCTCTACCCGGCAAGCAGCCACAATGAGGACATCATCGTCTACAGCGACGAATCGCGAACCAGCGAACTGACCCGCTGGGTCGGCCTGCGGCAGCAGCACAAGCAGCCACAGGGCCGCAGCAACATGGCTCTCGCCGATTTCGTCGGGTCGCGCGACTATGTCGGCGCCTTCGCGGTCACGGCTGGACTCGGCATCGAATCGCGCATCGCCGAATTCGAAGAGGCCAACGACGACTACTCGGCGATCATGCTCAAGTCACTCGCCGACCGCCTGGCCGAAGCCGCCGCCGAATGGCTGCACCTGCAGGTACGCACGAACTTCTGGGGCTACGCGACCGACGAGTGCCTCGACAACGACGCACTGATCGCCGAGGCCTACACCGGCATCCGCCCGGCGCCCGGCTACCCGGCCTGCCCTGACCACACCGCCAAGCGCGAACTGTTCGCCCTGCTCGACGCCCCCGCCATCGGCATGAACCTTACCGAAGCCTGCGCCATGACCCCGGCAGCTGCCGTCTCCGGTTTCTTCATCGGACATCCGGCGGCAAAGTATTTCGCGATACCGAAGATCGGAAGGGATCAGCTGGAAGATTGGGCTGGGCGAAAGGGAATGAGCGTCAAGGAGGCGGAATACTGGTTGGCGCCTTTGCTGTAATTCGTTACAGAAGCGACGGATTCCGCGCCTGACGCGCGGGCGTACTTTCTTCTTGTCTCGCCAAGAAGAAAGTAGCCAAAGAAGAAAGCGACCCTGGGTCGGCGCCCGCTGCGCGGGTCCCTTGCGCCACTCGGGTGTTCGGGCACCCCAAGAGTACTTCCTCGCGCTGCTTCGCATCGCTCAGGGCGCGGCTGGCTAAACTCGCCCTCGGCTCGGACAACGCTAGCCGACGGCCCCCGAACGCCCTGCGTTGCTCGGCACCTCCCAAGGGGCCCGGCACACCGTATGCAGCGGAGAGGACGGCGTTTTCAACCTTGGCCTGTCGGCTGCGACCCTGTTGGGCTCCCCATGTCGAGCGTCGAATAGCGCGGGAGAGTCGGCGCAGCCGACCGCGTAGCCCTGAGGTGGCCCTTTCTTTGGCTACTTTCTTTCGGCTAAGCGAAAGAAAGTACGCCCACCGGTCAACAGCGGAAAACAGTCTTTCCGTAACCCACAAAACCAGAAATCAACGAAAATCCCCACATGCCCCGCAACATCGACCTCACCCCCTTCAACACGCTCGCCCTCCCCGGCCGCGCCGCCCGCTACGAGCGAATCACCAGCCCGGCCCAGCTGGCCGCGATCACCACCACCGAAACAAAACGCTTCATCCTCGGCGGCGGCAGCAACCTGGTGCTCACCGGTGACGTCGACAGACTGGTGCTGCACATGGCCATCCCCGGCAAGCGCCTGCAGAAGGAAGACAACGAAGCCTGGTACATCGAGGCCGGAGCTGGCGAGAACTGGCACGATTTCGTGCAATGGACGCTGGCCCAGGGCTGGCCCGGGCTGGAGAACCTGAGCCTGATCCCCGGCACCGTCGGGGCTGCACCGATCCAGAATATCGGTGCCTACGGCCTGGAGGTTGGTGAGCACTTCCACTCACTGCAAGCCTGGGATTTCGAGCATCGTGAGTTCGTCAGTTTCGACCGCGGAAGCTGCCGCTTCGGCTACCGCGACAGCCTGTTCAAACAGCAGGGCTGGCATCTGGACGGCCGGCTGGCGATCACGGCTGTCGTTTTCCGGCTGCCCAAGGCCTGGGTTGCCAACACGCGCTATGCCGACGTCGCGCAGGAGTTGGCAGCCCGTGCCATCGCGACGCCGACGGCCTGCGACATCGCTGCCGCGATCATTGCCATCCGTCGGCGCAAGCTGCCCGATCCGGCGGTGACACCGAATGCCGGCAGCTTTTTTCACAACCCGGTGGTCAGCGCCGAACTCGCCGCTGTGCTGGCAGGGCACTATCCCGCCCTGCCGCGCTACCCGCAGCCGGATGGGCGGGTCAAGCTGGCGGCCGGCTGGCTGATCGAGCAGGCCGGCTGGAAGGGCAAGGCACTCGGGCCGGTCGGCATGTACGACAGACAGGCGCTGGTGTTGGTCAATCGCGGCGGGGCCAGCGGCGCCGACGTGCTGCGGACGATGGCCGCCGTGCAGGCCGATGTGCGCGAAAAGTTCGCCGTCGACCTCAGTCCCGAGCCGATTTTCCTGTAACGAACAGACAGGCGGCAATGCCTGTCGCCACGGCATCGGCCATGCGTGCCTGGCGTTGTCGATCGAGGAGTTCCAGCTCCTCATCCCGGTGCTTGATGACACCTGCTTCGAAGAGCACGGCCGGTAGCGTCGTCCGGTAGAGCACCACAAGGTTGTCGTAATACCACACGCCGTTTTCGGCATCGGCCGCCAGATGCTTTCGGCCATGCCAGGTGGACGGGACAAAGCCATTGCGCCGCAGCATGGCGCCGATTGTCGATGCACACAGCAGACTGCTGCCGGGATCGGGATTCTGCGCCGAGACGAACAGGCCGAAACCGCGTTTGACCTCGGTGTAGCTCAGTTCGCGCCCCGCCCAGGTCCAGGATTGCAGATAAGCCGGACTCACCGAATCGTGATGGACGGAGAGAAAGAAATCGCTGCCGGCGGCTTGCCGCGGACGCTCATCCAGGCTGCCGATATCGCCGGCGAAGTTGACGCGACGAACCGTAATCCGTCTTTCCTCCAGCGTCGTCGCCAGGATTCCGGCGAATTGCCGGTTGAATTCGAATTCGTTGCGCCCGCGGGCACTGATGGCACCGCCATCGACGAGACCATGGCCGACATCGACGGCGACCAGCGGTGAGGCATGCACTTGGGTGATGCCCAGCAAGGCGGATATGGACAGGAACAGCTTCGACATGCGCCGATTATCCCGGGAATTCGGTCGGGACGGCGAACGCGGCAACTGCCGAATGCGCTATAGTTTCCGGGCCGCCGGCCCGAGTGCCGAGCAAGTTCCCTGCACGACCGACAATCACGCGAACAGAAAATAATGAATCCCGAAAATCCCCTGCGCGGTACCACCGCCCACCAGCCCGATCTCAACTGGAGCCAGGTTCGCGAAACGGTATTGCTGCTGGAACTGGCTGCCTTGCAGATCGAGGCGGCGATGAAGGACAGCAACGCCTCGGTGGATGTATTGACGCACTCGTTCACGACGATGGCCGGCTACATGAAGACCATCTCCGACACTGTCCAGACCCTGCCCGACGATGACCGGACCGGCGCCGCCAAGCAGAACCTGGCCGGCGCCTCCGAGCATGTGGCCGGGATGGTTCATCAGGCCATCATCGCCTTCCAGTTCTACGACAAGCTGGTCCAGCGTCTCGCCCACGTCGGCCTCAGTCTGGGCGAACTGAGTGACCTGGTCGGCGATCAGGGGCGGCTTTACAACCCCGGCGAGTGGGTCGGCTTGCAGCAGCGCATCAAGAAGAAATACAGCACCGTCGAGGAAGTCGCCATGTTCGAGGCCGTCATGCGGGGCATGCCGGTGCATGAGGCCATCGACAAGTTCATGGCCGAGATGAAGGACAAGAGCGACGACATCGAGCTCTTCTGAGCCCGGCGTGGCTCAGAAGTCGGCAGCCGCCTGCCAGACGATGTTGGCGTCCGGCCCGCCGCGGGCACTGCGCTCGAGCATGTCGATGAACGGCCAGGCACGCTGACCGAGGGCAATCACCGGTTCCTTGTTTTCCCCATCGTCACCGCCCCCCTCGCTGGCGGGTGGCGCTTCGGCCCGCGCCACGGCCTGGCGCAGGGTACCTGCCGCCGCCGCCATCTCGTCGCGCGTAAACGTGCCGCGGGCCGTCGTTGCCTTGCCCAAAGCCTGCAGCAGGACCCGCGCCACTTCGGCAAACATCATCAGTTCGCCGGTTTCACTGGATTTGAATGTGACAAGCATCTCATCGCTCCCCTGTACTTTCGTCCGGTTGTCATACGCGCCGGGCTTCATGCAGAATGCAGAAAAGCGGAGAGAGACAACCATGGATGACCATATTAACGCCGATCCCTTCGTCACCGGGAACGACGAGAACGAGCGCCTGGCGCTCGAGGAGTGCGCCAAGCGCCAGCGCGTCGACCATCGCGTCTCAGTCCTGATCCTGCCGGCCGGTCGCTGCACCCTCGCCGCCAAGTTCGCCCGCCTTGGCGCCAGCGTCACCGTCGGCGATGCGCCGTCGGCCCGACGCGAGGCCGAGGGGCGCATCCTGGCTTCCGGCTTGCGCGACGATATTGCCTTCACGCCCTTCGAACTCAACGATCTTCCCGCCGAGCCGCCGGGCGAGCCCTACGACATCATCATCCTGCGGCGAGGCCTGTGCAGCATGCCCTACACACAGGCACGCAGCATCGTCCGCCAGTTGCTTCTCAAGTTGAAGATCGGCGGCAAACTCTATATTTCCATCCTCGGCCTGCATTCCGAGCTCGGCGAAGGCTACACGGCCGGCGAACTGCCGATCGAGGAACGCTTTGCCACCCTGTCGCCGGCCCTCGCCAGCAAATACGGGATCGAACGACCGGTCTGCTTGTACACCGAGCGCAACCTGTTCATGCTGCTGCTCGAAGCCGGGGCCAGCGTACTGCGCACGCTGACCACCACCTACGGCAACGTCAAGGGCGTCGCCGTCCGCGTGTGAGCCTTCGCCTCGGCGTCGATCTCGGCGGCACCAAGATCGAGATCATTGCCCTGGACGACGATGGCCGTCCCTTGCTGCGTCGTCGCGTCACCACGCCACAGGGCGACTATGGTGCAACGCTGGCGGCGATCGCCGCCCTGGTGAGCGGCGCCGAGCAAGAGCTGGGCAGCAAGGGCAGCGTCGGCATCGGCATTCCGGGAAGCGAGTCGCCGCTCAGCGGCCTGATCCGCAATGCCAACTCCACCTGCCTGATCGACCGACCGCTGCGCCACGATCTGCAGCAGTTGCTGCGGCGCGAGGTGCGGCTGGCCAATGACGCCAACTGCTTTGCGCTGTCCGAGGCCATCGATGGTGCCGGCCGGGATGCCGGAAGCGTCTTCGGCATCATCCTCGGCACCGGCGTCGGCGGCGGCATCGTCATCGATCGCCGGCTTCTGCTCGGCGCCAACGCCATTGCCGGCGAATGGGGGCACAATCCCCTGCCGCAGCCCGGCACCGGCGACCGGCCGCCGCACCCCTGCTATTGCGGCCGGCAGGGCTGCATCGAAACCTACCTGTCGGGGCCCGCGCTGGCGGCGGATCATCTCGCCCACGGCGGCGAGATGCTCGCGGTGCCAATCATTGCCGCCCGCGCCGATGCCGGCGATGCGGCCTGCGAGGCCACCCTGCAACGCTACGAGGAACGCCTGGGCCGTGCCGTGGCTGGCGTCATCAATCTGCTCGACCCGGAGGTCATCGTCCTCGGCGGCGGCCTTTCCAACCTGCAGCGCCTCTACCGTCATCTGCCGGAACGCTGTCGCCCTCACATCTTCTCGGACAGCCTGTGCACCCGCTTCCTGCCACCGCAACACGGGGATTCCTCCGGGGTCCGCGGCGCAGCATGGTTGTGGGATTGAATCCGTCGCCGGGCGCAGATTTTCCTGTTCCGGCATCTGGCGACTTGCCTTGAGCCCCCGCCTTGATGGCACAATCGCCGCTCCATGGCGCACATCTCCCTGTTCATCGGCGGCATCCGGCCGCTACCCGAATCCGGACGACCGACCGGCATCTACAAGCGACCGGTCGTCGCCCCCCTGCATCTCGGCCCGCACGGCTTTGCCGGCGACGAGCAGGCCGACCGGCGCGTGCACGGTGGGCCGGACAAGGCGGTGCACCTCTACCCGGGCGCACACTATGCCGCGCTCGCCGCGCGTTTTCCGGAAGCGGCCGGACAACTGCTTCCCGGCAGCATGGGTGAAAACATCGCTTGTGCCGAACTGGTCGAAGGCGACGTCCGGCTCGGCGACGTCTGGCGCCTTGGCGAAGCTCGCCTGCAGGTCTGCCAGCCGCGCAACCCGTGCTGGAAGATCGACGAACGCTTCGCCTGCGAGGGCATGGCAGCCTTCATTGCCGAGCAGCGGCTGACCGGCTGGTACTGGCGGGTACTGACCGCGGGCCGGGTCAGCCCGGGCGACGAGCTGTTGCTCGAGCACTCTCCCGTCGAGAACCCGACCCTGGCCGAGGCCATGTCCCTGTGGCAGACCCATCGGCCGGAGCTCGCGGAACTCGAGCGACTGGCCGCGGTCAGTGCCATCGCCGACAACTGGCGGCAAAAAATCCTCCAACGCCTGACCTGGCTGCGTCGCGACGGCGACGCCCCGGCACCGACGGCGTTCCACGTGAAACCGGAGCAAGCTTGACCGCAATCGATCCGCGCAGCCTGATGTTCAGGCTCTTCCTGCCATTTGCCGCCGGCTATTTCCTGTCCTACCTGTACCGTACGGTCAATGCCGTGCTCGGGCCGCTCATCGCCGGCCAGCTCAGCCTGCCGGACAATGCGCTCGGCCTGCTGACCAGTACCTACTTCCTGGCTTTCGGCGCCGCCCAGCTACCGCTCGGCATGCTGCTCGACCGCTTCGGCCCGCGCCGCGTCGAAGCTGCCCTGCTGGTCATCGCTGCCGCCGGTGCCACAGTTTTTGCCATGGCCGACTCGCTGTCCGGCCTGACCATCGGCCGTGCCCTCATCGGCCTCGGCGTCGCTGCCTGCCTGATGGCTTCCTTCAAGGCCTTCAGCCAGTGGTTCCCGCCCGAGCGCCAGGCGTCCCTGACCGGCTGGATCATGGCCTCCGGCGGACTTGGCGCGCTGGCTGCTGCCAAGCCGCTGGAAGTGGCACTGGGCTTCACCGGCTGGCGGGAAATCGTTCTCGGCCTGGCTGCCGTCACCCTCGCCGTCGCCGCCGCCCTGTGGTTCTTCGTTCCCGACAAGGCCAGCGACGGCAAGTCTGCCGGCTTCGCCGAACAGCTGGCCGGTGTGCGCAGCATCTTCGCCAGCCGCCACTTCTGGCGCTACGCGCCGGCCGGCTTCTGGTTCACCGGTGGTTTCATGGCGGTACAGGGTCTCTGGGCATCGCGCTGGATGAACGTCATGGAGAATCTGGACAGCGCCGCCGTCGCTGCCCGCCTGACCTGGATGGGCATGGCCATGCTCGGCGGCTTCCTGTTCATGGGCTTCTTCGCCACGGCGCTGGTACATCGCGGCATTTCGCTGGAAAAGGTCTACCGCTGGGCGATGATCGCCGCCTTTGCTGCCTTCGCCGTCATCGGCCTCTACCCCCAGTTTGCCGGCGACCTGCTGTGGCCGGTACTCGGCGCCTGCTTCTCGCTGTCCAACATCGCCTATTCCCTGGTCGCCAAGGCCTTCCCGAGCAATCTCTCGGGGCGTGCCAACACGGCGCTGAACCTGCTCGTCTTCGCCGGCGCCTTCGGCCTGCAGTGGGGCATCGGCGGCCTTGTCGATGCCTTGCAGGCGGCTGGCTGGGCGGTCGGCCCGGCCTACCGGACCGTCTTCCTCGGCCTGCTGGGCGGCCAACTGGTCGCCCTTGCCTGGCTGCTGCTCAGCGGCCGACGGCGCTAAACCCGATCCGGCTGAGCTGAACCCCGAGCATCCGGCAACACCGGCTCGCTAGCCAGGTCGACCTGCTGCATCAGGCCGACCTGACCGCTCTCCAGCAGATAGACGCCAGCCGCCCTGATCTGTCCGAGCAGTTCGTTGTCGGCATCCTTCAGCGAAAAGGGTGCGCTTACCGCCCCGGTATACAAGCCCCCCACGTCCATTCCGCTCAGGCTGCTCCACCGTTCGCCTGACCACATCGCCAGCTGGCCGAAGGCGGCGTCGGCTTCGTCAATCCAGCCATTGCCGTCATCGTCGAGCCGGGCCAGATCGGCAAAGCCGTCACCGCTCCGGACACCGAACAGTTCGCTGCCGTCGTCGGCCCGACCGTTGCCGTTACGGTCGAAGACCAGGAAGCAGCTGCCTTCTGCAAGGCCGGGCATCCACTCCGGTGCACCATCGGCATTCAGGTCGAAGGCAATGCGCTCGTCCGTCAGTTCGCAGGCCCTGCCGGCGAAGCTGAGGACCAGCGGGTCGCGCAGGCTTACCTGAGCCCCCTCCTCGCTGACCGTCTCGCGGCTGTACTCGCGCTGCATGGCAACGCTGAAGTCGAAGTCGATCTCCCGGCCGTCGCAGGTACGTACCCTGCCGCTGCCGCAGACCGTGGTGCTCTCCGCCTCACGGATCCGTTCGCTGATGCGTCGCCCCCAGACAAGTTCGCCGACCGGACGTCCGGGAGTTTCCGGCACCGTCGGCAACAGGTCGCCACCGGCAGGTTTTTCCCGGCAACAACGGCCATCCATTGCCGCCATGATTGCCTCGAGCAGCGATTCGAGCATCTTCTGCACACGCTGGCGCAGCGCCGTTGCCTGATCCGTCGTTGCCGTCTGCTCGGCAGCCAGGCTGGCGAAGACCCGCCGGAAGCCCATTTCCGTCTCGATCGTCTGGCTCCGGCTGCTGCTTGCCTCATGGGTGGACGACAGATTGACCTGCGATTCCTGGATTCTCATGATGCGCTCCTCTCGTGGTTCGGGAGCGAAACACTGCAAGCCCCGTGCCGGCCCGGGCGATCAGAACTCCAGCGGATCGACCTCGAGATGCCAGCGTAGCCTGGCCGGCGACTTGAGCGCCTCGATGGCTTCCCGCCAATGGGGCAGGAATGCCTGCAAGGCCGGACGCGACATCGACTCGGCCAGCAACTGGCCGCGCTCCAGGCTGGCCAGACGGGCCATGCGCATGGGCACCGGATCGTAGAGCATGACCTGCTCGTGCGCGGCGACCAGCGGCAAGCTGGCAGCCGCCTTGAGAAAGGCGATGGCATCGGCCATCTGCGGCGCCTCGGCGCGCAGCACGGCCTGGAAGGCATAGGGCGGAAAGCCGGCCTGTTCGCGTTCCTTGAGCTGGCCGGCGGCAAAACCGGCATAGTCGTGGGCGGCCAGGGCGGCGAACAGGGGATGATCGGGATACTGCGTCTGGATCACCACCTCGCCCTGCAGCTCGGCCCGGCCGGCCCGGCCGGCCACCTGCATCAGCTGGGCGAACAGACGCTCCGGCGCACGCCAGTCGGCCGAATACAGCGCCGCATCGGCGCCCAGCACGCCAACCAGCGTCAGCCTGGGGAAATCATGGCCCTTGGCCAGCATCTGCGTACCGACCAGGATGTCGGCCTCGCCGCCATGAATGCGCTCCAGCATCGCCTCCCACTGCTTGCGGCTCTTCACCGAATCGCGGTCCACGCGCAGGATGCGTGCGTCCGGAAATTCGCCCTGCAGCCATTCCTCGACGCGTTGCGTACCACGGCCGTAGGGGTGGATATCCTGGTTGCCGCAGGTCGGGCAGGCTTTCGGCACACGCTGCTCGCAGCCGCAATGGTGACAGCGCAGCCGGCGGTCGGCCTGATGCAGCACCAGGTTGGCAGCGCAACGCTGGCAGCGCGATACCCAGCCGCAGGCCGGGCAGGCCAGCACCGGCGCATAGCCGCGACGGTTGAGAAAGACCAGACTCTGCTCGCCACGCGCCAGACGTTGCTGAATACCTTCCACCAGCTGCTTGCTGACGCCTTCCTGCAGCGGCAGACGGCGCGTGTCGAGAATACGGATCTGCGGCAGTCGCGCCTGCCGGTTGGCCCGTTCCCGCAATGTCAGCAGGCCGTAGCGCCCCCCGTGCGCATTGGCCCAGGTTTCCAGCGACGGCGTCGCCGAGCCGAGGACAATCGGCACCCCGGCCTGGCGGGCGCGTACCACCGCCACATCGCGTGCCGAATAACGCATCCCGTCTTGCTGCTTGAACGAGGCATCGTGTTCCTCGTCGACAACGATCAGGCCGAGTCGTGGCATCGGCGTGAAAATGGCCAGCCGGGTGCCGAGCACGATGTCGGCACTGCCGGCGAACGCGGCGCGCCAGTTGCGCTCGCGAGCCGCCTCGGCCAACTCGCTGTGCAGGGCAACGACCGTGCGCTGCGGAAAGCGGACGCGCACCCGCTCTTCGAGCTGCGGTGTCAGGTTGATTTCCGGCACCAGCAGCAAGGCCTGGCGACCCGCCGCCCATCTGCTGCATGGCGTCACCGGCAGCGGCAAGACCGAGGTCTATC
>WBUO01000220.1 GCA_008933675.1 Dechloromonas sp.
GCCCATGTCGGCCCCATCCCTTGCCAGTTCAGGCAAATCGCAGCAACCCGAAATCGAACTGCCGGCCGAGGTCTATCGCCAGGCAGTGGACCAGGCCGACCTGGCCATCTCCATCACCGACGCCAAGGCCAACATCCTGTTCGCCAACGAAGCCTTCAGCCGGGTCACCGGCTATCTGCGCAACGAAATCGTCGGCTGTAACGAATCCGTCCTCTCCAACCACACGACGCCGAACATGGTCTACCAGCAGCTGTGGCAGGAACTGTCGGCCCAGCGCCCGTGGTCCGGCAAGCTGCTCAACCGGCGCAAGGACGGCGATCTCTATCTGGCCGAACTGAGCATCTCGCCGGTCGTCGATGCCGGCGGCAAGACCACCCACTTTCTCGGCATGCATCGTGACGTCACCGAACTGCACCGCCTGGAGCGCGTCGTCCGCAACCAGAAGGAACTGATCGAAACGGTCGTCGATGCCGCACCGATCGCCTTCGCGCTGCTCGACCCGCACGGCCGGGTGATCCTCGACAACCAGGAATACAAGAAGCTGGTCACCGACCTGCGCGTCAAGGAACCGGCGCATACGCTGCTCGACAGCCTGCTGCCGGCCTGGCGCGAAAAGCTGGCCAGCACGCCGGAAGCCTGCACCTTCGTCGGCCAGGAAGCACGCATCGACCGCCCGGCCGGGCGTGCCCGCTGGCTGTCGGTAACCGCCTCGGTGATCGACCTGCACAGCGACAATGCCGACAGCTACTACCTGCCCGCCGGCCAGCCCGGCCTGCTGCTGGTCATCGCCGACATCAGCAGCCTGCGCGAGGAACAGGAACGTGCCCGCGGCGCCGCGCTGCAGGCGGTACTGGCCGAGGAGGAGCGCTCGGCGGCCATCCGCGAAGGCCTGTCGGCGGCGATCTTCCGCCTGGAAGAACCGATGAACATCATGGCCTCGGCGGTCAACGTCCTGCAACGCCGCGACCCGGCCGCCGCCGATGTGCTGCAGCAGGCCCTGGCGGCCAGCCGCGAGCACCTGGAAACGCTGCGCCAGGTCATCCCGCAGAGTCCGCACGAGATCCTGGTCAGCGTCAATATCAACGAAATCCTGCGCGACGTGCTGGAAGTTTCGACGCCGCGCCTGCTCGGCGCCGGCATCGTCGTCGACTGGCAGCCGGCACCGACCCTGCCGAGCATCCCCGGCCGGCCGCTGCAACTGCGCATGCTGTTCAAGGCCCTGGTCGACAACGCCATCGAGGCGATGAACATCAAGGGCTGGAAGCGCCGCGAACTGACGCTGACCAGCGCCCTCGACCACGACTGCATCGTCATCTCGGTACTCGATTCCGGCCCCGGCATCCCCGAGGAATGGCGGCACAAGGCCTTCGAACCCTTCTTCACGGCCAAGAGCGGCAGCGGCCGGCATATCGGCACCGGCCTGTCGCGCGTCCAGCAGGTGGTTGCCGACCACGGCGGCATCATCGACCTCGATGAAAGCCCGAGCGGCGGCTGCGCCGCCATCGTCGAATTCCGCCTCGACGGCGACCCCATTTGAGAAACAAGAACAGCATGCACGATCACATCATCCGCAGCGTCGATCCCGAATGCCCGCCCGGTGGCGGTTTCTGTCGCACCCACGAACTGAACATCCTGCTGCTCTCGGCCCTCTACGCCGTCAGCCGGGTGCTCAGCCGCTCGCTGGCCTTCAATGAAACCCTGCGCGACGTCCTGCGCGTCCTGCACGACGAGGCCGGCCTCTCCCGCGGCCTGATCAGCGTCGTCGATCCGGAATCCGGCAAGCTCAACATCCACACCATCTACAACCCGGACGGCCCGGATTCCGACGACGCCCAGTACGGCCCCGGCGAGGGCATCATCGGCCTCGTCCTGGAAAAGCCCCGCACCATCAAGCTCGAACGCGTCGCCGACGAGCCGCGCTTCCTCAACCGCACCCGCCTCTACGCACCGGAACTGCCGTTCATCGCCGTGCCGATCAAGGTTGGCGGCGACCTCAAGGGTGTGCTGGCGGTGCAGCCGGAGAAGCCGGAAGACGGCCTGCTCGAGGAACGCGCCCAGTTCGTCGAGATGGTCGCCAACCTGATCGGCCAGAGCCTGCACCTGTCGATGGAAGTGGCACAGGAGAAATCCTCGCTGCTCGAGGAACGCGACCTGCTGCGCCGCACCGTCCGCCACCAGTACGGCTTCGACAGCATGGTCGGACGTTCGGCGGTGATGCGCCGCGTCTTCGACCAGGCGCGCATGGTCGCCAAGTGGAACACGACGGTGCTGATCCGCGGCGAAACCGGTACCGGCAAGGAACTGATCGCCAACGCCATCCACTACAACTCGCCGCGCGCCCGCAACGCCATCGTCAAGCTCAACTGTGCCGCGCTGCCGGAAAACCTGCTCGAGTCCGAACTCTTCGGCCACGAACGCGGCGCCTTCACCGGTGCCGTCGAATCGCGCAAGGGACGTTTCGAACAGGCCAACGGCGGCACGCTGTTCCTCGACGAAATCGGCGAAGTCTCGCCCGCCTTCCAGGCCAAGCTGCTGCGCATCCTGCAGGAAGGCGAATTCGAGCGGGTCGGCGGCAGCAAGACGATCAAGGTCGACGTGCGCATCATCGCCGCCACCCATCGCGACCTGGAAACCGCCGTCGACATGGGCGACTTCCGCGAGGACTTGTTCTACCGGCTGAACGTCATGCCGCTGTTCCTGCCGCCGCTGCGCGAGCGCATCGAGGACATTCCGGAGATTGCCCGCCACCTGCTGACCAAGATCGGCAACGAGCAGAAGCGCAAGCTGAGCCTCACCGACATGGCCCAGCGCCGGCTGGCCAGCCATGACTGGCCGGGCAACGTGCGCGAACTGGAGAACTGCCTGGAGCGTGCCGCAGTGCTTTCCGAGGACGGCAAGATCGACGTCGATCTGATCCGCTTCCCGGGCAGCCGCGATCGTGGCCCGGCCAAGCCGGTGCGCAGCGTCGGCATGCCGCTGCCACCGGCGGCGGCACCGGCCGGACAGCCGCTGGACGTCGACGACCCGACCCTGTCGGAGAAGGAACGCGTCATCGCCGCCCTCGAACAGGCCGGCTGGGTCCAGGCCAAGGCCGCCCGCATTCTCGGCATGACGCCGCGCCAGATCGCCTATCGCATCCAGACGCTGAACATCGAGGTCAAGCAGTTCTGAGTCCTTGCCGGCAGGTATCCGGCGCAGCAAGCGGGTACCTGCCGGCAGGAATCTTCGACCGGCCAGCCGAGGTATCGCCCCGAGGCCCCGCATGCCCGCCGCTTGCCCGAAGGACACCCCGGGGTCCGCCGGCGCGGCGATGACTGAAACATTGATGAACATCTGCCCGTTCGATAATCAGCGCTTCCGCCTTCACCCTTTCAAGTAGCAAATAACCCACATGCAACGTTCCCCCTTCATCGCCAGCGCGCTCATCGAAGTCGTCTTCCTCAACATCCTGCTCGTCGTCGCCGGTCTGGTCGGCATGGCCACCCATGGCTGGCTGGCGCAGGACTGGCTGTGGTTCCTCTGCCTGGTCGGCTTCGGCATCGGCAGCGGTCTTCTCTATCTGCACAAGCTGAAGGTTGCCCTCACCCCGCTCAACCACATCTCCCGCGTTGCCGGCGAAGTCGCCCGCGGCATCATCGGCCAGCGCATCCCCGCCCTGTCGCGCCAGGATGAACTGGGCACCGTCTGCCAGCATGTCAACGCCATGCTCGAACAGATGGAAAGCTGCTTCTCCAAACAGCGCGAAGCCCTGCGCGCCGCCAGCGAGAACCGCTTCGCCGAGCAGATCGACACAGCCGGCCTGCACGGCGTCTTTCTCCAGGCGGTCGACCAGGGCAACCAGTCGCTGGCCATCCTGATGCGCAACTACCACCACGAGATGCGCAACAACCTGCTCTCCCGCCTGGGCCAGCTCAACGCCGAAAACCTGTTGAAGAACATGCGCACCAGCCAGCGCGACATGCTCGGCATCGTCGCCGCCACCGACGAACTGGCCAGGCTGTCCACCGATAACGCAAGCGCCGCCCGGGAGAGCAGCACGGCGATTGCCGAAGTCGTCGGCGCGATGAACCGCCTGGTGGACAAGATCGAGGAAACCGGTCGCGCCATTACCGAATTCAACGCCCACCGCGAGGAAATCGCCCGCTCGGTCAGTCTGATCGCCACCATCGCCGACCAGACCAACCTGCTGGCGCTCAATGCCGCCATTGAGGCCGCCCGCGCCGGCGAACACGGCCGCGGCTTCGCCGTCGTCGCCGACGAGGTGCGCAAGCTGGCCGAGAACTCCAAGAACGCCTCGACAGCCATCTCCGGTGTCATGGACACCCTGCAGGTGGATGCCGAGAAGATGCTGGTCAACGCCGGCGACATGCGCGAGATCGCCTCCGAGTCGCGCGTCACCATCGGCGATTTCGATACGCGCTTCGCCGGCGTCGCCGATTCCTCGGCCACCGCCCTCGCCCAGATCCGCTACGTGCACGACGTCAGCTTCGCATCGCTGGCCAAGATCGACCACTTCATCTACAAGCAGAACGGCTACATGGCCGTCAGCCGCGGCCAGCAATCGGAAAACGCCCAGGCGGTGGTGGTCAACGAACACAACTGCCGTCTCGGCAAGTGGCTGGCCAACGAGGAAACCATCGCCGTCTTCGGCCGGGTCGGCAGCTTCGGCCGCGTTGCCGAGCCGCACAAGCAGGTTCACCAGAACATGCACCAGGCCATGGATCTGATGGGCCAGGGCTGGGAAACCGATTTCGCCGTGCAGGAACAACTGCATGCCGCCTTCGCGCGGGTCGAGGCCGGCAGCGACGGCGTCATCGACGCCCTCGACACGATGGTCACGGAAAAACACGGCGCCCGCTGACGCGGGCGCCCTTGCCCACCACCGGCCGGCCTTGCGGGGACCGGCGGCAGGCTGCCGGCGGCTTTAGCGCAGCGCCGCTAGGGCGGCGGCGTAGTCCGGCTCCTCCTTGATTTCCGGCACCAGCTCGGCGTGCAGCACCTTGTCGCCGGCATCGAGAACAACCACGGCACGCGCCGCCAGGCCGGCCAGCGGCCCGCTCTCGATGGCCACGCCGTAAGCCTGCAGGAAGTCGCGGCCGCGCAGCGTGGACAGGGTCTGCACGTTGGCCAGGCCCTCGGCGCCGCAGAAGCGGCTCTGCGCGAACGGCAGGTCGGCCGAGATGCACAGCACGACGGTATCGGCGAGTTCGGCAGCAGCCTGGTTGAAGCGACGCACGGAGGTGGCACAGGTCGGCGTGTCGATGCTCGGGAAGATGTTGAGAATCTTGCGCTTGCCGGCCAGGCTGGCCAGCGTGACGTCGCTCAGATCCTTGGCGACCAGCGAGAAGGCCGGCGCCTGGTCGCCCTTGGCCGGAAAACGGCCGGCGACGGAAACCGGGTTACCCCCCAGCGTGACGGAATTAGCCATGAAATGCTCCTTTGTCTGTTTTTTGGAGCAGCGTTGACCGGGCTGCCGCCGATTGATTCCCACAAACGCAAGCGCCAGCGAAAAAACATGGCGATCCGGATTCCGGAAGCCAGAGCGGAGGCGCTTCGTTTACCAACATTTCCACCACGTATGCATGGATTTGGACTAGTCTTTTCAGACCGTGACCAATAAATACAAAGGGGACAATCATGAGCTGGTTCGACAATCTTTCCTTGCGTTACAAGTTGCTGATCAACTTTCTCGCCAGTGGCGGCGTACTGATCATTGCGGTGGTCTTTTGCGTCATACAGATCAACGGCGTCGGCAAGAACACCGAGGACATCGCCGGCAACTGGTTGCCCTCCATCCAGGCCACCGGCGAGATCAGCCAGCTGCGCCTGCGTTATCGCGTGCGCAGCCTGGAATACATGCTGCCCGGCAGCGCCGAAGAAAAGGCGAAAATCGAAAGCAGTCTGGGCGCCCTCGACGATTCGCTGCAAAAGGCGCTCAAGGACTACGAAAAACTGGTCAGCTCCGAGGAGGAGCGGCAGGTTTTCCAGGAAACGATCAAGGCGGTGGCCGGCTACAAGCTCGTCGTCGAAAAAGGCATTGCGCTGGCCCGCGCCGGCAATGAAGAAGGCGCCCAGCAGCTGCGGCGCAACGAGTGGGTGAAGGCCGCCAACGTCCTGCGCGACAAGACCGACGAACTGGCCAAGCTGAACCGCAACGGTGCCGATGCCGCGTCGGCGCAGGCCCGCGCCAAGGTGAGCTCATCCTTCGTCGGCGGCATTTCGGCGCTGGTGGCGGGCATGGTGCTGGCGCTGGTGGTCTCCTATGTGATCGCCCGGCGCATGGGCAATCAACTGGATGCGGCCGTCGTCGCCGCCCGCCGGATCGCCACCGGCGATCTGCGCGGCGAGATGCCGGCGACCAGCCGGGACGAAGTCGGCAAGCTGGTCGGCGCCGTCGGCGACATGCAGCAGTCGCTGCGCTCGGCGATGGGCGACACGCTGAGCAGTGCCGGGCAGATTCTGGAAGCCTCCAAATCGCTGAATCACGCGGTCGGGCTGATCGATCAGTCGGCCTCGGTGCAAAGCTCGGCGGCCTCGGCCATTGCCGCCAATGTCGAGGAGCTGACGGTTTCCATCAACCACGTTTCGGACAGCACCAACGAAGCATCGCGCCTGGCCAATGCTTCGGACGACCAGGCGGAACAGGGCAACCGGGCGATCAACGCGCTGATCGG
The DNA here is from genome assembly GCA_008933675.1 of Dechloromonas sp. GTDB lineage: Bacteria > Pseudomonadota > Gammaproteobacteria > Burkholderiales > Rhodocyclaceae > Azonexus. The sequence continues at coordinate 6,675 of WBUO01000220.1, forward strand.
CCAGATCAACGAGGTGGCCAGCGTGGTCCGCAATGCCGCCACGCAGATCCAGGAGCTCAAGGAGGAGTCCGAGAAGATTTCCAGCATCGTTGCGGTGATTCGCGACATCGCCGACCAGACCAATCTGCTCGCGTTGAATG
>WBUO01000221.1 GCA_008933675.1 Dechloromonas sp.
CCCTCGAGGGTGTCGAAGCCGTCACCGCCGGTCAGCGTGTTATTGGTCACGTTGCCGATCAGATGGTTGTTGAGGGCGTTGCCGGTCAGATGGACGGTGGAGCCGGTGTACTGGACCGTGGCATTCTCGACGTTCGTACCCAGCGTGAAGGTGCCCGTGGTCAGGCGGACGTCCACCCAGTCGTTGCCCTCGTTGATGCCCTCAACGATGACGTCGGTGGCCGAGTCGATCCGGTAGCTGTCGTTGCCGCTGCCGCCGATCAGGGTGTCATTGCCGGTCTTGCCGTCAAGCTGGTCGTCGCCGAAGCTGCCGGTGATGACGTTGTTGGCCGTATTGCCTTCACCCGAGAAATTGCCCTCGCCGACGAAGGTCAGATTTTCCACATTGCTCAGCGCGTCGAGCGAGTAACTGCCCACAATGGTGCGAATCGTGTCGGTTCCGCTGGCCGCAGCTTCGTCAACGACGTCGCCGTAGCTGTCGACGTCGTAGGTATCGTTGCCGGCGCCGCCGACCATGGAATCGTCGTCGATTCCGCCGATGAGGAGGTCGTTGCCGCCACTGCCGATCAGGGTGTCGTTGCCGCCCCGGCCATCCAGGGTGTCGTTGCCGCTCGTGCCGGTGAGCGAATCGGCTTCGCTGGTGCCTTTGCGGTAGGTCGTACCGTTATCATCAAGCAGATCTTCCGCCACGAAGGTCTGATCCCAGAACTGGAACTGCTCGATGTTTCGCGCTGTCACGTCCTGGCTGTCCTCGCCGTCGACCTTGGTCAGGCGGTACTCGTCAGCACCCAGACGAACGATCGTGAAATCCGCTCGATTGCTGCCCAGGCTGAGGTAGTCATCGCCCGATCCACCATTGACGATATCGACGCCAGCGCCGGCCGTGATGTTGTCATTGCCGGCACCGGCCAGGATCGTATCGTTGCCTGCATCGCCGTACAGCACGTTGTCGCCGTCGGAGCCGACGATGTAGTCCGCGTACTCGGAGCCATAGATACCGGTGATGTTGACCAGGGTATCGGTATCGCCGTAGTTGTCGCGGACCAGATTGGAACCCAGCGTGATTCCGCCAGCCGTGATGTTGCCGGCGGACAGGTTGGCGATGATGCCCATGCCGTTCTCCGGCCAGGGGGCGTCCCAGTAAGCCGCCAGTGCGCCATAGGTGCCGCCGACCAGCGTATCGTTGCCGCCGCCACCGGCGAGGTCGGCCCATTCCAGCGTCCGGCCCTGCAGGTAATCGTCGAAGCGGCTGCCGTCGATATCGACCCGGTAGCCCGCTGCCAGGTCGAAGGTGTCGATGCCGCCTTCGCCGTCATGTGCCGTCTGGGCTGCCACGGTGATGCCGTTGATGGTGACTTCGGTCTCGCCGAGATTGACGATGACGCCCTCGGTGGCGTACTCGTACTCGACGCCCATGCTCAGTGCCGGCGAGTTGCCATAGGCAACGAAGTGGTCGTTGCCACCGCGGCCGTTGAAGGAAGTGTCGTCGATATCGGGATCGGGATTGACCCAGTCCCAGGAGATCGGGCGGCCACCGTAGAAGGTGTCGTCGTGGGCGGTGCCGATGACTTCTTCGACGGCGATCAGCACATCGGTCGTCGGGCTGCCGGCATGCTCGATCACGGTGTTGGCTGCCTGACCGGCAATTTCCTCACCGCTGAAGTTGACGGTGATGGCCACGCTCGATCCGGCGTAACTGACTTCGGCATCGGCGTCTTCGCCACTGCCGTCGACGGTGTCGTTGCCGGCGCCCGGCAGGAATTCATCGTCGCCGCCGTCGCCGCCGGTCAGAAGATCGTCGCCATCGCCGCCCATGATCAGGTCGTCGCCATCGCCACCGTTGATCGTGTCGTTGCCGCCATCGCCGATCAGCGTGTTGTTTCCGGCAAGGCCGTTGATCAGTTCATTGGCCGATGTGCCGATGATGAAGTCATTGCCGCTGGTCGCCCCGTTGATGGCTTTCCTGAAGGTGAGGCCGTATTCGTCATCGAAGTTGAAGAGCGGTACGAGGGGTGTCGTGCCCAGATACTGATTGACGATGACGACTTCACCCTTGCCGTCGAAATCGATGTGGAGATCATTGCCATCGCGGAAAGCAGTCCAGTATCCGGTGAACAGATAATCCGGGTCGCTCAGCAGCAACTGGTCGGTGGCGCTCGTGATGGTCAGGGTGGTATCGGCGTTGTTCAGGGCGAAGGTAATGGCCATGGTAGTCTCGATAGGTAGGACTGATCGGAAAGGCTGGATTTGGGTGATAACCGGTTGATGATAGATTGCCCGATAGCCCGTGCAATATCCCGAAGGTAATAAGAAAAAATGACGAATGTCTTGTTTGTTCATCAGAATTTCCCCGGCCAGTTCCGCCACGTCGCACCGGCTTTGGCGCGCCGTGGCGACAGGGTGCTGGCACTGACCATCAACGAGCCGGCGGAAGCCTTGCCCGGCGTGGCTCTGGTCAATTATTCGGCACGTGTGAAGGCCAGGCTCGAGGCGGCCGGCAAGCGCATCGGCGACTGGGAGAGCAAGGTCATCCGCGGGCAGGCAGCGGCCGAGGCGATGCTCGTGCTGCGTGATCAGGGTTTTGTGCCCGATGTTGTATTTGCGCACTCGGGATGGGGTGAAGCCTTGTTCGTCAGAAGCGTCTTCCCGGAAGCCCGCTTTCTTGTCTATGCCGAGTTCTACTATGGGGGGGCCAATGGCGATATCGGTTTCGATCCGGAGTTTTCTCAACCCTCCATCGAAAGCAGTCAGCGGACGACCCTGAAAAACACGCATCTGCTGCATGCCCTGAGCGAGTGCGATGCCGCCCTCGCACCCACGGAATTCCAGCGCGACCAGCATCCCGCATGGGCGAGGGACAAGATCAGCGTCATCCATGAAGGGATCGATACCCGGCGATTCCAGCCCGACGACGCCGCTTCGCTGCAGCTCAAGGGAGCTGGCATCACGCTGCGTGCCGGCGACGAGGTGGTCACTTTCGTCGCCCGGCAGCTGGAGCCTTACCGCGGCTATCACATCCTGATGCGTGCCCTGCCGCTGCTGCAACAGTTGCGGCCCAGGGCACGCATCGTCATCGTCGGCGGTGATGGCGTCAGCTATGGCGCTCCGGCGCCGGGTGGAGCGTCCTGGAAAAAGGTCTTTCTCGATGAGGTGCAATCCCGCGTCGACATGTCGCGCATCCACTTCGTCGGCAAGGTGCCGCACGGTACGTTGACCCGTCTGATGCAGTTGTCGGCTGTGCACATCTATCTGACCTATCCCTTCGTCCTGTCGTGGTCCTTGCTCGAAGCCATGAGCGTCGGTTGTCTGATCGTTGCCTCGGATACCGCGCCGGTCAGGGAAGTCATCACGCACGGCGAGACCGGATTGCTGGTCGATTTCTTCGATGCGCAAGCGCTGGCCCGCCGTGTCGCCGAGTGTCTCGACCAGCCGCAGGCTTTCCGGCCACTGCGCGAACGGGCGCGTGTGGCGGTTGCGGCGCGCTACGATCTGCAGTCGATCTGCCTGCCGCGCCAGATCGATTTCATCCTCGGTACCCGCCCGGATAGACAGGGCCTGGCCGCAGATGGCCTGGCGAGCCCGGCATAGCGCATGCGCTACGACCTTCCCGACCTGCGGCTCGTTGCCGCCATCGCCGACTGCGGCAGCCTGACCCGGGCTGCCGAGCGCGTGCATCTCGCCGCGTCGTCGGCCAGCCATCGTCTGACGCAGCTCGAGGCGGCCCTTGGTGTGGCCCTGTTCGAACGCCATGCCCGCGGCCTGACGCCGACGGCCGCCGGTGAATCGCTGCTCCGTCACGCCCGCCAGGTATTTGCCCAGCTCGAACAGATGCATGCCGACCTGGCGCCTTACGCCGATGGCCTGCATGCCCAGGTCACCGTCTTCGCCAACACCAATGCCATCAACTGCTTCCTGCCGGAAGATCTCGGCAGCTTCCTGCGCGAGCAGCCGCGGCTGCGCGTCAGCCTCGAGGAGCAGCCGAGCCCGGCGATCATCCGTGCCGTTGCCAGCGGCCAGGTGGATATCGGCGTGGTTGCCGCCGAACCCGGGGTTGCCGGGCTGGAGACGCGCCCCTACCGGCGTGACCGGCTGGTGCTGATCGTGCCGGTGGAGCACCGGCGGGCTGGCCGGGCGGCGCTGGATTTTGCCGAGGTACTCGCTGAACCTTTCGTCTGCCTGCATGCCGGCAGCGCCATTCATACCTTCATGATGAACGCCGCCGCCGAGCTGGGCGGGCGGCTCGACGTACGCATCCAGGTGCGCAGCTTCAATGCCGTCGTCCGCATGGTCGCCGCCGGCGTCGGCATCGGCATGGTGCCGGCAGCGGCGGCCGAGGCGGAGCGGCGTGCCGGTGCGTCGTTCGCCATCGTCGAACTCGTCGATGCCTGGGCGCAGCGCGACCTGCAGCTCTGCGTGCGCAGCCGGGCCGCCCTGGCGCCGGCGGCTGCCGCATTGTTCGAACATCTGGCAGGATCGTCTGGTGCGGCTTCGGGAAATCCGGAACTTCCGGGCGATTAAGCTGCCTGTTTCCCGGAGCGCCGCGCCGGGATAATCCACGCCGCCACATTCCGTCCGGCCCTACCAAACTTCGCCTAACTTCGCCGAAACACCATGATCGATGTCGTCATCCTGTTCTTCCTGCTCGGCCTGTTCGCCGGGCTGGCCCGCAGCGAGCTCAAGCTGCCGGCCGAACTCTACGATTCGCTGTCCATTTTCCTGCTGCTGGCGATCGGCCTGAAGGGCGGCGAGGGCCTCGCCACCCAGGCGCTCGGCCCGCTGGTGCCACAGCTCTTTGCCGTCATCGTGCTCGGCGTGCTGCAGACGTTGCTCGGCTTCTTCCTGCTCTCCCGTCTCGGCCGCCTGTCTCGCGCCGACGCCGCGTCGCTGGCGGCGCACTATGGCTCGGTCAGCGTCGCCACCTTCGCCGTCGGCGCCAACTGGCTGATCAGCCGCGACATCGCCTTCGAGCCGCAGATGGCCATTTTCCTCGCGGTCATGGAAGTGCCGGCCATCCTCGTCGGCATCGTCCTCGCCCGCGGCCTGCGCCAGGACACCGACTGGAAAGGCCTGGCCCATGAGAGCTTCCTCGGCAAGGGCGTGACGCTGCTGCTCGGCGGCATGGCCATCGGCTGGATCGCCGGGCCGGAAGGCCTGCAGCCGATCAAGGGCCTGTTCCACGACCTGTTCAAGGGCGCGCTGGCCTTGTTCCTGCTCGAGATGGGCCTGATCGTCAGCCGCCAGACCGGCGAGATCCGCCGCCGCGGCGCCTTCATCGTCGGCTTCGGAGTCGCCATGCCGATGCTGTCAGCCGGCCTCGGCCTGGCCTGCGGCGCCCTGCTCGGCCTCTCGGTCGGCGGCATGACGCTGCTCGCCACGCTGGCCGCCAGTGCCTCCTACATCGCCGTGCCGGCGACGATGCGCATCGCCGTGCCGGAAGCCAACCCGGCGCTGTCGCTGGCTGCGGTGCTCGGCGTCACCTTCCCGCTCAACATCCTCGTCGGCATTCCCTTCTACCACCAGCTGGCGCTCAAACTCACCGGAGCGATGTCATGACCGAACTCGAAAAGCGCACCCTGCTTACCGTCATCACCGAAGCCGTGCTGGAAAACCGACTGATGCGCGATTTCACCGAGCATGGCATCCGCGGCTTCACGATTTCCGACGCCCGCGGCAAGGGCAGTCGCGGCGTCCGCGACGCCAGCTGGCAGGAAGCCGCCAACATCCGCATCGAGGTCATCTGCCCGCGCCCGCAGGCGGAAGCCCTGCTCGCCCATCTGCAGGCGACCTACTACCGCGACTACGCGATGATCGGCTTCCTGCACGATGTCGAGGTGCTGCGGCCGGAGAAGTTCTAGCCGCCGCTTTCACAGCGGGTCAGCCAGTCGGCGTGCGCCGGATCTTCGCCGCGCACGCAGGCGAAGAAGCGCTGCTGCAGCGCGCGCGTCAGCGGCCCAGGCCGGCCGTCGCCGAGGCGCCGGCCATCGACTTCAACCACCGGCGTGACCTCGGCGGCGGTGCCGGTCAGGAACAGCTCGTCGGCGCAATACAGCATGTCGCGCGTCAGGCGCTGGCTGCGCACCGTCAATCCGGCCTCGGCAGCCAGCGTGCACACCGTGCGCCGGGTGATGCCGTCGAGCGCTGCCGTGGTCTCCGGCTGCAGCAGTTCGCCGTCGCGCACCAGGAACAGGTTGGCGCTGGAGGCTTCGGCAACGTAACCCTCGGTGTCGAGCAGCAGCGCCTCGCCATAGCCGTCGCGCCGCGCCTCGCGCACGGCGAGGATGGAATTGCCATAGAGCGAGATGGCCTTGGCCCGGCACATCTGCACGTTCGGATGATGCCGGGCGTAGGACGAGACGCGGGCGGTGATGCCCTTGTCGAGGGCCTGGGCGCCGAGATAGGCGCCCCAGTCCCAGGCGGCGATCGCCACATGCGTTGCCGCCCCGGCCGGGTCGACGCCGAGTTTCTCGGCGCCGAGAAAGACCAGCGGCCGGATGTAGGCGCTCTGCAGATGGTTGCGCGTCACCGCCGCACGGCAGGCCTCGGCCAGCGTGGCCCGGTCGAACGGCAGGTCGATGGCCAGGATTCGCGCCGAATCCTCCAGCCGCTTCAGATGCTCGGCCAGGCGGAAAATTGCCGGGCCGTCCGCCGTCGCGTAGGCGCGCAGGCCCTCGAAACAGCCGTAGCCGTAATGCAGGGTATGGGTCAGCACGTGCACCTTGGCCTCGCGCCAGGGCAGCCATTGCCCGTCCAGCCAGATGAAACCGTCGCGGTCTTGCATGGTGTTCTCCTTGAAAT
>WBUO01000007.1 GCA_008933675.1 Dechloromonas sp.
CTCGCTGGCGGCTCACCTGCTGATGCTGCATGTGCTGGCCTTCGGTGGTTGGCAGATTCCGGCGGTGCGTCTGTTGTGGCTGGCGGCGCTCGGACTTTTCCTGATCTGGCAGCCCTTCGTCGCCGGCGAGCGGCGGATCAGTGCCGCTCAGGGGGGCGTGCTGTTTCTCGTGGCGCTCGGCTCCACCTGGGGATTGGGGCCCTGGCTGCTGTTGATCTGGTGCGGCGCGCTGGCCGCGGCGATCGGCGGACGGGTGTTGTGGACGGAGCGGCGCGGCGAGCGGGCCGGTTATCTGCTGGCCTTCGGGTACGTCATCGGCGTGACGATCTTCGGTGTGGTGCCCGAGATTTCGCCCAAGGTGGTGCTCGATCCGCTGCCGCGCGAAGCCTTTGCCCGCCTGATGCCATTGCTGCTGCTGCTGCTCCTGATCTTTCCGGCGCGCGCGCCGCAGCGGCGGGCCGGCGATGCCTTCGATCTGTTCTACGGCATGCTGGTCTTTCTGGTGCTTGCCGTCTTCGTGCTCGGCGCACTGGCCTACATGCTGGTTGGCGGTGTCGGCTATGTCGAGGCGCTGTTCTCGACCTCGCTGACCATGGCCGGTGCCTTGCTGGTCGTCGCCTGGGCCTGGAATCCGCGCGGCGGATTCTCCGGGATCGGCTCGGCGGTTTCGCGTTACCTGCTTTCGGTCGGCATGCCCTTGGAACAATGGCTGGTCCAGCTGGCCGAGGAGAACGAGCGCGAGCCGTCGCCGGAACGCTTCCTGGCGGCTGCCATGAATCGTCTGCAAGGCATGCCGTGGGTGCTTGGCAGCGCCTGGCAGGCGGCCGGGAGGAGCGGAGAGTCGGGCGGTCGCACGGAACATACGCATCAGCTGCAGGCGGAGGATTTCGAACTGATCGTCTATTTCCGTCTGCCACCGTCGCCGTCGATGCGCTGGCATGTCGAGTGGTTGCTGCGTCTGGTCGCCGAGTTCTATCTGGCCAAGCGCCAGACGCACGAGCTGCAGCGCCTGAATTATCTGCAGGCGGTATATGAAACCGGCTCGCGTGTCACCCACGATGTCAAGAATCTGCTGCAGTCGATGCAGGGGCTGTGCTATGCCGCCGCTCAGCCCGGTGACCCGGCCCAGCTGGCTGCGCTGCTCGGCAAGCAGTTGCCGCTGATTACCGAGCGCTTGCGCAATACCCTGGAAAAGCTGCAGACGCCGCAGGCCGAGATCCGCGAGCTGTCGCCTGCCGAGGATTGGTGGGGGCGTTTGCGAGCCCGCTATGCGAGCAGCGAATTGTCCTGGCAGGGGGCGCCGGAGCGCGGCGAGTGTTTGCCGGCCGGCTTGTTCGACAGTGTTGCCGAGAACCTGCTGCAAAATGCCCTCGCCAAACGCCAGCGGCAGCCTGGCCTCACCATTGTCGTCAGCTTTGCCGACGGGAGTCTGAGCGTTGCCGATGACGGTGCCGAACTGTCGCCATCGCTGGCGGCCTCGGTGTTGCGCGAACCGGTGGATTCGGAGGATGGCCTGGGGATCGGCCTCTATCATGCGGCGCGCCAGGCGGCGGCGGCCGGTTATCGGCTGGTGCTCAGTGAGAACCGGCCGGGTGGGGTGGTGTTCAGCCTGTCCGCGCGGCGCTGAGGGGGAGGCGTTCCGACTCGCCTGTGTGGCCGGTGAGGCGGTAAACGGTGGTGTTGCCCTTGCCCTTCAGGTACAGGATCTGCGGTTCGTCGAAGGCGAAGTCGTCGGCCAGCCGGCGGTAGGTCGTTTCGTCGACCTGGATCATGCCCGGTACGCCTTCGCTGGTGATCCGGCTGGCCAGATTGACGGTGTCGCCCCACAGGTCGTAGATGAACTTCTTCTTGCCGACGACGCCGGCGACGATGGGGCCGGTGCCGATGCCGATGCGGACATCGAGGTGCATGTCGTTGACCGAGAAGTCACGGCGCAACAGGTCGCGCATGGCGACGGCCAGTTCGGCGATGGCGCGCGAATAGTTGCTCTGCTCGTTGTTCAGGCCGCCCGCCACCATGTAGGCGTCGCCGATGGTCTTGATCTTTTCGACGCCATATTGCTCGGCCAGTTCGTCGAAGGAGGAGAAGATGCGGTTGAGCATGGCGAAGACCTGCTGCGGCGTCATGCCTTCGGCGATGCGGGTGAAGTTGACGATGTCGACGAACATGACCGTGACGTCGGCGAAGCCGTCGGCAATGGTCTGCTTGTCGTGCTTCAGGCGTTCGGCGATGGGGCCGGGCAGGATGTTCAGCAGCAGGCGTTCCGAGCGTTGCTGCTCTTCCTGCAACTTCTCGTGGGTGGCTTCAAGTTCGGCCTGGGCGCGGGCTTTCTCGATCACCGCATAGCGCAGCAGCAGGTAGACGATGCTGGAGATGGCCGCGAAATTGAGGGCAAAGAAGAAGACGCTGGTGTGCGTGGCGATCTTTGGCGCCGTTGTCGCCAGATTGTCGGCCAGGTAGTAGTCGAAGAAGCCGGAGAGGGCGGTCAGGAAGATGTAGGCGACGAACCAGGCGATGGATTCGCGCGGCCCGATGAAGAGGATGGCGCCGATCGGTGCCAGCAGTCCCCACAGGCTGGTGCCGCTGGCCGTGATGAAGTTGCCGATGCCCCACTGTACGGCGAAGGGGGCGAAGAGGAAGAGCGCCAGCTGCGAATGACGGAAGAGGTTGAAATTGCCGCTGTGGAAGAAATAGAGCAGGTTGCCGACGAGAAGGATCTGGAAGATGAAGGGTTCCGTCGCCGAGAACTGCGGCCCGAGCTGACCATAGAGAAAAAGCCAGAGCATCGAACCGAGGCAGACCAGACCGGTGGCGAAGATCAGCAGGGATTTCTTCAGCCGGGTCTCGGCATCGTCATCGGGCTTGATGCCGGCGTTACGCAGGGAGAAAAGGAAGGCGGGCTGGCTCACGGGGTCGGGGAGGCGTCATGGCGTCTGCATGGCCAGTGTGGCAGTGGTGGGAAGGCAGGTCAACCGGCCGGATCCGCCGGAGAACGGCGGCTGCTTGCGCAAGTCAAGGCAGGCGCCCGACGACGATCAGGCGGTTGTAAAGGAGGTGCGGCGATATCCAGAGAACGATATCGTCAAATTCGTTGGCGCCTGCCGGGGTGGGCGTGCGCGAGACGTACAGGCGGTCGGCATTGCCGTTGGCCAGTTCGTCGGCACTGCTGGGGGCGATTCCGCCATTTGTCCCGCGGGAGAAGACGAGCGCAACGGCGTTGGTCGCCAACCTGCTCCCCGCGGCGCATGCGGCCGAGGCCCCGCTTCCCGTGGCGCCATCCGTGGTGTTGCAGATGTTGAGATCAGGGGCCAGGGCGCTGACGCTGGCATTCCAGGCAAGCTTCACCCCGTTGGCAGTCGTGAAGCACGAGCTGGGGCAGGATGCATGGGTGTAGGTGGTTACGCCATAACGTATGGGATTGCCCCAGCCGTCGAGCGCATAGCCATTTTCGTCAGTTGGATACAAACCGAGCGTCAGGGCGGGCAGAAACCCATCCCACGGATTGTCACAGTTTCCGCCGCCGACCGGTTGTTCGATGCCGGTTGCTGCCGGTGCTGCGGGACAGGGGAGCCGGCCGTTGGCCGCGGCAAAGCCGAGCAAGGCGTCGCGTGCCTCGGCCAGCCGCCGTTGCGTTTCGGCTATGGCGACGGAATCTCTCTGGGCGACGATGGAGACCATCAGGCCTGTGGACAGCAGAGCGACGATGACCAGCACGATCGCCAGTTCAAGCAGCGTGAAGCCATGCTGGGTCGCCCGGTTCATGGGCAGGGGGTCGCAGTGCACGGTGTAACTTCCATCGAGATGCCGTCCAGGATAAGTCGGGGCCGAGCGGGCGGGAGGGGAGAAATGTAGGTGACCAGGGAAAACCACAGTTCGGTGTTTGTGCCCGGAGAAAGCCAGTTGCGGGTGTCAGAATCAAAAATCAGGCTGTTCAGAGGCGTACCTGTCGGAGGAAATCCGCCATTATCGTTGTAGTGGCGGCGCAAGCCGTTCTCCAGCCCGAATGCTCCCTGAATCTCGGACAATACGCGATGGCGCATTGCCAGGAATAGCTCCCGGGTGGTGATGGTGATCACCTGGTCGTTGAAGTTCGACGCGGCTCCATTGCTGACGAAGGCGGGGCCGGTGGCATTGCCGAGATCAAGGTAGTTGGCGCTGTTCGGTGGGGAGGCCGGGCTTGGCTGAGGTCTTGTCTGGCCGGGAAGCGGAGCTCCCGGGGCAATCACCAGTGCGGCGATGTCGCTGGATGCCCCGTCCAGCTGGAGTAGACCATTGGCGACGCCGGCGCTGCCGAGGGGAGGGACGCCGCGAAAACCGGGGGACAGAACGTACCAGAGCGGTTCCCCCCCGGCATCTTTGGGTTCAACCAGACCCAAGGTCCGCCATGGAATACGCCCGATTGATGTGGTCGAATTGGAGCACGCGCTCAGGGCATTGCCTTCGTTCAGTCCGCCTATCAAGGAGGTGTCTTCCGGGCAGGGTAGCCGGCCGGGAGTCGTGCGGTGGGAGGCTGACCAGGCGATCAATGCCGTTTTGGCATCCTGCAGAATCTGCTGCGATCGCAACGCCTGTTCTCGTTTCAGTTTGCTGCCGCTCCACGCCGACAGAAGCAGGCTGGCGGCAATGCCCATTGCCAGGAAGAGAAAGAGCAGCAGTGCGAAGCCACCCTCATGGCGACAGGAGGCGCGCATCGCTAACGGGAACCAGGGGTGATGTGGATGCGTCCGCCGCCGAGCAGGGACTGCCGCTCACCGCTGTCCGGATCGTAGCTGTCGCCGACCGGTACCGACGGGGCTGCCGCGTTGCCCGACCAGTCGGCCTGTCCGTTGATCCAGCGGGTGCTGCTGCCACCGCTGCGGCGGACTTCGCCATTGAGCGTGAAGGCACGCTGGTTGCCGCTGCCGGGATCCTGCAGGCGCAGGCGGTCGAGGGTCTGGCGCTGTTGCGGGGTCAGGAACAGGCGGCCGAGCGGTTCGGGCTCGGCCTGGGCGGCGGGGAGGATGCTGAGCAATCCGGCGAGGAGGGCAAGGGTTTTCATGATGCTCCCGCTGACTGGCGAACGGTGATCCAGCGCAGTTCGCATTCGCCGACCAGGTGGGCCGGTTCGTCGCTGCCGATGCCGCGTCCGGGTGGCGGGGCCAGCGTGCAGTTGCGGATCAGGACGAGAGCCTTGGCTTCCTGTTGCAGCCGGCTGAGAAAACGCAGCAGATCCTCCTCGTGCAGCAGGTGCAGCTGGATGCGCATGGGGCTGGCGAAGTAGCTGTATTGCGGATTGCCGCCGTTATCCAGGGGCTTGCGGATGCCGAATTCGTAGTTGATGCCGGGAATGCGCAGCTGGCGCTGGATGTCATCGAGCAGCTCGGTCCATTCCAGGCGGCGCTCCTCGCCGGCGATACCGGACTGCTGCAGGCGCTGGAAGATTGCTCCCCGGTCGCGGAGCTCCTGTTCTTCGGTCCGGACCTGACGCAGGCGCTGTTCGATCTGCAGCATCCGGCTGCTGGCCTGATCCCGCTGGCGCTGGGCGAACACGGCGTCGTTGCTGCTCCACCAGGCGGCGAACGAGCCGAGGGCGATCAGCAGCAGTGCGCCGAGCAGCGGCCATTGCAGCTTGACGAGGTCGCGGGTGGTGAATTTCATGGGGCGATCGTGCGGACGATTTCAACTGCGAAGGGGCGCACCTGCGCGCTATCGCCGGTGACGCCGATGCCCTCGCCGCCGCGCAAGGTGCGGTCCGATACCATGTCGTAGGGTGGTTGCAGGATGCGGACCGTGTTGTCGGGGTCGAGGCGCAGCAGGTCGACAAACTGTTCGAAGGTCGCCAGGACCTGGCGGATCGTTGCCGCCGGGGCGAGCCGGACGTTGCCGTGAACGGTGGTGATCTCTTCCCTGCCTTCGCTGACTGCCGAGGTGTCGCTGCTCTTGCGGCCGATCTGCCAGTCGATGCGGACGAGCGCAATGGCCGGTACCTGGTCGACCGCCCGGCTCAGGCGCCGCAGGGCAGCTTCCGGTTGGCGTTGCTGGCGGCTGAGTTCGGCATGCCGATCGGTCAGGCGGCGTAGCGTGTCGTTGTCGATGCCGAGTTGCGGGAAGCTGCTCGAGATTTCCTGGTAGCGGGCTTGCATGTCGGCTTCCCGGGCCTGCAGTTCCTGTGTTTCATGGCGCAGGGTATGGGCGTGGTAGCTCTCGCGGGCGGCAAACAACAGGCCGCCGAGGAGGGCGGTCAGGCCGAGGGCGAGGATGCCGCGGCGGATCCGGGCAAGCTGGAAATCGTGGCGGTGTGCCGCGCTGGCGAATTGCTGACGGGGTGGCGAAGTGGCCAGCAGGTGCAGGTAGAGTGGATCGCAGCGATTGTCTTCGGGGGGCGTCTTGAGACCGAGTTTTTCGGCAGCATGATGGCTGTCGATGATCGAGAAACTCAGGTTGCCGCGGTCAGGGCAGGCATTGTCGATGGCCGGGATGGCTGGTGGGTAGGCAATGATGAAGACCGGCAGGTTCTCGTCGCGGCCGATCAGGCGCTGGCCGATCAGGTACTGCTGCAGTTTGGCTGCCTCGGCGGCAAAACTGCTGGCGATGCCGGCGATGCTGCTGTCGCTGATCGGCGCCATGCGCGAGAACAGCGTGCGGCCATCGACCACGTAGCTTTCGCGGATCGAATGATCCTGCATGCTGAGCAGCACGCTGCGTTTGGCTGCGCCGCCGAGTTTGTTGAGCAGGGGGCCGGCCAGTTGGGCGACGGTATAGATGCCGGCGAGCGGGACTTCGCTGTCGGCGATACGCTGCAGCCAGGGGTCGAAATGGGCCGGGTTGGTCAGTGCCGAGAGCAGCAGCTTCTCGTTCTTTCGACGGTTTTTCTCATAGCCGAGGGAAAAGGCTGCGGCCAGAGGCGAGCCCATGAAGTGCTGGCCGATCTTGCGGGTGATCAGGGCCTGGCGGTCGGCGCCCTGCAGAAAAGGTATGGTTTCAAGGACATGTCCTTCCTCGGCAATATTGGCAAGCAGCGAGAGGTGGCAATTCTGGCGATCCTGCAGGTAGTCGCGGAAGGCTGTCAGGCCTTGCTCACCGTTCTCGAAAACGCCCTCCGCGTGCAGCCTGCCCTGCCGCCAGGCATAGGCGGTCAGGCGGTGGGTGTTGAGATAGAGGAGGCAGTGGGCGCTCACGTGGGAATCTTGCTGATGACGTCGTAGATCGGGCCGATGACCGACAGCATAATCCAGCCGAGGAGGGCGCCCATGAAAAGCGTCAGCATCGGTTCGATCAGCGCCTGGGCCTTGCCCACCGATTCCTTGACGTCGCGCGTGTAGAAGTAGCTGACGTTGAGCAGGGCCTTGTCCAGGCCGCCGGTGTTCTCGCCGACGCGCAGCATGCGCACGACGAGCGGCGGAAACAGCCCGACATCGTGGAAGGCGCCGGCGACGTTGCGCCCCTCGCGGATCGATTGCTCGACGCGCTCCAGGGCCTGGCGGACGACACGGTTGCCGACGATGTCCTGGGTGGTGCGGATCGATTCGAGAATCGGGATGCCGGAAGCGTAGAGCATGGCAAAGGTGTTGGCGAAGCGCGACAGGATGATCTTCTTGATGATCGGGCCCAGCACCGGCAGACGCAGCTTGATGCCATCCAGACGGGTGCGGGCCAGCGGATTGCCGCGGACGACGAAATGCCCGGTGATGATGGCTGCTAGCGGGGTGACCAGGAAGACATACCAGTAGTCGACGAGCAGATCGGAGACGAAGAACAGAGCCTGGGTCTGCAGCGGCAGTGCGTGTCCCATGTTTTTCACGAACAGCTTCAGCTGCGGCACCATGTAGACCATCAGGAAGACGGTGGCGGCGATGACCACGGTGGCGACGAAGGCCGGGTACATCAGCAGCTTCTTGGTATGCGAGGCCAGCTCGTCTTCCCAGCGCAGCGATTCGCCGAGGCTGGCGAGCACTTCCGGCAACTGGCCGCTGGCTTCGCCGGCGCGGATCAGGTTGACCACCACCTGGCTGAACACGTCCGGGTGCGTTTCCATGGCCTGGGACAGCGTCTGGCCGCCCTCGATGTTCTCGATGAGGACGGCGACCACCTCGCGGAAGCGCGGGTGCTCGATCGAGTCGCGCAGGTCGGTCAGGCCGTCGAGCAGCGGCACACCGGAGCGGGCCAGTTGTTCGAGGTGAAAACAGAAGTTGATCAGCTCCGGTCGCGGAATGCTGCGCCGGCCGAACAGCGAGCGATGCTCGACCAGCTTGCCGGTGACCAGATCGAGATCCATGCGCTTCAGGCGCATTTCGAGATCGATCAGGTTGATGGCGTCGAGCCGCCCGTAGGTCATCCGCCCTTCGCCGCTGACCGCCTTGTAGTCGAACAGCATGGCTACATCCGGTCGGTCAGGTCGACGACGCGCGCCAGTTCTTCCAGCGAGGTCGTGCCGTTCAGCACCCGGCGCAGGCCATCGTCGGCCAGCGTGATGAAGCCCTGGGCCAGCGCCCGGCTGCGGATTTCGTGAGTGGTGGCGCGGCGGGCGATCAATTCGTCGAGGCCGGCGTCGATGCGCAGCAGCTCCATGATCGCGATACGCCCGCGATAGCCCTGGAAATCGCAGGCCTCGCAGCCGGTGGGGCGGAACAGCACCGGCCGCTGCCCCTCAACCTGCGGGCCGAGCAGGCGCACTTCGTGGGCCTCGGCGTGATAGGGCGACTTGCAGTGCTCGCACAGGCGGCGGATCAGGCGCTGGGCAATGATGCCGATGATGTTGCCGGCCATGATGTCGGGCAGCACGCCGATATCGAGCAGGCGCGGCACGGCGCCGATGGCCGAATTGGTGTGCAGGGTGGTGTACACCTGGTGACCGGTCATCGAGGCGCGGAAAGCCATTTCGGCCGTTTCGGCATCGCGCACTTCGCCAACCAGGATGACGTCCGGATCCTGGCGCATCATCGAGCGGATGCCGTTGGCAAAATCGAGCTTGGCGTTTTCCACGACCGAAGTCTGGCGGACCATGGCCATCGGGTACTCGACCGGGTCTTCGAGGGTCATGATGTGGATGCCCTCGGCATTGATGTGGTTGAGCACCGAATAGAGCGTGGTCGTCTTGCCGCTGCCGGTCGGGCCGGTGACCAGGATGATGCCCTCCGGCCGGGCGATCATCAGCTTCAGCTGGTGCAGGTGCTCCTCCGCCAGGCCGAGCTGTTCGAGCGGCACGATGCCCTTCTGCCGGTCGAGGATACGCAGCACGATATTTTCGCCGTGGATGGTCGGCTGGCTGGCGACGCGGAAGTCGACGGCGCGCCCGGACACCGACAGGCCGATGCGGCCGTCCTGCGGGGCCCGCATTTCGGCGATGTTCATCCCCGACAGCACCTTGATGCGCACCGTCATTGCCGGCCAGTAGGATTTGTGCAGGGCGCGGATCTGCCGCAGCATGCCGTCGATGCGGTAGCGGATGCGCAGGAAGTTGGCTTCCGGCTCGAAGTGGATGTCCGAGGCCTCGCGCTTCACCGCATCGGTGAGGATCGAGTCGATCAGGCGGACGACCGGCTGGCTGTATTCGTCGTCGGTCGCCGACAGGCTCTTCCAGTCGATCTCGCCGGTCTCGATCTCGTGCAGGATGCCGTCGATCGACAACTCGTGGCCGTAATACTGGTCGATTGCCCGGTCGATTTCCGATTCACCGGCGAGCAGCGTCTCGATCTCGGTGTTTTCCTCGATCATCGAACGGACGCGATCGAGACCGACGATGTCATTGATGTCGGAAATGGCTACTGTCAGCCGCCGGTTGGGATGGTCGTAGTCGAGCGGCAGCAGGTGATAGCGCTTGGCCATCTCGCGCGGCACCATCTTCAGCGCCAGCGGATCGACGACGGCATGCGACAGGTCGATGCTCTGCTTGCCCAGGCTCTCCGACAACGCCTGGCGCAAGGTGGCTTCGGTGACGAAGCCGAGCGACACCAGCAGCTTGCCGATCGGCTGGTTGTTCTTCATCTGCTCGAGCAGCGCGATACGCAACTGATCCTCGGAGAGGATGCCTTCCGAAATCAGGATCTGGCCAAGGGGCCGCCGTTGCAGCGTCGACGTACTCATCGTGGTATCAGGGCTGAAGTTCGGCCAGCCGTTTGCCGACCGCTTCCTTGTCAAAGGTGGCGGGCCGCCGGGAAGCCGCCTCCAGGGCCAGCCGGTAATGCTGTGCGGCGGGGCGCGGCTGGCGCAACTGGTCGAGGCTGACTGCCAGGTTGAACAGGTAATCCGGATTGTCGTTATCGGCGGCGACCGCATTGAAATAAGCCTGTTGCGCCTCGGCCCAGCGTCGCTGGGCAGCATACAGATTGCCCAGGGTGAAATTGAGCTCAGCCGATTGCGGCTGGGCGGCGAGCAAGGTTTTCAGTCGGCTCTCGGTCGTCTGCGGATCGGTGCGGGCAGCCGTGCCGCCGAGGATGGCGGCCTGTGTCGCCGGCAGGCTCGGGTCGGCGATCAAGGCCCGTTGCCGCCAGGCTTCCGCTTCGCCGCTCCGGCCCTGGTGCTGGGCGATGGCGGCCAGGGCCAGCAGGGCGTCGGTATTGTTGGGGTCGTGCTGGAGAACCTGCAGGAAATTCTGGTTGGCCATGGGCAGATTGCCCTCCTGCAGATGTCGGTGGCCGCTGAGCAGGTTGGCATCGGCCGGCGTTTGTGTCCGTGCCAGGCGGATCGGCGCTGCCGTTGTCTGGGGCGCCCGCGGAGCCGGCTGGGCTGCGGGTGGTGCCGGCGTCCAGGCTTCAGGTGCCTGGACGGGGGGCGGTGCGGGCTCGGCGACAGCTTGGGGCTGGATCGGCATTTCCGGTGCCGGAGCAACCTGGCTGACCGGTGGCGGTGCCATGCGGACTGGCGCTTTGGTGGAGGCGGGAGCCAGGCTGCTGCTGCCCAGCGAGTTCACCTGGAACCAGACATAGGTGCCGATGGCGAGTGCCGCGATGATCAGGATGCCCAGCACCAGCCAGAGCAGCGGCCGTTGCCCCGTGCCCGGGGTTTGCTTGGCAATGAAGACGTTACGGGCGGCCGCCTGGCTGCTGGTTGCTGCCTGGGCAAACGCGGGGGGCGGTTCGGCGGGCGCCCGCCCCTGCGCCGAACGGGCAAGATCGGCGTCGACAGCCTCGATATGCGAGGCAAGATCCGGCAGGGGCTGGTTGATGGCTGGCGCGTCACCAAGCGGCGCCAGCGTCAAGCCTTCGCCTGCTCCTGCCGCAGGCTCCTTGCCTGCCTGCTGGCGGGCGGCTTCCTGCTTGCTCGATTCCGCCCGTTTCAGGGCATCCATCAACAGGCTCATGCGCGCTCCTCAGCGGCTGGGAACGATGTTGAACGGCTGTGCTTCATTGGGCTGCCGGAAGAAAGCGCCGCCGGGCAGGAAGTCACGCATGCCGGCATAGTCGCCGTCCAGACTGGCGTCCTTGATGACGATCGGGCGCAGGAAGATGACCAGTTCGGATTTCTTTGCCGCGTTGTCGCGCTTGGTTACCAGTTCTCCGGCCAGCGGAATCTGGCCGAGCAGCGGGAGGCGGCCGGTGTTGTACTCGACACGGTCCTCCATCAGGCCGCCGAGCACCGCGATGTCGCCGCTGGTGACACGCATTACGGACTCAATTTCACGTGTGCGGATTTGCGGCACAAAATTTTGTACGCCAGCGGTCTTGTTCGATGGATTCGGATCCTCTTTCCAGTCGGAAACACTGGAAATGGTCGGACGGATGTTGAGGATTATGTTTTCGGTGTCGCTGATTTGCGCAGTTACCGCCATAACCAGACCAACCGAGACGGATTGCGGTGTGGTCGTCGTGGCGGTGACTGGGGGAACTCCGACAACGTTGGAAGGTGTTACATCGGATTTGACGTTGAAATAGACAAGGTTTTCGACCACCTTGAGCAGTGCAGTCTGATTGTTGAGCACCGAAAGTCGCGGGCTGGATAGAACCTTGGTGGTGCCGAAAGATTGCAGGAAATCGACCGCCGCTTCCAGATTCAACGTTTTGTCCAGTTGCTTGATGACGAGATTGAATGCCGCATTGGCTGTGTCGGCAATCGTTCCTCCTGCGGGTCGGGTAATTGAAAAACCGCTGCCATCGGAGCGGAAGCGGCTCCAGTCGATACCCTGTTTGTAGCCGTCGGCCAATTCGACCTCGACGATGGTCGCTTCGATCAGCACCTGGCGGCGGGCGGAGTTGATGACGCGGTCGAGGAATTCCTGGATTTTTTCATGTTGCCGGCCGGTGGCGCGTACGGTGATGACGCCGCTTTCCGGATTCATGATGACCGATGCAGCTTCGCGGAAGGTGTTGGTGCGGAAGATTGCGGTGCCGGTGCGCTGGCTGTTCGAGCTTGGCGCCGGATTCGCCTGCAGGGCGTTGGCGATGGCCTGTGCTGCGGTACGTCCGGTCTGCGGCAGTGCTGCGGCGCCGGTCGAGGTTTGCTCGGAGTTCTGTTCGACAACCGTTTCGCTGGAACCCTCCGGCAGAATCTTGTCCGTTTCGCGCAGGATGTCCTTGATGTTCTTCTCCAAAGATACCCAGAACTGGTTTTTCGATGTGTTCTCGATGCGCGTGCTTGAGACGTTGCCACTCGAGTTGCTTACCGAGCCACTACTTCCGCTGCCGCTGCCAGGCACGCCGGTGGCGATCTGAGTATTGGTCGAGACAGTCGCCGCGACGTCGCGCGACATGTTCACGTAATCCACCTTGTAATGCTTCAGGAAAGGTGTGTCCGGCATCACGGAAAGGTTGGGGCCGTCCAGTTCGAAGCGCATGTCGACCTGTTTGGCGATCCGCGTCAGCAGTTGCGGCAGGGTCTGGTCGATGGCATTGAGAGAGACGGTGCCGGTGATGCCGGGGTGGATGTCTACGTTCACCTTGGCGTCGCGCGCCAGGGCGAACAGCAGGTCATGTACCTGGACGTTGTTGACGACGACGCTGTAGGTCTCGGCCTTGGGCTGGATGCGCGGTTTGGGCAGGGCGAGCGTTTGCTGGACAGGTGCCGGAATCGAGGCCGGGGAGGCGGCGGCAGTCTTTGCCGAGCCAGGTGCTTCACTGCCGGTGCTGAGGTGGCCCTTCAGCGGTTCGCGCGGCGTTGGTGCCGCACAGGCCGCCAGGATCAGGGAGAGCAGCGTTGCGCTGATGTAACCGATCTTCATCGGACCTTTACCTTGTTTCAACTGTCGGCACGCCTTTGGCCGGAACGTCGCCGATGCTAGCACGTTGATAACGTATCGTCATGGTTTCAAGGACTTCAATGGAGTCGCGAAACCTGCCGCGGGAAGGGCTGGGCAGCCTTGATCGACTCGGGCAGTGCCAGCATGGCGGCGGCGGCGGTTTCCCGGTTCGGGAAGTCGCCGTAGATCACGCCGACCCGGTCACTGCCCGACAGGCTCGAGCGATAGGCGCGGATTTCCGCCGGATCGAGTTCCTTGGTGGCGCGGGCGAGGAAGCCTTCGATCTCGCCGGTGTGGGTGGCTTCGGTGGCCAGCAGCTGGATGAAGTAGCGGGTACGTGGAACTTCTTCGATCCAGGCAGCGTATTGCTCCATATGCTGGCGGGTCAGCGGGCCGAAGCGCGGGGTGGCGGCGTTGGACGGGGGGGCGGAACGGAGTGCCTTCTGGCGGCTGGCGGTAGCCTGCGGTGCTTCTGGTGCCGGGCTGGTGGCGTGTGCTACATCGGTTTTGTCGCCGGGGGCGCTACGCATGCCGAGATTGAAGGCGATCAACAGCAGAATGGCGGCCAGTGCCGTCCAGGCCAGGCCGCGCAGCATGGCCGGGCGATTGCCTTGCTGCACGCGTTGCAGGGGCATGAACTGGGCGTCCCGGGCGGCAATGGCGACTTCCGCGGCGTCCACCTGGTGGCTGTTCTGCGAGAAGGCGGCCAGCAATGCCTTGTCGGCGAGAATGTTGATGCGCCGGGAGAGGCCTTTGGAAATCTCGGCGATCTGTCGGGTTGCGGCCGGCGTGAAGGGCGTGGGGCCGTGATAGCCGGCGGCGCGCAGGCGGAACTCGATGTAGCCGGCAACATCCTCCTGCTTGAGCGGGGCCAGGCTGAAATGCTGGGTGATGCGCTCCCGCAACTGTCGCATGTCGTTGGCGGCGAGGCGCTCGTCGAGCTCAGGTTGGGCGAAGAGGGCGATCTGCAGCAGCTTGGTTGCCTTTGACTCGAGATTCGAGAGCAGGCGGATTTCCTCCAGCGATTCGGCAGGCATCGCATGGGCTTCGTCGATCAGCATGACCACACGCTTGCCGGCGGCGTAGCGTTCGATCAGTGCCTCCTGCAAGGCACGGGTCAGGGAATGCGTGGCCTTGCCGTCTGTCGGGATGCCGAGTTCGTCGGCGATGGCGCCGGTGATCTCCTGGCGGGACAGCGAGGGATTGGCCAGATAGAGCGTCTCGACACTGTCCGGCAGGCGCTCTAGCAGCATGCGGCAAAGCATGGTCTTGCCGCTGCCGACTTCGCCGGTGACCTTGACGATGCCTTCGTCCTGGGTGATTGCGTAGATCAGCGCGTCGAGGGTCGGGCCCCGGTTGGCGCCGGAAAAGAAGAAGTCGGTGTCCGGCGTGATGCGGAATGGCGGCTCGCGCAGCCCGAAGTGTTCAAGGTAAAGGCTCATCGGCGGTTCCAGCCTTCCATGCGGTTGTAGAGCGTCGTGCGATTGATGCCGAGGCGGCGGGCCGCCCGGCTCATGTTGCCGCCACTCAGCGCGATGGCAGCTTCCATGTAACCACGTTCCCAGAGATCGAGCGTGGCGTCGAGATTGATTGTTTCCGTCTTTTCCAGGTGCTTGCGCGCCGCCTGGCGAACCTGCTCCAGATCGTCGGCGAGCAGGCCAGCGGTTTCGCCGGCCGATTCTGCTTCGTCACCGTCGAATTCGGCGCGCAGGCGGGTCGTGTCGACTTCCTGTCCGGGATGGCCGGCGGCAAGGCGGATGACGATGTTGCGGAGTTCGCGCACGTTACCGGGAAAGGCGTACTCCCGCCACATGGCACGGGCTGCCGGGCTGAGCGTGAAGGGTGCCAGTTGCGCCTGGCTGGCATAGAGGCGGCTGAAGTGATCGAGCAGCAGCAGGCGGTCGTCGCCCATGTCGCGCAGGCTGGGGACGGCTACCGAGAAGACCGAGAGGCGGTGATAGAGGTCGGCGCGAAACCGTCCGGCGCGGATTTCCTTGCGCAGGTCGCGGTTGGTGGCGGCGATGATGCGCGCGGTCGAGATACGTGTCTGGGTTTCGCCGACGCGTTGGTACTCGCCGTTTTCGAGAACGCGCAGCAGCTTGGGTTGCAGCTCGAGCGGCAATTCGCCGATCTCGTCGAGAAAGAGCGTGCCGCCGTCGGCGTCCTCGAAATAGCCGGACTTGGCACTGGTGGCTCCGGTGAAGGCGCCGCGGGCGTGGCCGAACAGGATGGGTTCGAGCAGCGTCGGCGAAATGGCGGCACAGTTGACTGCGAGAAACGGCTTGTCGTGCCGCACCGTCAGGCGGTGCAGGTGGTGGCTGGCCACGATGTCCTTGCCGCTGCCGGATTCGCCTTCGATCAGCACGGGGAAGGCGAGGTCCGCGTACTGCCCGAGTTGCAGGCGGAGGCGCTGCATGGGCAGGCTGTCGCCGATCAGGCCGGCGGCCGGCTGGCCTGCTTGCGGCTCGCTGAAGCTTAGGGTGCGGGTGAGCAGTGCCGACAGCCGGCCCGGGTCGCACGGCTTGCCGACGAAGTCGATGGCTCCCAAGGTGCGGGCATGGCGGGCGTTGTCGTCATCGTTCTGCCCGGTCAGGACGACGATCTTCATATCTGGCGCCAGGGCCAGCAGGTCACCGATCAATGCGAAGCCCTCGTCGGGACGGTGCGGGAACGGGGGCAGGCCAAGATCAACCAGGGCGAGACGGGGTACTTGGCGGAGCTGGCGGAGCAGGCTCAGGGTGTGGGTGCGGGAATGGCTGCTGACCACGTCGAAGGCGTGGGTGAAGGCGAAGCTGAGCGATTCGGTGATCAGCGGGTCGTCGTCGACGATCAGCAGCAGGGGCTTGGCAGCAGACAAGTACGCAACATTCCAAATGAAATTTGCCTGATTATAGCCTTGCGGGATCAGGGCGTTGGCGGGGGCTTCTGTTAAAATCCGGCGACTTTTTTCAAGGAAAGCGATTTGTCGGACGACATCCTGGTCGATATCGAAGACCTGCATTTCAACTATGACGGGCGCCCCGTGCTGGAGGGAATCAACATGAAGATTCCGCGCGGCAAGGTGGTGGCCATCATGGGCGGCTCGGGTTGCGGCAAGACGACCCTGCTGCGCTGCATCGGCGGCCAGCTGAAGCCGACCGGCGGGCGTGTCCGGCTCGACAAGCACCGCGTTTCCGAGATGTCGCACGACGATCTGTATCGCATCCGTCGCCAGATGGGCATGCTGTTCCAGTTCGGCGCCTTGTTTACCGACATGTCGGTATTCGACAACGTGGCCTTCCCGATCCGCGAACATACCGACATGTCGGAAGAGATGATTCGCGACCTGGTGCTGATGAAGCTGGCGGCCGTCGGCCTGCGCGGTGCCCATGGCCTGATGCCGGGCGAGCTGTCCGGCGGCATGGCGCGACGGGTGGCGCTGGCGCGGGCGGTGGCCCTCGATCCGATGCTGGTCATGTACGACGAACCGTTTACCGGACTCGATCCGATTGCCCTCGGGGTCATTGGCCAGTTGATCCGGAAGTTGAACGATGCGCTGGGGGCGACCTCGATCATGGTTACCCATGATGTTCAGGAATCGCTGTTGATCGTCGACTACATCTACTTCATTTCCGGCGGCCGAATCGTCGCCGAAGGCACGCCCGACGATTTGCGCGCTTCGCGCGA
This sequence comes from Dechloromonas sp., assembly GCA_008933675.1. GTDB lineage: Bacteria > Pseudomonadota > Gammaproteobacteria > Burkholderiales > Rhodocyclaceae > Azonexus. Next base: position 16,817 of record WBUO01000007.1, read on the forward strand.
TCCGTTCGTGCATCAATTCGTACACGCCGAGGTCGATGGGCCCGTGCGTTTCGACTACCCGGCGCCGTCGGCGCGCGACGAGTTCCTGCCCGGGGTCGCCCATGGTTGATCCGGCCGCTCTCCTGCGCAAGCTCGGGCATTCGGTCGTCGACCGGATATGGCGCCTTGGTTTTGCCGCGCGCTTCCTGTTTGCCATCCTGCGCTTCTCCGGGGCTTCCTTTCGTCGCCTGCCGCTGACCATCCGCGAGGTCTATTTCAGTGGGGTGCTGTCGCTGCTGATCATTTCGGTTTCCGGGCTCTTCGTCGGTCTGGTACTGGGCCTGCAGGGGTATGAGACGCTGCAGCGCTATGGTTCGACGGAAGCGCTGGGTATCCTCGTTGCGCTGTCGCTGGTTCGCGAGCTGGGCCCCGTCGTTGCCGGCCTGCTCTTCGCTTCGCGCGCCGGTTCCTCGATTACCGCGGAAATCGGCCTGATGAAGGCAACCGAGCAGCTAAAGGCGATGGACATGATGGCAGTCAATCCGATCGCTCGCGTCATTGCCCCGCGTTTCTGGGGGGGCGTCATCTCGATGCCCTTGCTGGCCGCACTGTTCTCGGCCATGGGCGTGCTTGGCGGCTGGCTGATCGGGGTCGTCTTCATCGGGGTCGATGACGGCGCCTTCTGGTCGCAGATGCAGGCGGGTGTTGATTTTCGCTACGACATCGTCAATGGTGTCATCAAGAGTTTTGTGTTCGGCATCGCGGTTTCGCTGATCGCCGTTTTCGAAGGCTACGATTCCGTGCCAACCGCCGAAGGCGTGTCGCGGGCCATCACGCGGACCGTGGTGACGTCGGCGCTGGCCATCCTGGCGCTGGATTTCGTCCTGACTTCGTTCATGTTCCGGGGAACTTCATGAACCGTACCGTTCTCGACCTCTGGGTCGGCATTTTCGTAGCCATCGGCATCGCCTCGTTGATGTTCCTGGCGCTCAAGGTCGGCAACCTTTCGTCGGCTCATCTGTCCGAAACATATGCGCTGCAGGCCAAGTTCGACAACATCGGCGGGCTGAAGGTGCGCGGACCGGTGAAGAGCGCCGGTGTGGTCGTCGGCCGGATCGCCGATATCCGCTTCGATCCGTCTACTTACGAGGCCGTGGTGACGATGAATATCGATGGTCGCTACCAGTTCCCGCGCGATACCTTCGCTTCGATCTACACGGCCGGCCTGCTCGGCGAACAGTATGTCGGCTTCGATGTCGGCGGCGACGAGGCCATGCTGAAACCAGGCGATACAATTTCGAAAACGCAGTCAGCCGTGGTTCTGGAAAAATTGATCAGCCAGTTCCTTTTCAGCAAGGCTTCGGAAGGACAGGAAACGAAATGAGACGGATGGAACCCTTGATCAGGCGTACGCTCGGTGCCTTGCTGGTGGCCTGTTCCGTGGTTGCCGGCAACCTTGTCGCCGAAGAAAACCCGCGCGATCCCTATGAGGGGTTCAACCGCAGCATGTTTGCAGTCAACGAGGTAGTGGACAAGTACGCAGCCAAACCGGTCGCCCAAGCTTACGACAGTGTCGCGCCGTTGCCGGTCAAGGCGGCGGTCGGGAATTTCTTCGGCAATACCGGCGAACTCTGGGTCGGCGTCAATAGCGCCCTGCAGGGCAAGTTCGCTGATGCCGGCATCGATATCGGACGTTTGCTGATCAATTCGACCATTGGCATCTTCGGTCTCTTCGATGTCGCCAGTGAACTCGGCCTGGAGCGGCATGACGAGGATTTCGGTCAGACGCTGGCCGTCTGGGGCGTCGGGGATGGCGGCTTCGTCTTCTGGCCCGGACTGGGGCCGAGGACGGTGCGCGATACCGCCGGCTGGGGTGTCGACTACGCTGTCGATCCGGTACGTTTCTTCGATCCGACCGGTGTGCGCGATGGCGCGATGATCGTCCGCTTCGTCGATATCCGCGCCAGTCTGCTGCCCTCCGACAAGGTCGTCGAGGAAGCCGCGCTCGATAAATACGCCTACATTCGCGATGCCTATCTGCAACGTCGCCGCAACCAGATCTACGATGGCCGCCCGCCGCGGCAAGACGACGATTACTGAGATATTCCAGCCCAACTATGCACAAGATGAAAAAACTGATCGCTCTGGCTGCCGTTGCCTGCCTGTCCCTGCCGGCCTTTGCCCAGCAGCCCCCCAATGACCTCGTTCAGCAGGTTACCGAGGAGGTTCTGGAGATCATCCGCAAGGATCGCGACATCCAGAATGGCAGCACGAGCAAGGTCATCGAGTTGGTGGACAAGAAGGTGCTGCCGCACTTCAACTTCACGCGCATGACTGCGCTGGCAGTCGGTAAGGACTGGCGCAAGGCAACACCGCCACAGCAGCAGCAACTGGCCGGCGAATTCAAGACCCTGCTGGTGCGCACCTACGCCAATGCTCTGACCGGCTATCGCAACCAGAAGGTCGTCTACAAGCCGTTCAAGATGAAACCCGATGAGACCGATGTGCTGGTCCGTACCGAGGTTCAGCAGCCCGGCAACAAGCCGATCCAGCTCGACTACAGTCTGGAGCTCAAGGACGGTGCCTGGAAGGTCTATGACGTAACGGTCGCCGGCATCAGTCTGGTCACCAACTACCGTGACCAGTTTGGCCAGGAAGTGCGCAATGGCGGTATCGACGGTCTGGTTGCCTCGATTGCTGCCAAGAACCGTTCGCTGGAGGCCTCTCAGGCCAAGGCCGAGAAAAAATGATCGAACGCGACGGAGGGCGCCTGCTGGTCACGGCGCCGCTGATCATGGCCAATGCCCGCGGCCTGCTCGATGCAGGCCGTGCTGCTTTGCAGCCGGGCGAGCAGGTCTTCGATTTCGCCCAGGTCGGCGAGGCTGATTCCTCGGCGCTGGTGGTCATGCTCGGCTGGTTGCGGGCGGCGGCCACCGCCCGTGCCAGCATCCGCTTTTTGAATATTCCGGTTGGCGTCGTGTCGCTGGCCGAACTGTACGGCGTCAGCGAATTGCTGCCCCTCGCCTGAGGGGCGTCCATGGCCGCCGCGGTTTCCATCGTCGACGTCGTCAAGCGTTTCGGTTCGCTGCAAGCGCTGGCCGGGGTTTCGCTCGAAATCGGCGAAGGCGAGTTCTTCGGCCTGCTCGGGCCGAACGGCGCCGGCAAGACAACGCTGATCTCGACGCTGGCCGGCTTGGTGCGGCCGGATTCGGGGACGCTGAAGGTGATGGGCTACGACGTCATCGCCGACTTCCGCGAAGCTCGCCGCCGGCTCGGCGTGGTGCCGCAGGAACTGGTCTTCGATCCCTTCTTCAACGTGCGCGAAACGCTGCGCATCCAGTCCGGCTATTTCGGCATCCGCAAGAACGACGACTGGATCGACGAAATCCTCGCCAACCTTGACCTGACCGGCAAGGCCGAGACCAACATGCGCCGCCTGTCGGGCGGCATGAAGCGCCGCGTGCTGGTCGCCCAGGCCCTGGTGCACAAGCCGCCGGTGATCGTCCTCGACGAGCCGACCGCCGGCGTGGACGTCGAACTGCGCCAGGGGCTGTGGCAGTTCGTCCGTCGCCTCAATGCCGAGGGGCACACCATCATCCTGACCACGCACTATCTGGAAGAGGCGGAAGCCATGTGCAACCGCATCGCGCTGATGAAACAGGGCAAGGTGGTGGCGCTCGATACCACGGCCAACCTGATGGCCGAGCATCCGGGGGCGTCGCTGGAAGAAGTGTTCATGCGGACGATGCGGGCATGATCGGTTTCTGGACCCTGTTCGAAAAGGAAATGCTGCGTTTCTGGAAGGTCGCCTTCCAGACCGTCGCCGCGCCGGTGCTGACGGCGCTGCTCTACCTGCTGATCTTCGGCCATGTGCTGGAGGATCACGTGCGGGTGCATGGCGTGCCCTACACCAGCTTCCTGATTCCCGGCCTGGTGATGATGCAGGTGCTGCAGAACGCCTTCGCCAACTCGTCATCGAGCCTGATCCAAGCCAAGATCACCGGCTCCATCGTGTTCGTGCTGCTGCCGCCGATTCCCTACAGCGCCTTCTTCGCCGCCTACGTGCTGGCAGCCATGGTGCGCGGCCTGATGGTCGGTGTCGGCGTGCTGCTGGCGACCGTCTGGTTCGTCGATCTGCAGGTCGTGGCGCCGCTGTGGATCGTCGCTTTCGCCGTCATCAGCGGCGCGCTGTTCGGCGCGCTGGGCATGATCGCCGGCATCTGGGTCGAGAAGTTCGACCAGCTGGCGGCTTTCCAGAATTTCCTGATCATGCCGCTGACCATGCTCTCCGGCGTCTTTTACTCGATCTACACCTTGCCCGGTTTCTGGCAGGGCGTGTCGCATTACAATCCTGTTTTCTACATGATCGACGGCTTCCGCTACGGCTTTTTCGGCGTCTCCGACGTGTCGCCGCTGCTCAGTTTCGGCATCGTCTTCGCCAGCTTCGCCGCCGTCACCCTGCTGACGCTGCATTTGCTCAAGCGCGGCTGGAAACTCAGAGGCTGAACCATGATGCACCCTGAAGATATCAAGCAGCTCATCCTTGCCGGCATGGACTGCGAACATCTCGAACTCGACGGCGACGGCCAGCACTTCGCGGCCCTCGTCGTCAGCGCCGAGTTCGTCGGCAAGAACCGCGTGCAGCGCCAGCAGCGCGTGTACCAGACCCTCAAGGAAAAGCTCGCCACCGGGGAGTTGCATGCCCTTTCCTTCAAGACCCTGACCCCGGAAGAATGGAGTGCCCAGCGTGGATAAACTGTTGATCAAGGGTGGCCAGCCGCTGTCCGGCGAAGTCGCCATCTCCGGCGCCAAGAATGCCGCCCTGCCGATTCTCTGCGCCTCGCTGCTCAGCGCCGAGCCGCTGCACTTCACCAACGTGCCGCATCTCAACGACATCGCGACGATGCTGCGTCTGTTGGGCGACATGGGCGTCGGCGTCACTATGGAAGGCGTCGATGGCCTGGTGCTCGACGGCAGCGGCCTGAACAACCCGGTCGCCTCCTACGAGATGGTCAAGACCATGCGCGCCTCGATCCTCGTCCTCGGGCCGCTGGTCGCCCGCTGCGGCGAGGCCCGCGTCTCGCTGCCCGGCGGCTGTGCCATCGGCGCCCGGCCGGTCGATCAGCACATCAAGGGTCTGCAGGCGATGGGCGCCGAGATCAAGGTCGAGCAGGGCTATGTGCACGCCAAGGCGACCCGCCTGAAGGGCGCGCGCATCTGCACCGACATGGTCACCGTGACCGGTACCGAGAACCTGATGATGGCCGCCTGTCTGGCCGAAGGTGAAACGATCATCGAGAACGCCGCCCGCGAGCCGGAAGTGGTCGATCTGGCCAACTGCCTGGTCAGCATGGGCGCCCGCATTTCCGGCGCCGGCACCGACGTGATCCGTATCCAGGGCGTGGACAAGCTGCACGGCGGCGCCTATTCGATCATGCCCGACCGCATCGAGACCGGCACCTACCTGTGCGCAGCCGCCGTCACCGGCGGCAACGTGCGCCTGACCAAGACCTCGGCCGCCTATCTCGACACCGTCGTGGACAAACTGATGGATGCCGGTTGCGAGATCACCGTCGAGCGCGACGCGATCCGTCTGGCCGCGCCGCCGCGGCTCAAGGCAGTCAGCCTGCGCACGGCACCGTACCCGGCCTTCCCGACCGACATGCAGGCGCAGTTCATGGCCATCAATTGCGTCGCCGACGGCGTTGCCACGATCCGCGAAACCATTTTCGAAAACCGCTTCATGCACGTGAACGAGCTGATGCGGTTGGGCGCCAACATCCAGATCGAGGGTAACAACGCCATCGTTCGCGGTGTCGAAGGTCTGGAAGGGGCGACGGTGATGGCTACCGACCTGCGTGCATCGGCCTCGCTGGTGATCGCTGGTCTTGTTGCCCGTGGCGAAACCATGATCGACCGTATCTACCACCTGGATCGCGGCTACGAGCGGATCGAGGAGAAGCTGACACAGCTCGGCGCAGCCGTCCGGCGGGTGCGCTGACGCATGAAGGAATGCAGCCCGGCGGCAGCAGAATCGCTGTTCGCCCGTCGGGTCGACAAAAAAAGAAAAAAAGCCTTTGCGTTCCGGCCCGACTGCCCCATACTCCGAGCCTCGGGATTTCCAGGCAGTGTGTTGTTCCTGCACCGTAATCGGTTTGTCAGCTCCTCGGTCTTGGTTCTCGTATTTTTCAATTTTTTCCAAGGATGCATTCAAATGGCAACTGGTACCGTCAAGTGGTTCAACGATTCCAAAGGTTTCGGCTTCATTTCTCCGTCTGAAGGTGGTGAAGACCTCTTCGCTCACTTTTCCGCAATTCAAGGCAACGGTTTCAAGACCCTGGCCGAAAACCAGAAGGTGACCTTCGACGTCGTCACCGGCCCGAAGGGCAAGCAGGCTGCGAATATCCGCCCGGCCGAATAAGCCAGCGCAACAGCCTGTATCGAGAAGCCCGGTTCGCCGGGCTTTTTTGCGTTTACGGCCGGTTGTGCATGGCATGGCCAGCGCCCATAATCCCCGCTTTACACAAAGAAGCATAAGGAGAGAGAAATGCTGCGCAGAACCTTTGTCGCGACTGCCGTGATGACCGCCCTGCTGACTGCCACTGGCGCCCAGGCCCAGACTTACCGTGCCGAATACCGGTTGTCGACAACCCTCGGCCCGGCCTTTCCCTGGGGCCAGGCCGGCGAGCGCTGGATCGAACTGGTCCGCGAAAAGACCCAGGGCCGCATCAACATCAAGCTGTATTCCGGCAATTCCCTGGTCGGCGGCGAACAGACCCGCGAGTTCACCGCGATCCGCCAGGGCGTCATCGACATGTCGATCGGCTCGACGATCAACTGGTCGCCGCAGATCAAGGAACTCAACCTCTTCTCGCTGCCTTTCCTGATGCCCGACTACAAGGCGATGGATGCGCTGACCCAGGGCGAGGTCGGCAAGGACCTGTTCTCCATCCTCGACAAGCGCGGCGACGTCGTGCCGCTGGCCTGGGGTGAGAACGGCTTCCGCGAGATGTCGAACTCGAAGCGGGCGATCACTTCGCCGGCCGACATGAAGGGCATGAAGTTCCGCGTCGTCGGGTCGCCGTTGTACAACGAGACCTTCACCGCGCTCGGCGCCAACCCGACCCAGATGAGCTGGGCCGATGCCCAGCCGGCGCTGGCTTCCGGTGCTGTCGACGGCCAGGAAAACCCGCTCTCGGTGTTCGTTGCTGCCAAGCTGACCAACGTCGGCCAGAAGCACCTGACGCTGTGGCATTACGTCGCCGATCCGCTGATCTTCGTGGTCAACCGCCAGGTCTGGAACAGCTGGACGCCGGCCGACCGCGAGGCGGTTCGCCAGGCGGCGCTGCAGGCCGGACGCGAGAACGTCGACAAGGCACGCAAGGGCATCGCCGGCAGCGACAACGCGGTACTCAAGCAGATCGAGGCCTCCGGCGTCACCGTCACCCATCTGACGCCCGAGCAGCGCGAAGCTTTCGTCAAGGCGACGCGCCCGGTGTACGACAAGTGGGCGAAGACGATAGGCGCCGATCTGGTGAAGAAGGCTGAAGCCGCGATCGCCAAGCGCTGATTTTCCTCCCTTGTGCCACGCCGGCCCGCGTCGGCGTGGTTTTTCATTTGTAAAGCCCCCATGTCTCACTTCGATCCGGCCGCCGACGGCGGCAAGCTGACGCTCGCGCGTCTCGAGCGTTTCCTGATGGGCGCCTCGATGGCGCTGCTCTGCGGCCTGACGATGGCCAACGTCGTCGTCCGGTACTTCACCGATTATTCCTTTGCCTTCACCGAAGAGGTTTCGGTCGCCTTGCTGGTGATCATGACCCTGGTCGGTGCCTCGCACGCCTTCAAGACCGGCCATCACATCGCCATCGACTATCTGGTCGCCCGCGGACCGCGGCTGAAGGCGGCCGCCTACCGTTTTTCGATGGCCTGCAGCCTGCTGATGTTCGGCCTGCTCGCCTGGTACGGTGCGCGGATGACCTGGGATGACTACACCTTCGAAGTCACCTCACCGTCGCTCGGCGTGCCGCAATGGTGGTACACGATCTGGCTGCCGCTGCTCTCGCTGCTGATCGCGCTGCGCGTGCTGGTCCTGCTGCTGCGGGGTGAGAAATGATGGACTGGCTGCTCTTCGGGCTGTTCCTGACGCTGATGCTGGCCGGCGTGCCGATCGCCGTCGCCATGGGCCTGGCCGGCGTTGCCGTCGTTGCGGTTGCCGACTTCGGCATGCTGTCGCTGCCGACCAACGTCTATACCGGTGTCGCCAAGTATCCGCTGATGGCCATCCCGGTCTTCGTCATCGCCGGGCTGATCTTCGAGCGCGCCGGCGTCGCCGCCGGCATCGTCCGCTTCGTTTCGGCCATCGTCGGCCAGCGCCGCGGCAGTCTGGCCATCGTCGCCGTCCTGGTGGCGATGATCATGGGCGGCATATCCGGTTCCGGGCCGGCCGATTCGGCGGCGGTCGGGGCGGTGATGCTGCCGTCGATGCTCAAGGCCGGCTACCCGCGCGCCTTCACCGCTTCGGTGATCGCCTCCGCCGGTTCGACCGGCATCCTGATCCCGCCGTCGATCGCGTTGATCATCTACAGCCTGCTGGTGCCGGCGGCGTCGGTGCCGGCGCTGTTCGCGGCCGGTATCATTCCCGGCATCCTGGTCGGCGTGGCGCTGATCCTGATGGCCTGGTGGTTGTCGGTGCGTAACGACTTCGAGGCTGACGTCAGCGCGGCGCGGCCGCCGTTCTGGCAGAGCCTGCGCGAAGCGGCGTGGGGGCTGGCAGCGCCGGTGATCATCCTCGGCGGCATGCGCAGCGGCCTGTTCACGCCGACCGAAGCGGCCGTCGTCGCCGTCTTCTACGGCATCTTCGTCGGCACCGTGATCAATCGCCAGCTCGGCTGGAACGACATCTGGAAAGTCTTCGTCGAAGCCGCCGAGATTTCCTCGGTGATCATGATCATCATCGCCCTGGCTAGCGTTTTCGCCTGGGCCAGTTCCACGCTGAGCACCTTCGACCGGCTGGCGCAGACGGTGCTCGGCACCGGGCTGAGCGAAACCGGCATGCTGCTGATGATCCAGGGGCTGCTGCTGGTCGCCGGCATGTTCCTCGACGCCATCTCGATCTACTTCATCTTCCTGCCGCTGCTGGTGCCGATCGCCATGCACTTCCAGTGGGATCTGGTGTGGTTCGGCGTGATCATCACGATGAACCTGGCGCTCGGTCAGTTCACGCCGCCGATGGGCGTCAACCTGATGGTCACCTGCCGGATGGCCGGCATCGGCATGGACAGCACGCTACGCTGGGTGCTGTGGATGGTGCTGGCGATGGGATCGACGGTGCTGCTCGTCACCTTCGTGCCGGAACTGGCACTGTGGCTGCCGCGTCACCTTGGTTACCTGTAGGCGCGCTTTATCGCCCCGATAGCGCGTGTCGCGGCCGGGGCGGCGGGTGCTTGCGGTAAAATGCGGTCTTTGTCTTCAGGCTGAATCCCCGTGACGACCATCACCATCGCCCTCTCGAAGGGCCGCATCTTCGACGAAACCCTGCCGCTGCTGGCGGCGGCGGGTATCGTCCCGGCCGAGAATCCGGAGACCTCCCGCAAGCTGATCATCGAGACCAACCAACCGAACGTGCGCGTCGTCATCGTTCGCGCCACCGATGTGCCGACCTACGTCCAGTACGGCGCGGCCGATATCGGCGTCGCCGGCAAGGATGTGCTGATCGAGCACGGCGGCGACGGCCTCTATGCGCCGCTCGACCTGAACATCGCCAAGTGCCGGATGATGGTCGCCGTGCCCGAAGGTTTCGACTACGCCAATGCGGTGCGCCAGGGCGCCCGGCTCAAGGTCGCCTCGAAATACATCAAGACGGCGCGTGAGCACTTCGCCGCCAAGGGCGTGCACGTCGACCTGATCAAGCTCTACGGCTCGATGGAACTGGCGCCGCTGGCCGGTCTGGCCGATGCCATCGTCGACCTGGTGTCGACCGGCGGCACGCTGAAGGCCAACAAGCTGGTTGCCGTCGAGCACATCCTCGACATTTCCTCGCGCCTGGTGGTCAACCAGGCCGCGCTCAAGGTCAAGCGCGACATCCTGCAGCCGATCATCGACGCCTTCGCGCAGGCGGTGGAGAAGTAAATGACGATAGCCATCCAGCGTTTGTCCACGGTCGACGCCGATTTTTCGGCAAAATTGAAGACGCTGCTCGCCTTCGAGGCAGCCGCCGACGACAACATCGAACGCACCGTCGCCGCCATCCTGGCCGACGTCAAGACGCGCGGCGATGCCGCCGTGGTCGACTACAGCAACCGCTTCGACCGCCTTTCCGCTGCCTCGATGGCCGATCTCGAACTGTCGCGCGACGAACTGGAAAAGGCGCTCGCCGGACTGCCCGCCGAGCGCCGTGCCGCGCTCGAAGCGGCGGCCCAGCGCGTGCGTGCCTACCACGAGAAGCAGAAGCTCGACGGCTGGTCCTACACCGAGGCCGATGGCACGCTGCTCGGCCAGATGATCACCCCGCTCGACCGCGTCGGCCTCTACGTGCCGGGCGGCAAGGCGGCGTATCCGTCGTCGGTGTTGATGAACGCGATCCCGGCCAAGGTGGCCGGGGTCAAGGAACTGATCATGGTCGTGCCGACGCCGGGCGGCGAGCACAACCAGCTGGTGCTGGCGGCCGCCTGCCTGGCCGGCGTCGACCGCGTGTTCACCATCGGCGGCGCCCAGGCGGTCGGCGCGCTGGCCTATGGCACCGAGAGCGTACCGCAGGTGGACAAGATCGTCGGCCCGGGCAATGCCTACGTGGCGACGGCCAAGCGCCGGGTGTTCGGCATCGTCGGCATCGACATGGTCGCCGGCCCGTCGGAAATCCTGGTCGTCTCGGACGGTACCGGCAACCCCGACTGGGTGGCGATGGACCTGTTCTCGCAGGCCGAGCACGACGAACTGGCGCAATCGATCCTGATCTGTACCGACGCCGCCTTCATCGAGCGCGTCCAGGCGAGCATCGAGAAGCTGCTGCCGACGATGCCGCGTCAGGAAGTGATCCGTACCTCGCTGAGCAACCGCGGCGCTTTCATCCTGGTGCGCGACATGGACGAGGCGATTGCCATCGCCAACCGCGTCGCGCCGGAACACCTCGAACTGGCGCTCGACAACCCGGACCCGTGGGTGGAAAAGATCCACCACGCCGGCGCCATCTTCATCGGCCACTACACCTCGGAATCGCTCGGCGATTACTGTGCCGGGCCGAACCACGTGCTGCCGACTTCCGGCTCGGCGCGTTTCTCGTCGCCGCTTGGGGTTTACGACTTCCAGAAGCGGACCAGCCTGATCAAGGTATCGCCGGCCGGCGCGCAGACGCTGGGCCGCATCGCGTCCACGCTGGCGCACGGCGAGGGCTTGCCGGCGCATGCCAAGTCGGCCGAGTTCCGGCTGGCCGACTGATTTTTCGGCAAATTCTGCGGTCGACCGTGGATTACCCGCAAAATCCCCAGCGCCCGGATCTCCGGGCGCTTTTTTTCGCCTTCTCGTCGGTCGGCCTGTCCGGCTTCGGCGGCGTGCTGCCTTTCGCCCGGCGCATGCTGGTCGAGCAGCGGCGCTGGCTGAGCGCCGAGGAATTCAACGCCCAGCTCGGCCTCTGCCAGTTCCTGCCCGGGCCGAACGTGGTCAACCTGGCGGTGGTCGTCGGCAAGCGCCAGGCCGGGCTGGCCGGGGCCATCGTCGCGCCGCTCGGGCTGCTTGCCGGGCCGCTGGTCATCGTCCTGCTGCTGGCGATGCTTTACGACCGCTATGGTGAACTGCCGCTGGCCCAGTCGATGCTGCGTGGCGTCGCTGCTGCCGGCGCCGGCCTGCTCTTCGCGATGGCCTGGCGGATGGGCGCGGCGCTCAAGGAGAAGGCCCATTTCCTGCCCTTTGCTGCACTGGTGGTCGTCGGTATTGCCGGCCTGCGCTGGCCGATGTTGTGGGTCATGCTGGCCGGGCTTGTACTGTCTGGTGCCGTCGCGTGGTGGCGGCTGGGGCGGCGATGACTGTCCTGGTGCTCTTCGTCGAGTTTGTCATCCTTTCCTTCGTCGCCTTCGGCGGCGCTACGGCGCTGCTCCCCGAAATGCACAGGGTCGTCGTCATCGAGCATGCCTGGCTCGATGACACCACCTTCACCCATCTTTACGCCATCGCCCAGGCCGCGCCGGGGCCGAACGTCCTCGTCGTCACCCTGATTGGCTGGAAGGTCGCCGGCCTGGCCGGGGCGATGGCGGCGACGCTGGCGATGTGTCTGCCGATGAGTGTGCTCATCTATTTGCTGATCGACCGTTGGGAGAGTTTTGCCGGCAAGCGATGGCAACGGGCGATCAGTCTCGGTGTTGCACCATTGGCGGTCGGGCTGGTTTTCTCCGGAGCGACACTGATTGCTCAGTCGGCCGGGCTGCGGCCGGCGGGTTGGCTGCTCGTCCTGCTGTCGGCCGTACTGGCGTTGAAAAGCCGCCTGCATCCGTTATGGATGATTGCCATCGGCGCAGCCTGGGGCATGCTCGGCCTGGCATGACGGGGAGCTATTCCGAGAACTATCTCACGGTGTGAAGTGGTGCCGGGCGTTACACTCCTGACTTCATTCAGTCCGGCCTTGTCATCATGCGCGCTGTCCATTGTTTCCGAATCGCCTTCGCCACATCCGCCATTCTCCCCGTGGCGCTGTGGGCCGCCGATCCCCAGGCGGCTCGTTTCTACGAGGATGCGCTCAAGCGTTTTGAAAGCCGGGATACGGCCGGCGCCATCATCCAGTTGAAAAATGCCATCCAGAAGGATCGGACGATGCTCGCCGCGCAGGTGCTGCTGGGCAAGGCGCTGTTGAGTAATGGCGATCCGATAGGTGCCGAAGTCGCGTTCGAAGAGGCCCTGCAGCAGGGGGTGGATCGTAGCGAGGTGATTCTCGGGCTGGGCCAGGCGATGTTGATACAGGGCAAGTTCGATGCGCTGCTGCTCCGTCTTGAGCCGGCTGGTCTTGCTGATGATCTGCGCCTCGAGGTGCTGCTCATGCGCGGCAAGGCGCTGACGGAAAAAGGGAACCTGTTGCAGGCTGATCGGGAATTTCAGGCGGCTGCAGCGTTGGCCCCTCGTTCTCCGCGCGTGCGGGCGGCACAGGGCGGGCTTGCCCTGCGTCAGCAGCGTCCGGCGGATGCCGAGCGGCTTGCCGCGGAAGCTCTGGCCTTGGGGCGTGACGAACCGGCCGTATGGGAGTTGAAGGCCTCCATCCTGCACGTCAAGGGGGACTTTGACGGCGCCATCGCCGCGTACGAGCGATTGTTGCAACTGGTGCCGAACAATGTCGAGGCCCGTGTCGCACGAGCCGGATTGCAGATCGACCGAAATCGTATTGACGATGCTACCGCTGACGTCAATGAAATTTTGCGCGCTTTTCCCCGGGACCCGCGTGGTGCCTATCTGAAAGCCCTGATTGCCGCGCGGCGAGGCGACACGGTGACCGTTCAGGACTCGCTGAAAAGCATCGTGAATCTGCTCGACCCGGTTCCAGCGGACGTTATCGGCATCAATCGACAAATGCTCTTCCTTCACGGATTGGCGCATTTCAGCCTGGGGAATCAGGAGAAGGCGGTAACCATTTTGGCCGAGTATCTGCGTCGATATCCCGGTGATCCGGGCGCGGCCAAATTGTTGGCCGGTCTCTATTTGCAGAAAGGCGACAGCAACAAGGTTATAAACCTGCTGGAACCCTTGCGAGCCAAGGGGGTGCGGGATCCCAAGCTGTATTCCCTGCTGGCGGGGGCCTACATGACCGAGCGCCGCTATCAGCAGGCCAGCCGCTTGCTCGAGGATGCCGTCAATCTTTCCGGTGGCGCCGCCGATCTGCGTGCCGAGCTGGGTTTCAGCCTGATTGGCGAGGGACGTTCGGATCTCGGCCTCGATTATCTCCAGCAAGCTTTCGCCAGTGATCCGAAACAGGTGCGGACCGGTATCGCCCTGGCAACCTTGCTGATGCGCCGCGGGCAAGCAGACAAGGCGCTGGCCGTGGCAACCTCTCTGGAGAAAAGGCAACCGAAGGATGTGGCTGTGCTCAATGTGCTGGGGGGTATCAAGGGGGCATCGGGCGATCTCGTCGGTGCACGCAGCGCCTACGAGCGGATCCTCAAGCTCGCTCCCACTCATGCCCCGGCAATTCTCAATCTGGCTCGCCTCGATGTGGGCGAGGGAAAGACCGATGCGGCGCGCCTGCGTTTGGCTGCCTTGCTGAAGACATCGCCCAATAATCTCGACGCCATGATGGAGATGGGTATGCTGGAGCAGCAGGCAGGCAACATATCGGAAGCTGTCGGCTGGCTGGAGAAGGCACGGGCCTTTCCTGCAGGCGCCGTTCGTGCCGGTCTGCAACTTGCTGAACTGCACCTGGCGCAGCGCAATCATCAGCCCGCTCTCGATGTTTCACGGGATGTCGTCCTCAAATCAGGGCGAAGTCTGCAGTCGCTGGCTTTACTGGCGCGTGTGCAGATTTCGGCTGGCGACAAGTCGGAAGCACGCAAGACATTGACCGAAATGACGCGACTGGCGAACTTCGACGCCGAAGCGCAGTATTCCGTGGCTCGCTTGCAGCGCGCGGCTGGCAATGACGCAGGCGCTTACTACAGCCTCGAAAAGGGTTTGAGCGGGACCCCCGAACATCTACCGTCGCAGATCATGAAAATTGAGGTCGATATTGCACGTGGGGAGTTTGCGAAGGCCGAGACGGCGTTGAAGCTCTTGCTGGGACAGCGTCCGAACGATATTGCCGTCGCCCGTCTGCAGGGAGATCTGGCCATGGCGCGTGGGCAGTACCCGTTGGCCATCGCCACCTACCGCAATCTGGCTGGCAGTAAGGGCGGAGAGGGAGTCATCCTGCCGCTTTACCGTGCTTACGAAAAAGCAGGGGAGCGGACGAACGGCCTGCGGGCTCTGGAAAACTGGTCGAAAACCCGGCCCAATGAGCCTACCGTACTGCGCGTCCTTGGCGATGGTTACCTGGCAGCAGGCGATCTGCCCAATGCCAGGCGTACCTACGAGCGCCTGCTGGCCGTACGCCCGGATGACCCGCTGGTGCTCAACAACCTGGCGCAAACGCTGTTGCGTCAGGGAGATGGCGGCGCTCTTGCTGCCGCCGAGAAGGCGCACAAGCTGGCTGGACGTGATCCTATTGTTACCGACACACTCGGCTGGGTTCTGGTTTCGCAAGGGCAGGTCGAACGCGGACTCTCGTACCTGCGTGATGCGCGCCTGCGAGATCCTGCCAATCGCGAGATTCGCTATCACCTGGCCCATGCCCTGGCGCGCAGCGGTCGGTTGGTCGAGGCGCGTGAGGAATTGGCGGCAGCTTTGCGCGGCGGCGAGTCGTTCGATGGGAAAGATGAGGCGCTGAGCTTGCAGCGAGACCTGCAGAGGTGAGGATGTCGGGTTTTTTTACAGCCGTTGGGTTTTGTGCGGCATTTATTTTGCAAGCTATTGATATTAAATTGAAAATTATTTTGGTACGGGATTTGCTCTATGTTGTTCGTACGGAATTCGGCGAGATTGGGGAAAAAATGAAACACAAGACAAATATTGCTGCTCTGGCCCTCGGGCTCGCTTTGTGGGCAAGTGCCGGGGTTGCCGGAGCCGCGACTTCGTTGCTGAACGATTCGCTCGACAACCTGACGGTGAGCGGTTACTCCAACAGCGGCACGGGCGGCGCTCTGCAGGCCAAGTCGTTGACCTGGTGGAGCGGCAGTGGCTATGGAATGTACAGCCCTGGCGAATCGGGATCTCCGCAACACTCGGTGGATAACAGCACGTATCAAGAGTCGCTGCTGCTGAATTTCGGCCAAAGCACAACGCTGGAGTCGGTGACCATCGGCTGGAAGGATACGGATGCCGATATTACTGTCTTGGCTTGGAAGCCCGATGTGGCCGGTGCGGCAGCTCCTGTGTTCAGCTCGACAACGAAGTACTCGGATTTGCTGGGTTTGGGCTGGGATCTGGTGGGTCATTACGCCAATCTGGCTGCGGGCTCGGCGAAGTCGGTGAATGTTTCCAATCCCGTATCTTCCAGCTACTGGCTGGTGTTGGCTTACAACAATTCCTTTGGTTCGACGAAGACGGATACTTCCTCTTCCACTTACGGGCTCAATTCCGGCAACGACTACATGAAGTTCCTGTCGGTTTCCTACTCGACTCCCACACCGCCGGACAATAAGGTTCCGGAACCATCCACCGCCCTTCTGCTGGGTGCGGCAATGTTCGGTTTGGTGGGCTGGAGGAATCGGCGTAACGCCGTGCGCTAGTCCAGGCAAATGTAAAAAAAGCGAAGGCACTTGCCTTCGCTTTTTTTTGCCTGTGTTGTGGGTTACGAGAGAATGTCGGTAAGTGCTGAGCTCAACGTTGCGCATTCTTCGCTGCTGCCAATGGTGATGCGCAGGAACTGGTCGATTCTCGGTAGTTTGAAGTGGCGGACGATGATGTTGCGTTCGCGCAGGGTTTTGGCCAGTTCCGCTGCATCGCGTCGCGGGTGACGGGCGAAGATGAAGTTGGCGGCCGAGGGCAGAACCTCGAAGCCGAGTGTTGCCAGTTCTGCGACCAGTTGTTCGCGGGTGGCGACCACCTGTCGGCAGCATCTCTCGAAATATTCCTGATCCTCGATGGCGGCGGTGGCGCCGGCGATGGCCAGGCGGTCCAGCGGATAGGAGTTGAAGCTGTTCTTGACCCGCTCCAGAGCCTCGATGAGGCCCGGGTGGCCGATGGCGTAGCCGATACGCAGGCCGGCCAGGGAGCGCGATTTTGACAGAGTGTGCACAACCAGCAGATTGTCGTGCTGCGCAACCAGCGGGACGGCCGATTCGCCGCCGAAGTCGATATAGGCCTCGTCGATGACGACAACAGAATCCGGATTGGCGGCGGCAATCTGCTCGATGGCCGCCAGCGGTAGCAGGCGGCCGGTCGGGGCGTTCGGGTTGGCGATGATGATGCCGCCGTTTGGCCGTCCGCAGTAATCCTCGGGGTTGATCGAGAAATCTTCGGCGAGCGGAACGACGCGGTGTTCTACGTCGTAGAGGCCGCAATAAACGGGGTAGAAGCTGTAGGTGATGTCCGGAAACAGGATCGGCAGCTCGTGCTTGAGCAGGGCCATGAAGATGTGTGCCAGCACCTCGTCCGAACCGTTGCCGACGAAAACCTGTTGCGGCGTCACGGCGTAACGGCTGGCGATGGCGGCCTTCAGCAGGTCGGCATTCGGGTCGGGGTAGAGGCGCAGGCGAGCCCCATCGTCGCCCAGTTCGGCGCGTATCGCGGCGACGACTTTTGGCGAGGGCGGGCAGGGGTGCTCGTTGGTGTTGAGCTTGATCAGATTGGCGATCTTGGGCTGCTCGCCCGGCACGTAGGGGGTGAGGTCGCGGGCGACCTGGCTCCAGAAGCGGCTCATGGGATTTTGCGGGTTTGAATTGAAGTCAAAATGGTATCATGCCCCTCCGATTCAACGTTTTCGAAGCCTTTCGCCATGCGGCAAGCTGAAATTACCCGTAACACCCTGGAGACGCAGATCACCGTGCGTCTCGATCTCGACGGTACCGGCCAGGGCAAGTTCGCTACCGGTGTTCCCTTCCTCGATCACATGCTCGATCAGATCGCCCGCCATGGCCTGATCGACCTCGATATCACCGCCGCCGGCGATCTGCACATCGACGCCCATCACACGGTCGAAGATATCGGCATCACCTTTGGTCAGGCACTGGCCAGGGCGTGGGGCGACAAGAAGGGGCTGACCCGTTACGGTCACAGTTACGTTCCGCTCGACGAGGCACTGTCGCGCGTCGTCATCGACCTGTCGGGGCGGCCGGGGCTGGAACTGAATGTGGAATTCACCCGGGCGATGATCGGCCAGTTTGACGTCGATCTGGTCTCCGAATTCTTCCACGGCCTGGTTAACCACGCTGGCATGACGCTGCACATCGACAATCTGCGTGGCAAGAATGCCCATCACCAGGCCGAGACCATCTTCAAGGCTTTCGGTCGTGCCTTGCGCATGGCCGTGACGCCCGATCCGCGCATGGCCGGTTGCATGCCGTCGACCAAGGGAACGCTGTGACCATCGCCGTCATCGATTACGGCATGGGCAATCTGCGCTCCGTGTCGAAGGCGCTCGAGCATGTCGCTGGCGCCACGCCGGTGGTCGTCACCGCCGACCCGCTTGTCGTTGCCGCTGCCGAGCGTGTCGTCTTTCCCGGTCAAGGGGCGATGCCTGACTGCATGCGCGAACTCGAGCTGCGCGGGCTGCGTCAGGCCGTTCTTCAGGCGGCCCGTGATAAGCCTTTTCTCGGCATCTGTGTCGGCGAGCAGATGCTGTTCGAGCGCAGCGAGGAAGGCGATGTGCCTGGTCTGGCGATATTCCCCGGTGTGGTCAGGCGTTTTCCCGACGAGAAGATGTTCGATGTTCGCGGTGAGCGCCTGAAAGTGCCGCACATGGGCTGGAACGAGGTCTGGCAAAAGCCGCATGCCTTGTGGTCCGGCATTGCCGATGGCGCACGTTTCTATTTCGTGCACAGTTACTGCGCCCAGCAGGTCGATCCGGCGCTGTGTGCGGGCACGACCGAGTACGGAGTGCCCTTTACCTGTGCAGTGGCGCGGGCTAATATCTTCGCGGTTCAGTTCCACCCTGAGAAAAGCGCCCGCGACGGCCTGCAGCTCCTGAAGAATTTTGTCGAATGGCGCCCGTGATTCGCGTCTGCCGAATTTTCCCTCTCTGTTGATTCCCCATGCTGATCATTCCCGCAATCGACCTGAAGGATGGACATTGTGTCCGCCTCAAGCAGGGCCTGATGGAACAGGCCACCGTGTTTTCCGAAAGCCCGGCCGAGCAGGCGCGGCACTGGCTTGATCAGGGGGCTCGCCGCCTGCACCTGGTTGACCTGAACGGCGCCTTCGCCGGCAAGCCGAAGAACGCCGCAGCGATCAAGGCGATCCTGGCCGAAGTTGGCGACGAGATCCCTGTCCAGCTCGGTGGAGGCATCCGTGACCTCGATACCATCGAAGTCTGCCTCGATGGTGGGCTGTCCTACGTGATCATCGGCACCGCTGCCGTAAAGAACCCGGGTTTCCTGCACGACGCCTGCGTCGCTTTTCCCGGACACATCATCGTCGGTCTCGATGCCAAGGACGGCAAGGTGGCGACCGATGGCTGGTCGAAACTGACCGGCCACGACGTCGTCGATCTCGGCAAGAAATACGAGGACTACGGTGTCGAGTCGATCATCTATACCGATATCGGTCGCGACGGCATGCTGTCCGGCCTGAACATCGAAGCCACCGTGCGCCTTGCGCAAGCCCTGACCATTCCGGTGATCGCCTCGGGCGGCCTGTCCAACCTCGATGACATCCGGGCGCTGTGTGCGGTGGAAGGAGAGGGCGTTGTCGGTACCATCGCCGGTCGGGCTGTTTACGATGGCTCCCTCGACTTCAAGGCGGCGCAGGAACTCGCTGACCAGTTGGGCGCCTGATGCTCGCCAAGCGCATCATTCCCTGTCTTGACGTGACGGCTGGCCGTGTCGTCAAAGGCACCAATTTCGTTGATCTGCGCGATGCCGGCGATCCGATCGAGATCGCCCGCCGTTACGACGAGCAAGGCGCCGACGAAGTGACCTTTCTCGATATCACGGCCTCAAGCGACCAGCGCGACATCATCCTGCACATCGTCGAAGCCTGTGCCGAACAGGTCTTCATCCCGCTGACCGTCGGCGGTGGCGTGCGCAAAGTGGAAGATGTCCGGCGCCTGCTCAATGCCGGGGCCGACAAAGTGTCGATGAATACCGCAGCCGTGCAGAATCCCGATCTGGTTTTCGACGCATCCAGCAAGGTCGGTTCGCAATGCATCGTCGTCGCCATCGACGCCAAACAGGTCGCACCCGGTAAGTGGCATGTATTCACGCACGGCGGGCGCAACGATACGGGCCTTGATGCAATCGAGTGGGCCAAGAGGGTGGAGGCCTTGGGGGCCGGAGAAATCCTGCTGACCAGCATGGATCGTGACGGCACCAAGAACGGCTTTGACCTGCCGCTGACCCGCGGCGTCTCCGATGCGGTGAAGATTCCGGTCATCGCTTCCGGCGGCGTCGGCAACCTGCAGCATCTGGCCGACGGCGTCAGCGAAGGGCGTGCCGACGCAGTACTGGCCGCCTCGATTTTTCATTTCGGCGAATACACGGTGCGTCAGGCCAAGGAATACATGGCGGCGCGCGGAATCGAAGTGCGCTTGTAATGTCCGACCTCGACAATAGCCTGCCCTGGCTGGATGCGCTGAAATGGGACGCCGACGGGATGATCCCGGCGATTGCCCAGGAGCAGAGCGGTCGCGTGGTGATGTTCGCCTTCATGAATCGCGAGTCGCTGATCGAAACGGCACGTTGTGGCAACGCGGTATACTGGTCGCGTTCGAGAAGGCGGCTCTGGCGTAAAGGCGAGGAATCCGGCCATTTTCAGAAAGTGCTGTCGATCCGTACCGATTGCGACGGTGATGTGCTGTTGCTCACCGTTGAACAGATTGGCGGCATCGCTTGTCACACTGGTCGGGAGAGTTGCTTTTTCAACGAACTGCAGGGGGGTCGATGGATCCCCGCAGACCCGGTTTTGAAAGACCCTGAGGAAATCTACGCAAAATGAGCACGCACGACATCCTGCATCGCCTTTCCGATACGCTCGCTTCGCGCCGCAATGCAGACCCGGAGAAATCCTATACGGCCAAGCTGTTTTCCGAGGGGCCCGATTCGATCCTGAAAAAGATCGGTGAGGAATGCGCCGAACTGATCATGGCCGGAAAAGAAGGCAAACGCCTGAACATCGTCTGGGAATCGACGGACGTCATCTATCACGTACTGGTCCTGCTCGCCTTCTACGGTCTCTCGATCGAGGATGTGTCGCAGGAAATGCGTCGCCGGGAAGGGATTTCCGGCATCGACGAGAAGGCCGCACGGGGCAGCAAGTGAGCGATTGCCTTTTCTGCCGTATCGTCTCTGGCAGCATTCCCAGCCAGAAGGTCTACGAGGACGAGGAAATGCTCGCCTTCCGCGACATTCATCCCGCGCGTCCGGTGCATGTACTGCTGATCCCCAAAAAGCACATCACCTCGCTGATGTCGGTGGCCCCGGAAGACGCGCCGGTACTCGGGCGCATGTTGGCGCGCGCCAATGAGATCGCGGTAGCTGAAGGCAGCCCGGACGGCTTTCGTGTCATCATCAACAGTGGTCGTGTGGGGCAGCAGGAAGTGCCGCATCTGCACATTCACATCGTGGGCGGACCGGATCCGGTCGGTCCCATGCTCAAACGCATCTAGGAGACAATCATGGGCAGTTTTTCCATCTGGCACTGGCTGATCGTACTGGTCATCGTCATGCTCGTTTTCGGTACCAAGAAGCTGCGTAACGTCGGTCAGGATCTCGGTGGTGCCGTCAAGGGCTTCAAGGACGGCATGAAGGAAGCCAACGCCGACAGCAAGCCGGCTGATACGCAACCGACCCAGCAGGTCGGCGAAACCATTGACGTTGAAGTCAAGGAAAAGACCAAGAGCTAGTCTTCAGCCGCCAGTTGCTAGTCGCTAGCAGCTAGAGGCTAATAACCAGTGACTCGCCACTAACAAACATGTTCGATATCGGCTTTTCCGAATTGATGGTGATCGGTGTTGTCGCCCTGCTCGTGATCGGGCCGGAGCGGCTTCCCAAGGTCGCCCGCACGCTAGGCCATCTGCTCGGGCGTGCCCAGCGCTACGTTAACGACGTCAAATCCGACATCAATCGCGAGATGCAACTCGACGAGCTGAAGAAATTGCAGGCGCAGGTTGCCGATTCCGCCCGCTCGCTGGAAGACTCGGTGCGCAAGGAGTACGACGGTGCGCGTAGCGCCATCGAGAGTCCGGTCAAGGAAGCCGTCAGTCAGGTCGAGACCTTGAGTCAGACCTCTTCCGTTGTTCCGGCCCCGGCCGATATGCCAGCCAAGCCCCTCGCATGAGCGATCAACAGGCGAACTCCGCCCCCGAAGAGTCCTTCGTATCCCACCTGGTCGAACTGCGCGACCGTCTGTTGCGCAGCCTGATCGCAATCGCCCTATTTTTCGGCGCTCTCTGCCTTTACCCCGGACCGGGCGAGATCTACGACTTTCTTGCTGCACCGTTGACTGCGGCCCTTCCTGAGGGGACCAAGATGGTTGCCATCGGGGTCATCACGCCATTCATGGTGCCGCTCAAGGTGACAGCCATGGTGGCTTTTGTCCTGGCGTTGCCGTTTGTCCTTTATCAAGCCTGGTCTTTCGTGGCGCCCGGACTGTATGCCCATGAAAAGCGTCTGGGCGTGCCGCTGATCGTGTCGAGCACGATTCTGTTCGGGCTGGGCATGGCCTTCTGCTATTACTTCGTCTTCGGGCAGGTCTTCCACTTCATCGCCAGTTTTGCGCCGAAAAGCATTACGCCGGCGCCGGATATCGAGGCCTACCTGTCGTTCGTCATGACGATGTTCCTGGCATTCGGTCTTTCCTTCGAAGTCCCGGTAGCGCTGGTGGTCTTGGTCAAGCTCGGCGTGGTCAGTGTCGCCAAGTTGAAGGAGTGGCGTTCCTATTTCATCGTCGGTGCCTTCGTTGTGGCAGCTATCGTCACGCCGCCGGACGTTGTCTCGCAACTGGCCCTGGCGATCCCGATGTGTCTGCTTTACGAGATCGGTATCCTTGCTGCCCAGTTGGTGTCCCGCCCGGTCAGGGAGGAAAGTGAGGAGCACTCATCGGCCGTGACCGATGATGATCTGCGGCAGGCGGAAGAAGAGTTCAGCAAGCTCGACGCAAACAAGTGATCAATTTATCGGTGCCCTGACGGGGCCGGGTATCGTTGCCAGGGTTTGTGCCGGCGCCCCGTCGGCAAACCACCATAGCGTTCCCGGCGGCATTCCGGTCCACGTCTCGTTGTCGGTCAGCGGCTGGGTGGCGATTACCGCAACACGATCCTCAGGGTTTGTCAGGGCGCTGAAATCCACGGTCACGTCCTGGTCGTTGAGATGAGCCTGACTGAACGGGGCCTGCCGGACGACGAAACTCAGGCGCGTCGAGGCGTGGGCGAACAACCAGTCACCATTGGCGAGCAGGAAGTTGAATTCGCCATGGCGGGCGATTTCCATCGTCAGTTCATGGACGGCGGCGAAAAGGCCGGCAGTCTCTGGAGGACTGTTCCCGAAGCGCCGGCGCAATTCCTGCAGCAGCCAGCAAAAGGCTCTTTCGCTGTCGGTCTGGCCGACCGGCTGGCAGCTGCCATCAAGTTTCGGTGAAAACTCCAGCAGATTGCCGTTGTGGGCGAAGATCCAGTAGCGTCCCCAGAGCTCGCGCATGAAAGGATGGGTGTTCTCCAGTCCGATACAGCCCTGTGTAGCCTTGCGGATATGGGCGATGACGTTCTTCGAGCGGATCGGGTAGTGGCGGACCAGTTCCGCCACGGGCGATGAGCAGGAAGGTTGAGGGTCAAGAAATACCCGGCAGCCGGCACCTTCGAAGAAGGCGATGCCCCAGCCATCGGAATGCACGTCGGTGGCGCCGCCGCGTGCCTGGAAGCCGGTGAAGGAGAAGCAGATGTCGGTCGGCACATTGCAGTTCATGCCTAGGAGTTGGCAAATTTTACGCACTCCTTACGACATGTTTCGGGTGCTCATTCATGCCGAGCAGCTGGCACACCGGCTATTCCCTTTCCTGGCGGATAGCCGGGCGTTTGCCGATCCGGACTTCGACCTCGATGATGCTGCGGTCGCGGCGCAGGCGGAAGCCGGCACGCTCGTCGGGACGTAGGGCGGCAATCAGATCGAGCATGACTTGAGGATCGCGCACGGCTTTGCCACCGACGGCCAGTAACACGTCCCCGGGACGAATGCCCGCACTGTCGGCCGGGCTGCCGCGCATGACGCCGGCAATCAGGGCGCCTTCCGTGTCCGGCAGACCGAAGGATTCCGCCAGTTCCGGCGAGATTTCCTGAGCCTCGACGCCGATCCAGCCACGAGTGACGGCACCGCTCTGGATGATCTGCTCCATGATGCTGCGCGCGCTGGCGGCCGGGATGGCGAAGCCGATACCATGGTTGCCGCCGGTTCGCGAGTAGATGGCGGTATTGATGCCGACCAGGTTGCCGTGTACATCGACCAGCGCGCCGCCCGAGTTGCCCGGGTTGATCGCGGCGTCAGTCTGGATGAAGTTCTCGAAGGTGTTGATGCCGAGGTGCGAACGGCCAAGGGCGGAAACGATGCCCATGGTGACGGTCTGCCCGACGCCGAAGGGATTGCCGATGGCGAGAACGACATCGCCGACGCGCAGTCCTTCGGTCTGGCCGAAGGTGATGGTCGGCAGTTTGTCGGCCTTTATCTGCAGGACGGCGAGATCGGATTCGGGGTCACTGCCGATGATCCTGGCCTTGTGCGTGGTGCCATCATTCAGTGAAATCTGGATGTCGTCGGCTGCTTCGATGACGTGGTAGTTGGTCAGGATGTAGCCATTCGGACTGACGATGACGCCGGAGCCCAGGCCGGAGTTGCGTTGCTCCGGGCCATCCTGGCGGTCACCGAAGAAGTGGCGGAAGATCGGATCGTCGAGTAGCGGGTGGCGTTGCTGACGAATCTTCTGGGTGGTGTAGATATGCACCACGGAGGGCAGGGCAGCGCGCGCGGCATCGCGGTAGGAGCCGGCTACCGGCGGTTCGCCATCGTCGGCTCGCGGAGCCTCCTGGAGGGCGACAATTGCCGGACGTTGCGCCAGCCATTCCGGCTTCAGCGTTCCGATCACGAACAGGATGGCCACCGCGATGGTTACCGTTTGTGCAAAAATCAGCCACAACCTGTGCATGAAAGACCGTATCGATGAAACGTGAAGCGTTGGTGAACTATCTGGATGGACTGCTGGAGCCCGCAAAGTTTCGGGATTATTGCCCAAACGGCCTGCAAGTGGAAGGACGCGACGAAGTCCGCCGGATCGTTTTGGGCGTCACCGCCAGTCAGGCCCTGCTCGAGACGGCGGTGGCCCGCCAGGCCGATGCGATCCTGGTTCACCACGGTTATTTCTGGAAAGGCGAGGACGGCCGGCTGACCGGTATCCGCAAGCGGAGAGTCGGCACCTTGCTGCGCCATGACATCAATCTGCTGGCCTACCACCTGCCCCTCGATGCCCATCCGGAACTGGGCAACAATGCGCAACTGGCGGCAAGGCTGGACTGGCTGCCGGAAGGATGTTTCGGCGATCAGAACATTGCCTGGCACGGGCGCTTGCTACGGGAAGCGTCGCTTGACGAGCTGGCAGTGCGGGTGGCGCATCAGCTTGGCCGCCAGCCACTGGTGATCGGCGACGGTGGACGACCAATCCGTCGCATTGCCTGGTGTTCCGGCGGTGCCCAAGGGTATTTTGAACAGGCCATTGCGCTCGGCGTTGACGCCTATCTGTCAGGCGAGATATCTGAACAAACGGTGCATCTGGCCAGGGAAAGCGGCGTTGCCTATCTGTCTGCCGGCCACCATGCCACCGAGCGCGGTGGTGTTCAGGCCCTCGCCCGGCATTTGCATGGCTACGAAGGCCTGGCTTGCGAATTCATCGAGGTGGATAACCCGGTCTAGCCGCGCCGACGCAGTCCGTAGCCTTCCTCCAGCGTCCGCATGAGCAGGGCGATCTCCTCGACGACTTCGAGCGGGAAGCCGCTACGGTTACCGGCACGGTTGTCGAGCACGAGTTCGTACAGATAGTCCATGCACTCCTGTTCGCCCCAGCAATTGGTGATGCGCCAGACGACGTGAGCGTAATCCTCCAGTGACTTGAGGCCGGCAACCGGGCTTCGCAAGTCGTCCCACGCGGGTACGCGAACGTTGAACTTGTTGCGCATCTGGCTGGCCAGTGTTTCGAACTCGCTACGCATGTCGCTCCGCCGGTAGAGATCGAGCAGCATGCTCCACGGCTGAATGTTGTCCGGTGCGTTTTCCTCGATGTGCATGGCCAGCGTTTCGGCCGCGCCGCGGATGCGGCCGAAGGAAATCATGATTTCCGCCAGTTCGAGTGCCGAGTTGCCGTCGTTGTAGTCGACGCGGACTGTTTCGTCGTCGCGTCCGTCGGCGTCTGGAGCCGCGTCAAGTGGGATGTCGATGGTGAGCGGCGGAGTTTCACGGTTGGGCTGGGAGGGCTTTTCCGGGGGGCTCGGGGTTATCTGCGCGCTGCCACCAGTTGGGGCGGCGACATGTGTTGTGGCTGGCGGCGTGGCGATCGGCGCTGCCAGGGTGTCGACTTCGCGTCGGGCCGGTCGCCGGCTGAGGAAGTGTGCCATGCTGGCTGCTATGCCGCCGCCGACGAGGGCGCTGAACAGCAGTTCCAGCCAGTTGTTGCGACTTGTCCCGGAGGGGGGCGCCACGGGCTGTACGCTGGTCGTCACGGCGGCCGGCGGATTCTGCAGGCTTTGTGCCGTCATCAGCTGCTGCTGGACGGTGAGTGCTTCGGTGGCCAGGGCCAGCGCGCTGTTCAGTTTGTCGACTTCACGGTTGAGCGAACTCAGTGTGGTTTCCAGCTTCAGCATGCGCTCTTCGACTTCGCTGGCCGAGGCCGGAGCTGGTGACGGCTTGGACACAGGCGGAACATCCTCCGGTGCCGCACCGAGGACGACACGGTCGGCGCCCACCGTTTCTGGCGTTGCTACGGCAGCTGGCGCCGGTCGATTTTTCCGCGGGCGCGGTGCCGGTGCCGGGGGCGGCTCGCTGACGGCGCTCCGGCTGGCCGTCACGGTGGATGGTGCGGCTGGCTGGTGTTCGGCGGGGCGGCGGCTGAGGTTGGGAATACGGACGATCCGGCCGGCACTCAAAACCTCGTATTCGACAATATCCGGATTGGCGCGCTTGAGCGCCGAGAGAAGCCGTTGCTGATCGGCCAGATTACCTGCAGACTGCGATTCGGCAATGGATTCGAGCGTTTCTCCCTGGCGTGCAGCCCATTCCCGGAAGTTGCGCGGTTTTCGTGGTGGGGAGCTGGCGGTCGGTGGCGAACTGACCGTCGGAGCGCCGGCTTCGGCCAGCATCAATGGTGGGGCTGGCATCAGCACGTAGTCGCGCTGCAGATCCACGCCACAATGAGCCCGCAGACCGATGACGAATACCGGTTCGCTGACCGGTTCGATGCCGGTGATGCTCAGCCTGGCATTGGCGCCGTCGCGGCTGAGGCGAAAACGTGCCCGGGAAATGACCGGCAGTTCGGAGCCGCGAATGCTGGCAAGTGAAAAACAGGCGGCATCGATGGGTTCGCCTGCGCTGGCGAGAATCGGCACCTCTGCCCTGAGCGGCTCGCCGATCTGCGACAAGAGAACGATGTCACCGAAACCGACTGCCGAAGCGCCACCTGAAACCAGCATCGTGCCGAGCGCGCCGATGCGCAGCATTCTGGGATTCATGATGCATCCTTTTGGGGGTGTTTTTTTCTGGTCTTTGATAAAACTCTAACATCATGGGATGGCACTTATCGAGAAATATTGCACACTGCGCGGGAACAAATCCGGAGGTTGAATCTGTATATGAAACAAGCATTTGCAATTAATTCTCCCGTCATGATTCCGGTCGCGGCCGGCGAGCTCGGCTTTCCTGTCCGGCGTGTATTCTGCGTCGGCCGGAACTATGCGGATCATGCGCGGGAAATGGGGGCGGTCGATCAGGCCGAGGGGCGTGAGCCGCCCTTCTTCTTCACCAAACCCGGCGATGCCGTGGTCGCTGGTCTGGGCGAAATGGCTGTCAGCTACCCGCCAGCGACAAGCAATCTTCACCACGAAATCGAGATGGTGGTGGCGCTGGGAGGCGGCGGAGCAAACGTTTCACCGGCTCAGGCGTTGTCCCTGGTCTTCGGCTATGCCGTCGGCCTTGATCTGACGCGTCGTGACCTGCAGGCGGCCGCCAAAGCCAAGGGACACCCATGGGACATGGGCAAGGGCTTCGATCAGTCGGCCGTCTGTGGTGCCATCGCGCCGGTCGCTGAGTGCGGCCATCCGGCAACAGGGCGCATCTGGCTGAGCGTGAATGGCGAGGTGCGCCAGGAGGGGGATCTGGCCGCCATGATGTGGAAAGTGCCTGAGATCATTGCCCAGTTGTCGACACTGGTCCGGCTCGCAGCCGGCGACCTGATCTATACCGGTACGCCGGCCGGTGTCGGGGCCGTCTTGCCGGGCGATGTCCTGATGGGCGGAGTCGACGGTGTCGGCGGTTTGCAGGTGCGTATCGTCCGCTGACGCATGGTGGCCGGCGAGCCGCTTCGGCTGCCGGCCGCGAAAACGCTACTGCGGTCGCTTGTCGATGACGCGTCTGGCTTTGCCGACCGAGCGTTCGATGCCGCCGACCTCGACGACATCGATGCGCGCCGAGATGCCGATGTAGGACTTGATGTGGTGCTGCAGGTCGTGCGCCACGAATTCCTTCTCTGGGCCGCTGGCGAACTGGAACTCCGGCTTCATTTCGACATTGACCTTCAGCGAGTCGAGATGGCCGTCGCGCGTCACCTCGATGACATAGTGCGGCGACAGTTTCGGCTGCCGGAGGATCAGCTCCTCGATCTGCGACGGGAAGACGTTGACGCCACGGATGATCAGCATGTCGTCCGAGCGCCCGGTGATCTTGCCGATGCGCCGCATGGAACGTGCAGTCGGTGGCAGCAGCGCAGTCAGGTCGCGGGTGCGGTAGCGGATCACTGGCATTGCTTCCTTGGTCAGCGAGGTGAACACAAGTTCGCCCTGGCTGCCTTCGGGCAGGACTTCGCCGGTGTTCGGGTCGATGATCTCGGGATAGAAATGGTCTTCCCAGATCACCGGGCCGTCCTTGGTTTCGGCGCATTCGTTGGCGACGCCCGGGCCGATCACTTCCGACAGGCCGTAGATGTCGATGGCGTCGATGCCGAAGGCGGCCTCGATCTCGCCGCGCATGGCGTCGGTCCACGGCTCGGCGCCATGGATGCCGATGCGCAGCTTGGTACTGCGCGGATCAATACCTTGGCGGCGGAATTCGTCGGCGATGTTGAGCATGTACGACGGCGTGACCATGATGATCGATGGCTGGAAGTCGCAGATCAGCTGCACCTGTTTCTCGGTCTGCCCGCCGGACATCGGGATCACCGTGCAGCCGAGCCGCTCGGCACCGTAATGGGCGCCGAGACCGCCGGTGAACAGGCCGTAGCCATAGGCAACATGGACGATGTCGCCCTTGCGCCCACCGGAAGCGTAGATGGAGCGGGCGATCAGTTCGGCCCAGGTGTCGATGTCCCGCTGCGTGTAGCCGACGACGGTCGGCTTGCCGGTGGTGCCGCTGGAGGCATGGATGCGCACCACTTCTTCGCGCGGCACGGCGAACATGCCGTAGGGATAGTTGTCGCGCAGGTCATGCTTGGTGGTAAACGGGAAGCGCGCCAGGTCGGCGAGGCTGCGGAAGTCTTCCGGATGGACGCCGGCTGCGTCGAACTTGGCGCGGTAGTGCGGAACATTCTTGTAAACATGCTGGAGCGTCCATTTCAGGCGCTCGGTCTGCAGGGCGACGATTTCGTCGCGGCTGGCGGTTTCGATGGCGTGCAGGCCCTTGTTCATTATTGACTCCCTCCTCGGTCGGGCATTGTCGTCGGCTCCGCTCGGGCCACGGTTGAGCCAGATCAAGCGTCACCCGTTTTGCCTATGCCGACTGCTTTGCCGGTCGTGCGACAATGCGCGCCCATGCTGCTTGCCGCCATCCGCGGGCTGATCGCCCACGCTTTCCCGATCCTCGTCGCCCAACTGGCCTCGATCGGCATGATGGTGGTCGATACGGCGGTGCTCGGACATGTCAGCCCGGCCGATCTGGCCGCCGTTGCCATCGGGGGCGGCATACATGTCTCCGTTGTATTCGCGCTGGTCGGCGTGCTGCAGGCAGTCGGCCCCGTTGTCGCCCAACTGCATGGCGCCCGCCGCGACGGCGAGGTGGCAGGCGTGTTGCATCAGGGGTTCTGGCTGGCCCTGCTGCTTGCCATTCCCGGCATCCTGTTTCTACTGCACCCGGGGGCTGTACTCGGTCTGGCGGCGATGGATGCAGAGGTCGAGGCCAAGGTGCGTGCCTATCTCGGGCTGCTGGCCTGGGGGCTGCCGGCCTCCCTTTGCTACCGGACCTTCTACGCCTTCTGCAACGCCCTCGGCAAGCCGCGGGTACTGATGGGTATCGGACTGGCCGCCCTCGGCCTGCACGCCATACTGGCCTGGGGTCTGGCGCTGGTCGGCTGGTTCGGCGCGCCGCTCGGTGTTGTCGGCTGTGCCTGGTCGAACGTACTGATAGCCTGGCTGGCCTGCCTGGCCGCCGGTGCCTATCTCGGCCTCGGTCCGCTCGGTCGTCGCTACCGGCCGTTTGCCGGCTGGCAGGCACCGCGCTGGCGGCGCTGGCGCGAGTTGCTGCGTCTCGGCGTGCCGATGGGCTTTTCCAATCTGGTCGAGATCACGTCATTCACGCTGATCGCATTGTTTATCGCGCCGCTCGGGGCAACGGTGGTTGCCGGTCATCGCATTGTCGCCAACCTGTCGGCCCTGACCTACATGCTGCCGCTGGCCCTGGCCATCGCCAGCATGGCGGCCGTCGGTCAGGCGATCGGCGCGCGTGACTGGGTGCAAGTGCGGATTACTGTCCGTGCCGCGTTGCTGCTTGCCGCCGCCTTGTCCTCATTGGTCGGCATCCTGCTGTGGCTGGCAACGGCGCCGCTGGTCGCTGCCTATACCGACGATCCGGTCGTACGCCAGGTGGCGGCGGGACTGGTCATCTATGTCGCCATCTACCAGTTCTTCGATGCGCTGCAGACCATCGCCGGCCATGTGCTGCGTGCCTGCCGGGTGACCTTCCTGCCGATGCTGGTGCAGATTTTCTGTTTCTGGGGGGTCGGTCTGCTCGGCGGCGCCTGGCTGTGCTACCGCTGGTCGCCGCCACTCGGCGCCGCCGGCTTCTGGCTGGCGGCGGCCCTCGGGCTGGTGCTGGCGGCCGGCTTGCTGCTACCTCTGATGCGGCGGGCCATCCAGGCCCTTGAATCGGCGTCGTAATTATGAATTTTGGCGCGTAACGAAAATCCCGGTCTGTGGTAAGATTTTGCGCCTAACAACGGTATAACCGGGCGGGGCCGGGGGACTGCATGGCTACTGCTCATCGCTCGCAACTCAACTAAACGCAAGGAAAGCGCATGAAAATTCACGAATATCAGGGCAAACAAATCCTGAAGAAATTCGGCGT
Organism: Dechloromonas sp.; assembly: GCA_008933675.1. GTDB lineage: Bacteria > Pseudomonadota > Gammaproteobacteria > Burkholderiales > Rhodocyclaceae > Azonexus. The sequence continues at coordinate 48,031 of WBUO01000007.1, forward strand.
TACGGTTCCGCGCGGGATTCACTGCACGACCGTCGAAGACGCAGTCAAGGCAGCCGAAACCCTGGGCGGCAAGGTCTGGGTGGTCAAGGCCCAGATTCACGCCGGTGGCCGTGGTAAGGGCGGTGGCGTCAAGGTGGCAACCTCGCTGGAAAAAGTGCGCGAGTACGCCGGCCAGATCCTCGGTATGCAGCTGATCACGCACCAGACCGGTCCGGAAGGCCAGAAGGTCCGCAATCTGCTGATCGAGGAAGGCGCCGACATCAAGCATGAATACTACGTTGCTGCGCTGACCGACCGCGCGACCCAATCGGTGGCCATGATGGCCTCCTACGAAGGCGGCATGGATATCGAAGAAGTCGCCCACAAGACCCCCGAAAAGATCATCAAGGTCTTCATCAACCCGCTGGTCGGCCTGACCGACGAGCAGGCCCTGACCCTGGCCAAGGGCATGGGCATGAACGAAGCCTCCATTCCGCAGTGCGTGGAAACGTTGAAGAACCTGTACACCTGCTACATGGAAACCGACGCCTCGCTGGCCGAAATCAATCCGCTGATCCACGAAGGCGACGGCACCGTCAAGGCGCTGGATGCCAAGTTCAACTTCGACTCCAATGCGCTGTACCGTCAGCCGGAAATCGTCGCCATGCGCGATCTGGACGAAGAGGATGCCGACGAAATCGAAGCTTCCAAGTTCGACCTGGCCTACATCTCCCTCGACGGCAACATCGGCTGTCTGGTGAACGGTGCCGGTCTGGCCATGGCCACGATGGACACCATCAAGCTGTTCGGCGCCGAACCGGCCAACTTCCTCGACGTCGGCGGCGGTGCCACGACCGAGAAGGTGACCGAAGCTTTCAAGATCATGCTCAAGAACCCCAAGGTCAAGGGCATCCTGGTCAACATCTTCGGCGGCATCATGCGCTGCGACACGATCGCTACCGGTGTCGTCGCCGCGGCCAAGGAAACCCACCTCTCCGTGCCGCTGGTCGTCCGCATGAAGGGCACCAACGAAGACCTGGGCAAGCAGATCCTCAAGGACTCCGGTCTGCCCATCATCTCTGCCGATTCCATGGCCGAGGCCGCCACCAAGATCGTCGAAGCGGTCAAGTAAGGAGCTAGCGAATGTCTATTCTGATCAACAAGAACACCAAGATCATCACCCAGGGCATCACCGGCAAGACCGGTCAGTTCCATACGGAAAAGTGCCAGGAGTATGCAAATGGTAAGGAATGCTTCGTTGCCGGCGTGAACCCGAAGAAGGCCGGCGAGTCGATCTTCAACATCCCCATCTACGCCTCGGTCAAGGAAGCCGCCGCTGAAACCGGCGCCACCGTGTCCGTCATCTACGTGCCGCCCGCCGGTGCCGCTGCCGCCATCTGGGAAGCCGTTGAAGCCGACCTCGATCTGGCCATCTGCATCACCGAAGGCATCCCCGTCCGCGACATGCTGATGGTGCGCAACAAGATGAAGGAAAAGGAAGCCAAGGGCGGCAAGAAGACCCTGCTGCTCGGCCCGAACTGCCCTGGCCTGATCACCCCGGACGAAGTGAAGATCGGCATCATGCCGGGTCACATCCATCGCAAGGGTCGTATCGGCGTCGTTTCCCGCTCCGGCACGCTGACCTACGAAGCCGTCGGTCAATTGACCGAACTGGGCCTCGGCCAGTCGTCCGCCGTCGGTATCGGTGGTGACCCGATCAACGGCCTGAAGCACATCGACGTCATGAAGATGTTCAACGACGATCCGGATACGGACGCCGTCATCATGATCGGCGAAATCGGCGGTCCGGACGAAGCCGAAGCCGCCCAGTGGTGCAAGGCCAACATGAAGAAGCCGATCGTCGGCTTCATCGCCGGCGTCACCGCCCCGGCCGGCAAGCGCATGGGCCACGCCGGCGCCCTGATCTCCGGCGGCGCCGACACCGCCGATGCCAAGCTCGCCATCATGGAAGAGTGCGGCTTCAAGGTCACGCGCAATCCGTCCGAAATGGCCAAGCTGCTGAAGGCCATGCTGTAATACGAGCACCAGCTCAGCAAAAAGGCGGGCCGCGGGTCCGCCTTTTTTTCGTCCATCGTTCCGGAGAAAATCATGGCCCTGTTCCTCAGCGAAAACGACGTCAAACAAGTGCTGACCATGGAAATGGCGCTCGACGGCGTCGAATCGGCGCACCGCGACCTGGCCCTCGGCCAGGCGCTCGACACGCCGCGCCAGCGCAGCCGGCTGCCGCAGACGGTGCTGCACATCCTGCAGGGGGCGCTGCCGGCCCAGGGCGTGCTCGGCTACAAGGCGTACACCAGCAACCGTAGCGGCAACCGCTTTCTCGTTCATCTGTTCGATGCCGCCAGCGGTCGCCTGCGCGCCGTGCTCGAGGCCGATTTTCTCGGCATGATGCGCACCGGCGCTGCCAGCGGCGTCGCCGCCCGCTGGCTGGCGCGGCCGGATGCCACGGTGGCCGGCGTCTTCGGCGCCGGCTGGCAGGCCGAGGGC
>WBUO01000222.1 GCA_008933675.1 Dechloromonas sp.
GCCTTCATTTATCCGAAGCGGACTTCCGTCATCCAGGGCGCCCGCCGTTACACCTGGGCCGAGAGCTACAGCCGTTGCCGCCAGCTGGCTTCGGCGCTGCAGCGCCGCGGCATCGGCAAGGGCGATACGGTGGCGGTGATGCTGCCGAACACGGCACCGATGTTCGAATGCCATTTTGGCGTGCCGATGGCCGGCGCCGTGCTCAATACCCTGAACACCCGCCTCGATGCCGAAGCCATCGCCTTCATGCTGGCGCACGGCGAGGCCAGGGTGCTGATCACCGATCCCGAGTTCTCGGCCACCATCAAGGCGGCGCTGGCCCTGCTCGACGGAGCGAAGCCGCTGGTCATCGACACCCTCGATCCCGAATTCGACGGCGGCGAGGTGCTTGGCGAGAAGGACTACGAGGCTTTCCTCAACGAGGGGGATGGCGAGTTCGCCTGGCGGCTGCCCGACGACGAATGGGACGCCATCTCCCTCAACTACACCTCGGGCACCACCGGCAATCCGAAGGGCGTCGTCTATCACCACCGCGGCGCCTACCTGAATTCGGCCTCCAACATAATCTCCTGGGGTATTGCCCCGCATTCCGTCTATTTGTGGACGCTGCCGATGTTCCACTGCAACGGCTGGTGCTTTCCGTGGACGCTGGCGGCCAATGCCGGCACCAGCGTCTGCCTGCGCAAGGTCGATCCGGCACTGATCTTCTCCCTGATCAAGGAGCACAAGGTTACCCACATGTGCGGTGCGCCCATCGTCTACGGCATGATGATCAACGCCCCGGCCGAACTGAAACAGGGCATCGAGCATCAGGTCAGCGGCCTGATCGCCGGCGCCGCACCGCCGGCCGCGATCATCGAGGGCGCCGAGCAGATGGGTTTCAACATCACCCACGTCTACGGTCTGACCGAGACCTACGGCCCGGCTGCCGTCTGCGCCAAGCACCCGGAATGGGACAAGCTGCCGATCGACCTGCGCGCCGCAAGGAATGGCCGCCAGGGCGTGCGCTATCACATGCAGGAAGCGATCGCCGTGCTCGATCCGGTGTCGCTGGAGCCGGTTCCCTGGGATGGCGAGGCCATGGGCGAGATCATGTTCCGCGGCAACCTGGTGATGAAGGGCTACCTGAAGAACCCCAAGGCCACCGAGGAAGCCTTCCACGGCGGCTGGTTCCATACCGGCGACCTGGCCGTCGTGCATAGCGACGGCTACGTCAAGATCAAGGACCGCTCCAAGGACATCATCATTTCCGGTGGCGAGAATATCTCCTCGCTGGAAGTCGAGGACGTGCTCTACCGCCACCCGGCCGTCGTCGCCGCCGCCGTCGTCGCCAAACCCGACGAGAAGTGGGGCGAGGTGCCGGCCGCCTTCGTCGAGCTGAAGGCCGATGCCGCCTGCACGGAAGCCGAGATCATCGAGCACTGCCGCAGCCACCTGGCTCGCTTCAAGGTGCCCAAGCAGGTGATCTTCGGCGAATTGCCGAAAACGTCCACCGGCAAGATCCAGAAATACGTGCTGCGCCAGCATGCGCAGTCGGTGCTGGCGATCGAATAACGCTTCTCCGTCATTCCCGCGCACCCCGGGCTTGCTTCGGGGTGGTGGCGGGAATCCATGGACCCCCGCCCGAGCGGGGGTGACCCCACCCAAAGGAATCCATCATGAGCAATTACACCGCCCCGCTGCGCGACATGCAGTTCATCCTCAACGAGATCGCCGGCCTCGCAGACATCTGCGCCCTGCCGGGCAACGAGGAATGTTCGGTCGAACTCGTCGAATCCATCCTCGAAGAAGCCGCCAAGTTCGCTTCCGGCGTGCTCGACCCGATCAACCGCAATGGCGACAATCAGGGCGCCGTGGTCAAGGATGGTGTGGTCACCACTTCGCCGGGCTTCAAGGACGCCTATCAGCTGTTCTGCGAAACCGGCTGGAACGCCATGCCCTTCGCGCCGGAATACGGCGGCCAGGGGCTGCCGGCGGCGGTGACCATGGCGGTCAATGAAATGTGGAAGTCGGCCAACATGGCCTTCGCCCTGTGTCCGATGCTGACCGGCGGCGCCATCGAGGCGATTGCCCACCACGCGTCCGACGAACTCAAGCAGAAGTATCTGCCGAAGATGGTCGAAGGCACCTGGACCGGCACCATGAACCTGACCGAGCCGAACGCCGGCTCCGACCTCGCCGCGATCAGCAGCAAGGCCAGGAAGCTCGACGACGGCACCTATCTGGTGACCGGCACCAAGATCTTCATCACCTGGGGCGAACACGATGTCGCCGAAAACATCATTCACCTGGTCCTCGCCCGCCTGCCGGATGCGCCGCCGGGCCTGAAGGGCATCTCGCTGTTCCTGGTGCCGAAGTTCCTGGTCAACGAAGACGGTTCGCTCGGTGCCCGCAACGACCTGATCTGCGCTTCGCTCGAACACAAGCTCGGCATCCACGGCAGCCCGACGGCGGTGATGTCCTACGGCGACAAGGAAGGCGCCATCGGCTTCCTGATCGGCGAGGAAAACAAGGGCGTCGGCTACATGTTCACGATGATGAACCACGCCCGCGTCAACGTCGGCCTGGAAGGCGTCGGCATTGCCGAGCGCGCCTACCAGCATGCGCTGTGGTACGCCCGGGAGCGCATCCAGGGGGCCATCATCGGCGACAAGTCGGGCGACAAGAAGCCCATCCTGCACCATCCGGACGTTCGTCGTCTGCTGATGGAATGCAAGGCCCGTACCGAAGCCATGCGCACGCTGGCCTATTACGCCGCCGCCCAGATCGACAAGGCGCACGCCGGTGATGCTGCCGCGCAGGCGCGCATCGACCTGCTGACGCCGGTGGTCAAGGGCTGGAGCACCGAGCAGGGCGTCGAGCTGTCGTCGACCGCGCTGCAGGTCTTCGGCGGCGTCGGCTTCGTCGAAGAAACGGGTGCTGCGCAGTACTACCGCGATTCGCGCATCACCACCATCTACGAAGGCACGACGGCAATTCAGGCCAACGATCTGGTCGGCCGCAAGCTCGCCCGTGAAAAGGTGCCGGGCGCCGGCATGAAGGCCATGCTCGCCGAAATCAATGCCACTGCCGACGAACTGGCAGCGAGCGGCGAACTGGCCGGCATGGGCGCCAACCTCAAGGCCGCTGCCGCCGCGCTGAACAGCGCCACCGACTGGATTCTCGCCGCCTATGCCGAGCAGCCGCAAGCCGTGCATGCCGGTTCGGTGCCCTTCCTCAAGCTGACCGGCATCGTTACCGGCGGCTGGCTGATGGCCAAGTCGGCCGCGGTCGCCGCGGCCCGTATCGCGGCCGGCGATGCCGATCCCTTCTATCGCGCCAAGCTGGCGACGGCCGATTACTTCGCCGCCCACCAGCTGCCGTTTGCCGCCGCCTACGCCGCCGAAGTCATGGGCGGTGCGGCGTCCGCACTCGGCCTGGCCGAAGACCTGTTCTGAGCGCCATCATGCGGACTGATCGCGATGCGATGGAATACGATGTCGTGATCGTCGGCGGCGGCCCCTCGGGGCTGTCGGCGGCGATCCGCCTCAAGCAGCAGGCGGCCGCCGCCGGTCGCGAGGTGTCGGTGTGCCTGCTCGAGAAGGGCTCGGAAATCGGCGCCCATATCCTGTCCGGCGCCGTCATCGAGACCCGGGCGCTGGCCGAGCTGTTCCCGGACTGGCAGGAGCGCGGTGCGCCGCTGAACACGCCGGCCGGCGAGGATCGTTTCCTGTTCCTCACCGAGGGCGGTTCATTCAAGCTGCCGACGCCGCCGCAGATGGCCAATCATGGCAACTACATCGTCAGCCTGGGTAATTTCTGCCGCTGGCTGGGCGAGCAGGCCGAGGCGCTCGGCGTCGAGATCTATCCCGGCTTCGCCGCCGCCGAAGTGCTCTATCACGAGGACGGCTCGGTCAAGGGCGTCGCCACCGGCGACCTCGGCATCGGCAAGGACGGCCAGCCCGGTCACAACTTCCAGCCGGGCATGGAACTGATCGCCCGCCAGACGATTTTTGCCGAAGGCTGTCGCGGTTCGCTGACGCGCGAGCTGTTCGAGCGCTTCAAGCTGCGCGACGGTGCCGATCCGCAGACCTACGGCATCGGCATCAAGGAACTGTGGGAAATCGACCCGGCCAAGCACCAGCCGGGGCTGATCGTGCATTCGGTCGGCTGGCCGCTGACCAACGACACCTACGGCGGTTCCTTCCTTTATCACCTGGAAGACAACCTGGTCGCCGTCGGTTTCGTCGTCGGTCTCGACTACCAGAACCCCTGGCTGTCGCCGTACGAGGAATTCCAGCGTTACAAGACGCATCCCTCGATCCGCGGTTTCTTCGAAGGCGGCCGGCGCATTTCCTACGGCGCCCGGGCATTGTCCGAAGGCGGTTTCCAGTCGGTGCCCAAGCTGACTTTTCCCGGCGGCCTGCTGGTTGGCGACACCGCAGGCTTCCTCAACGTGCCCAAGATCAAGGGTACGCACATGGCCATGCAGTCGGCGATCCTGGCTGCCGACGCCGTGCTGGAACTGCTGGCGAAGGAAGACTGGGGCATGGAAGCGACCGGCTACAGCACGCAGGTCGGGCAGAGCTGGTTGTGGGACGAACTCCATCGCGTGCGCAACATCCGCCCGGCGTTCAAGTGGGGCCTGTGGGGCGGCTTGGCCTATGGTGCGGTCGATACCTTCCTGTTCCGTGGCAAGGCGCCGTGGACCTTCGCCCATCACGACGATCACAGCCAGCTGGGCAGCAAGACGGCGTACGCGAAAATCGATTATCCGAAGCCGGACGGCCAGCTGACCTTCGACCGTCTGTCGTCGGTTTTTCTGTCGGCGACCAATCACGAGGAAAACCAGCAGAGCCATCTGCGCCTGAAGGACGCTTCGGTGGCCCTGTCGGTCAATTACGCCAAGTTCGGCGCGCCGGAAACACGTTACTGCCCTGCCGGTGTCTACGAAATCCTCGGCGAGGACGAAGGCCAGCCGCGGTTGCAGATCAATGCGCAGAACTGCCTGCACTGCAAGACCTGCGACATCAAGGATCCGACCCAGAACATCGTGTGGACGGTACCGGAAGGCGGCGGCGGGCCGAATTATCCGAACATGTAAGACGCGAGCAATCGCAAGAACTCTGCGGAGGAGACCTCGGAGAACAGCAAACCGTTGTCTCGTTCCACTTTCGGGGGCCATGTGCCCCCATTTTTTTGTCACCGGAGACGCTTCGCGTTGCGTCGTTGTCACAAGCCTGTCTGGCGAACTCCCGCTTCCGGCAACTGCAGGCCTCGCGCCGCCAGGCCGGCGCTAGAATCGGTGGTAACGCCGTGCTTCCCGCAGGCCGATGGTTGATGAAACCGCTACAACAGAGATCCGGAATGTTCGCCTTCATAAAAAAAATACTCACCGGCCAGGGGGCTGCTCAGGTCAATGATGATCCCTTCTTGCGCAACCCGCCGCCGCCGCCGGCTGCTGTTGCTCCGGTACCACGCAAAGCGCCGCCGGCCGTGCTGCAGCGTGACGAGATCATCGATGCCGGAACACGCATTGCCGGCTACCGGCTTTCTGCCCGCCTGCCCGATGGCGGGGCCCAGGCCGACCCCGGCGCCACCCGCGATGTCCTTGCCGGTGCTGGTGTGGCAACACTCGCCGAGCGGCGTATCGCACTCGTTCCCCTTGCTGCCGCTGACTGGCAGGCATTCGATTACCGTCCGCTGATCGGACCGAACACGGTCTTCCTGCTGAACGTGCCGGCTGCCAACGACGAACTCGCTGTCTGGCGCGCGGTGGCGATGGCGATGCACGAGGCGGGCGCAGGCATCGCCTTGCCGGGAACGGCCATCGACGATCCGCGCGGACTGGTTCCGGAAGTGGCCGATTTTCTCGTGCTCGATTTTGCCGGCCATACCCTGGCCAGCTTCGAAAAGCTCCTCCTTGCCTTGCGTCGCAGCCACCCCGGGATCCGGCTGATGGCCGAAAACGTCGCCCGCTGGCCGGAGCACCGCTACTGCATCGCCCACGGCGTTGCCTTCTGCATCGGGGCATTCACCACCGAACAGGACGAGGAACAGGCGGTCGGCGAGATTGCCCAGAGTCGCCTGGTGCTTATCGAAATGCTCAACCAGTTGCGCCGCGAAGCCGATCTGGCCGATATCGCCGAGGTGGCCAAGCGTGATCCGGGCGTCGTCGTCAAGGTCGTGGCCATGGCCAATTCGCCGCTGCTCGGCAGGACGCAGGCGGTGTCGGGCATCGATCAGGCGATCATGGTGCTTGGCCGCGAGCAGCTTTACCGCTGGCTGTCCATCGGCATGTTCCGGGCGGCGGCGGCCACGCCACGCGACGAACTGCTGCTGGAGATGGCGCTCGCCCGCGGCCGCTTCCTCGAACTCATCGGCCAGGAAACCCACGACAAGCGGGCGTGCGACGAACTGTTCCTGCTCGGTCTGCTGTCGTTGCTCGATTGTCTGCTGGGCATGCCGATGGCCCGCGTGCTCGAACGCATCCAGCTGTCGCCGGCGATGCAGGAGGTGCTGCTGAACAGCAGCGGCCCGCTCGGCCGGCACCTGATGCTGGCCATCGCGGTGGAGAAGGGGTATGTCGGGAATGTCAGCCGTCTGGCCGGGCAGCTGGGGCATTCGCTGGAATCCGTCGAAGCGGCCGCGCTGGCCTCCATTGCCTGGGCCGAGGAGGCGGTGCGCCTGAGCGCCTGAGCGCCGGCAAGGGCTGGCCAGGCCGGCGCGCCGGCACTTTCGGGCAAAATGCCGGCATGTCTCTTTACGGATTGTTTCCCGCCGCGCATTTCATCGTCACCGATGGTG
>WBUO01000223.1 GCA_008933675.1 Dechloromonas sp.
GATGCGCGGCGTCGCCAGCGCCGGCACGCCCGGCCTGGTGGCCGTGGACATGAGCACCATCGCGCCGGCGGCGGCCAAGGCCATTCACGCGGAACTGGCGGCGGCCGGCGTCGATTTCATGGATGCGCCGGTCTCCGGCGGCGAGGTCGGCGCCATTGCCGGCAGCCTGTCGATCATGGCCGGCGGCTCGGATGCGGCTTTCGCCCGCGCCAGACCGGCGTTCGAGTGCATGGGCAAGAACATCGTGCACGTCGGCGCTGCCGGCGCCGGACAGGTGACCAAGGCGGCCAACCAGATCGTCACCGGGATGGGCGTGCTGGCCGTGGCCGAAGCGATGGCCTTCGCCTCGAAGAACGGCGTCGACCGGGCCAAGGTGCGCGAGGCGCTGCTCGGTGGCTTTGCCTATTCGAAGATCCTGGAGAACCACGGCCAGCGCATGCTTGACCGCAATTTCAAGCCGGGCTTCAAGAGCTGGATGCACGAGAAGGACCTGAACATCGTCATGCAGACGGCGCATGAGCTGGGGCTGTGCCTGCCCGGCTCGGCGGCAACGGCGCAGATGTTCAACGCAATGGTCGGTTCCGGCCTCGGCGAGGAAGACTCGATCGCCGTGCTGAAGCTGCTGGAGCAGTTGTCGGGGCAGGCATGAAGGTCGGCTTCATCGGTCTGGGCGTCATGGGGCGCCCGATGGCCCGGCATCTGCAGGCGGCCGGCCACGCATTGCACGTCTGGGCGCGCCGCCCGGCCAGCGCCGAAGGCCTCGATGCCGTCGTCCATGCGACGCCGGCCGCCCTCGGCGCCGCCTGTGAAGTAGTGTTCACGATGATCACCTCGAGCGCCGATGTCGAGGCCGTGGCCCTCGGTGCCGATGGCCTGGTTTACGGCATGGCGCCGGGTGCGGTGCTGGTTGACTGCTCGACCATCGCTCCGGATGCCGCCCGGCGCATTGCCGGCAAGCTGGGCGAAAAGGGCGTCCACATGCTCGATGCGCCGGTTTCCGGCGGCGTCCAGGGGGCCGCCGACGCGACGCTGGCGATCATGGCTGGCGGCGAGGCGGCGGTGCTGGAGCAGGTACGGCCACTGCTGGAAAAACTCGGCCGGCGCATCGTCCATGTCGGCCCGAATGGTGCCGGCCAGGTGGCCAAGGCCTGCAACCAGATGATCATGGTCGCCGCCATCGAGGCGGTGGCCGAAGCCATGCGTCTGGCCGCCGCCGCCGGCGTCGATTGCGCCAGGGTGCAGCAGGCGCTGGCCGGCGGCTCGGCCGGCTCGCGCGTGCTCGAGGTGATGGGGCGGCGCATGGTCGAGCGCGACTTCGCGGCCGGCATCGAAGCCAGGCTGCATCACAAGGATTTCGGCCTGGTGCTCGAAGCGGCGCGGCAGAGCGGCGTGCCGGTGGCCCTGACGGCGGCCGTCGGCCAGCAGCTGAATGCGCTGATGGCGATGGGCTTCGGCCGCGACGACACGGCGTCGCTGTTGCGCGTGCTGGAGCGGCAATGAACCAGATCGCGCAACTGTCGGAAGGCGAGATCGAAGAGCGCTTCCACATCACCGGCCCGCGTGTCGTCGCCCTGACGCTGGCCGGCTATGCCCGCGACGCCGTGCAGTTTTCCGTGCAGTTCGGCGACGAGATGTTCGTCACCACGCTGCTCGCCGTGCTCGCCGAGCGCCGGCTGCTGGTTTTCGAGTGCAGCGGTGCCGCCTCGCTCAACCAGCGCCTGTTGCAGGCCGGGCAGTGTACGCTCAGCGGCCGGCCGGATGGCGTCCAGGTGCACTTTTCCGGTGCTCCGGTCAGCGAGCTCAGGCATGAAGGCCGTCCCGCCTTTGCCGTGCCCTTGCCCGGATTCATTGTCCGCCTGCAGCGGCGCGACAGCTTCCGCATCGCCACCCCGCGTGCCAATCCCCTGCGTTTCATCGGGCGGACGCCGGAAGGGGCAGCGGTCGAACTGCCGGCTTTCGACATATCGGTAACCGGTATCGGCCTGCTGGCGGCGGCGCCGCCGGAACAGCTGCTGCCGGGCATGGTGCTCGAACGCTGCCGCTTTCGTCTGCCCGATGACGCCCAGGATGTTCAGGTGTCGGCACGGGTGCAGCACATCACTGAAAAAGAGGTGCGCAACGGCGTGCACCAGTGGCGGGTCGGGCTGCATTTCCTGAATCCGCCGGCCAGCGTCGAGAACCGCCTGCAGCGCTATATCGCCCGCCTCGAGCGGGAGCGTCACGAACTGGGTTGAATCAGCCGGCCCGGCAGTCCGGGCAGGTGGCGCCGATTTCCACTTCCGGGTTGTCGAGCTGGTGGCCGGCGGCGGCGAGACTCTGGCAGAGCACCTGCATGACGCTCTTGTCGTGCAGTTCGGTGATCGCGCCGCATTTCGGACAGACGAGGAAGAGGCTCGGTTCGACGTGGTTTTCCTGGGTACAGGCGACGAACGTGGCGTTGCGCTCGATCTTGTGCGCCAGGTGGTGTTCGATCAGGAAATCGAGGGCGCGATAGACGGTCGGCGGAGTGGCGCCAGGCTGTTCGGCCTTGATCAGGGCGAGCAGGTCATAGGCCTTGAGACCCTTGCCGTTCTCCAGCAGCAGTTGCAGCACGCGTTTGCGGATCGGTGTGAAAGCCAGGCCGCGGGCAGCGCAGAAGGCGGTGGCGCGATCGAAGGCAGCGGTGGTGGCGATTGGCGACATGGGGGCGATGTTATAACATCGCCGATCTCTTTTGTCGGGTCGTCAATCATGAAGAACGTCATCGCCCTGGGCCTTGCCCTCGTTTCCTCCCTGGCCATCGCTCACGCTCAGCATGCCCACAGCCACGGCGTCGGCGAGCTGGGCATCGTCGTTGAAAAGGATCAGCTGACGGTGTTGCTGGAAATTCCGCAGCACGATGTCGTCGGTTTCGAGCGGGCGCCGAAAAGTGCCCGCGAACAGGTGACGGTGCAGGCGGCCCTCGAGAAGCTGGGGCAGGCGGAACGCCTGCTGGTGCCGTCGGCTGCCGGGCAGTGCACGCTGATCGACAAGGTCGTCGAGGCCCCCCTGCTGACTGGCGGCAAGGCAGCCGAAGGCCATGCCGACGTGAGCGCCCGCTATGTCTGGCGCTGTGCCCAGCCGGCGGCGCTCAAGGAAGTGAAGGTGAACGTGATGGGCGAGTTCAAGCGCGTCCGTTCGCTGAACGTCAGCTTTGCCGGGCCGCAAGGCCAGAAGGCCGGCCGCATCGACGCCAAGAATCCGCGCTTCGCCTGGTAAGGCATGACCCCGCCGGCGATCCGCATCGACGATCTGGCTTTCCGCTGGCGGCAGTCGGGGCCGCTGTGCGTGCGTCTTGAGCAGTTGACGCTGGCCGCCGGCACCAGCCTGTTCCTGCACGGCCCGAGCGGTGCCGGCAAGACGACACTGCTCAACCTGATCGGTGGCGTGCTGCTGCCCGAACGCGGTCGTGTCGAACTGCTCGGCCGGCCGCTCGGCGAGCTCTCGGCGGCCGGGCGCGATGCCTTCCGCGCCGACCACCTCGGCTTCATCTTCCAGCAGTTCAATCTGATTCCCTACCTGTCGGTTTGCGACAACGTGCTGCTGCCCTGCCGCTTCTCACGTCGCCGGGCGGCCCGGGCCGGCGATCCGGTTGCGGCAGCCGGGCGCCTGCTGGCTGCCCTCGACCTCGAACCGGCGCTGGCCGGCGTACCGGCAGCCGAGCTGTCGGGCGGCCAGCAGCAGCGGGTGGCGGCAGCCCGGGCGCTGATCGGCCGGCCGGAGATCATCATCGCCGACGAGCCGACCTCGGCGCTCGATGCCAGCCGCCAGCAGGGCTTCATCGACCTGCTGCTGAACGAGGCGCGGGCAGCCGGCAGCACGGTCGTCTTCGTCAGCCACGATCAACGGCTGGCCGGGCATTTCGACGAGATGCTGGAACTCGGGGCGGCGGCATGAGGTCGCTGCTGCAGCTGGCCCTGGCCAGCGCCTGGAACCGCCGGCTGAGCCTCGGCCTGACCCTGTTCGCCGTGCTCATGGCCAGTACCCTGCTGCTCTCGGTCGAGCGCGTGCGCCAGGCGGCCCGCGACGGCTTCGCCCAGTCGGTGTCGGCGACCGACCTCGTGGTCGGTGCGCGGACCAGCCCGGTGCAACTGGTGCTGTACTCGATCTTCCACCTCGGCGAAGCGACCAATACCGTCAGCTGGCAGAGTTACCAGAGCATTGCCGCCAATCCGGCGGTCGCCTGGAGCGTGCCGCTGGCGCTCGGCGATTCGCATCGCGGTTACGCGGTGCTCGGCACGACGGCCGACTATTTCACCCATTACCGTTACGCCGACAAACGGCCGCTGCAATTTGCCGAGGGGCGCCCCTTTGCCGGACTGTTCGATACCGTACTCGGTGCCGAGGTTGCCGGACGCCTGGGCTACCGTCCCGGCCAGCAGATCACGCTGAGTCATGGCGACGGCGGTCTGGCCGGCCTCGAGCACGAAGACAAGCCATTCACCGTGGTCGGCATCCTGGCGCCGACCGGTACGCCGGTGGATCGTACCGTCCATGTCAGCCTGCCGGCGCTCGAGGCCATCCATCTCGACTGGGTCGGCGGCGCACCGATTCCCGGCATGTCGATTGCCCCGGAGGTGGTCGGCAAGTTCGACCTGGCGCCGAAGACGATCACCGCTTTCCTGATCGGCCTCCACCAGCGTGCCGAGGTTTTCCGCATCCAGCGCAAGATCAACGAGTTTGCCGACGAGCCCTTGCTTGCCGTGCTCCCCGGTGTCGCCCTCGATCAACTGTGGCAGACCGTCGGCGTCGTCGAGCAGGCGCTGCAGGCGGTTTCCTGGCTGGTGCTGGCGGTCGGTCTGGCCGGCCTCATGGCAGTGATGCTGGCCGGGCTCAATGAAAGGCGGCGGGAGATGGCCATCCTCCGCTCGGTCGGTGCCGGACCGCGCCATATCCTCTTCCTGCTGGTGGTGGAGAGCTTCCTGGTCAGCCTGTTCGGGGCGCTGGCCGGCCTTGCCCTGGTCAGCCTGCTGGCGGTGACGCTGGCCGGGCGGCTGGCCGCCTTCGGCCTGGCGGTACTGCCGCTGGCGCCGGGGGCGGGTGAAATGCAACTTCTCGCCGCGGTGCTGGTCTGTGGTCTGCTCGTCAGCCTGCTGCCGGCCTGGCGCGCCTATCGCCTGTCGCTGGCCGACGGGCTGATTCCCCGTCTGTGAAAAGGATACCGATGTTGCGCACACTGTTCTTCCTGGCCGCGCTGGCGCTCGTCTGGCCGGTCGCCGCGGCCGATTACCGCGTCGGCGAGCGCCTGCCGCCGGGCAAGGGGGCGACCGCCGGTTTCCAGGAAATCAGCTGGGACGACCTGATGCCGAAGAGCTGGGATCCGATGGCCGTCTTCAAGGGGCTGGATCTGAACAAGCTGAGCGACAGCGATCCGCGCGCCATCGAGGCGCTGGCCAGGGCGCGTGCCGAATGGGACAAGGCGCCGGTAGAGCCGGCGCTGAACGGGCGCCGGGTGCGCCTGCCCGGTTTCGTCGTGCCGCTCGAACGCCAGGGCGACCTGGTCAGCGAATTCCTGCTGGTGCCGTATTTCGGCGCCTGCGTGCATGTGCCGCCGCCGCCCTCGAACCAGGTCGTGCATGTGGTGATGAAGCAGCCGGTCAAGGGCATGAAAAGCATGGAGACCTTCTGGGTCAACGGTACGCTGAGCCTGCAGGGAGGCGACAGCGGCATGGGCATCTACGCCTACCGGATCGTCGCCGAGCGCGTCGATCCCTATCAATTCAAGGACAAGAAGAAATGAACACATTGAGCATGATCCTGCTCGCCTGCCTGGCTGGCGGCCTGATCAGCATGGCCGCAGCGGCGACCGTCGTCTTCCGCCTGTCGCGCCAGGCGACCGCCGTGCTGGTCGCCTTTTCGGCCGGCGTGATGCTGTCCTCGGCCTTCCTGCACATCCTGCCGGAAGCCTTCAATTCGCTGCCGCCGGTGGATATCCATGCCGGCCACGATCACGGAGCGGACGACCATGCCACCATCGCCGCCGAGGAAGCGGCGCATGCCGGGCACAACCATGGCGGGCCGGCGGCGACGCTGTTCGCGGTGATGCTGGTGACGCTGTTCGTCTTCTTCGCGCTGGAACGCCTGGCCCTGTGGCGGCACTCGCACGGCGACTGCAGTTCGCACGAGGGGCACCACGCGACGATCACGGCGCCGCCGCTGATCCTGCTCGGCGACGCCTTCCACAACTTCGTCGACGGCGTGCTCATCGCCGCCGCCTTCATCGCCGACCCGATGCTCGGCGTGAC
Organism: Dechloromonas sp.; assembly: GCA_008933675.1. Taxonomy (GTDB): domain Bacteria; phylum Pseudomonadota; class Gammaproteobacteria; order Burkholderiales; family Rhodocyclaceae; genus Azonexus. The sequence continues at coordinate 6,264 of WBUO01000223.1, forward strand.
CACGACGGTGGCCATCATCGCCCACGAGGTGCCGCAGGAAATGGGCGATTTCGTGCTGCTGCGCAACGCCGGCTGGAGCAACACCAAGGCCTTCATCGCCAACGCCGGTTCCAGCCTGAGTTCGCTGCTTGGCGGGGCACTCGGCTTCTTCGCGCTGTCGGCGGCCGATTCGGTACTACCCTACGTGCTGGTGATCGCCGCTTCCAGCTTCATTTACGTTGCGCTGGCCGACATCTTCCCCCTGCTGCACCGGCAGCGCGAAAGCTTCGTCCGCCAGAGCCTGCTGATTGCCGCCGGAGTCGCCGTGGTGCCGGTGGTCGGCTTGTTCACGCACTGACCGCCCCGCTCGGGGCTGCCGGGGCTTGTTCGCCGGCCGGTAGCCACAGCCGGGCGCGCAGGCCGCCGGGGGGGGCGTCAAGGAGTTCCAGGCGTCCACCATAGAG
>WBUO01000224.1 GCA_008933675.1 Dechloromonas sp.
AACGTCGGCACTGACTGCCCGCCTGTCGGCCGAGCTGGCCCGTCGCCTGCGCTGTGTCCGGCCCGATGTGGCCTACACCTTCGGTCTGTTCCACGATTGCGGCATTCCGCTGCTGATGAAGCGTTTTCCGGATGTGCGCGAGGTGCTGTCCGAGGCCAACGTCTGCGACGAGCGTAAGTTCACCGAGATCGAGGACGCACGCCTGGGAACCAACCATGCCGTTGTCGGCTATTTTCTGGCCCGCCGCTGGCGCCTGCCGGCCGACGTCACCGAGGCCATCCTGCATCATCACGACTATGCCGTGCTCAACAAGCCGAACGGTCCTTCTGCCACGGCCCAGATGCTGATTGCCGTGACCGTGCTGGCCGAACACATCATCAGGTTGCAGGCGGACGATACCGCCTATCAGGAGTGGGGCAAGGCAGCGCCCCAGGCCTGCGAACTGTTCGGCCTTTCGCTGGGGGCGGTGGACGACCTGATCGAGGATATGCGCGACTGGTTAGCGTAAGGGGCGCATGCGCGGCGCCGGATCGCGCAGGATCAGCGAGGGGGCGGAGAACGGGGCCAGCCGTTCGAGGAAATCGAGAAGCTCGAGCAAGGGTGAGTTCCTGAAGAAACGGGCGGCCGGGGTTTCCATCCAGATGCGGTCGGCGAAGGCGAAAAGCTCGTGCGGCCGGTCGCCGATGCCGTCGCCGTCGAGATCGAAGCCCTCGTAGATATCCCAGTCGTTGCCCCACCAGACGTCGTTCATCGGGTCGCCGTCACCGATGACCATCACCGGCCACAGATTGCTCCGGAAGCTGTTGCCGATGGCCATGTGGCCACCCTTGGCGCCGTAGAAATAGACGCCGGTGACGTTATGGGCGATCAGGTTGTCGATGAACACGATGCGGTTCAGCGGGTGCATCGGCGAATCGGCCATGATGCCGTGCGCGCAATGGATGATCTGGTTGTTCTGGACCAGGGCCGCCGAGGTCTCCTTGAGCGCCACGCCGGCACCGGACGGATCCATGGCATGGGTGATGCGGTTGCCGCGGATCAGCAGGCCGTCCGAATTCAAGGCAACGACGCCGGTGGCGTTGTGCTCGAACCGGTTGTTCTCCACCAGGGTGCGATGGGCGAACAGCAGGTTCAGGGCACGCCGGCTGTCGCGTACCGTATTGTCGACAAAGCGGTTGCGCGACGCGTTGCTGACCGTGATGTCGCGGATACGGGCGATGTCGTTGCCGGCGATCAGGTTGCCGGTGCTGTACCACAGACGCAGCCCGTCGCCACGGTCAGCGAGTTCCTCGTCGCGCGAGCGGATGCGGTTGCCGCGCAGGGTGCTGCCGTCGCTGCGATGCAGCGAGATGCCGAACAGCACATCTTCGATCACGTTGTCTTCGATCAGCAGATGGTTGCCTTCGGCCATCAGGCCACCGTCGAGCGCATCGTGCGAATTGCCGCTGTTGCGCAGGGTCAGGCCACGCAATGTGACGTGGTCGGCGCGGACGGTGATCACGGTGCCGCGCCCGCCGCCGTCGATCACCGCCCGGCCCCCGCCGTCTACCGTCAGCGCCTTGCCGATGACCGCCGGGCCGCTGTAGGTGCCGGGAGGCAGGCGCAGGACGCTGCCCGCCGGGGCGACATCGATCCACGCCTGCAACGGCTGGTCGGCAAACGCCGGAACGGACAGGCAGAGGAGGGCGAGAAACGGCAGGCAACAGTGCTTCATGCTGCCGGACTCTAGGCGCCGGGAGCGTTTCCGGCATTCACCTGCATCAAATTTGGCTCCGGCGCCGCGGATTATTCCCAGTATTCGGAGACTTCGCTGGCCCATGCCGTTGCCGCCAGCAGGGCGCGATTGACGACGTCCGCCGGGACGGCCATTGCCTGGGCGGCCTTTTCCATGCGTTCGAAATCGAAGGCCTCGCTGGCTTCCGCCAGTGCCAGCAGTGGCGCGTAGGGGCCGTTCCGTTCGATGAGTGCGTCACGGACCTCGATGGAGAGCGGAATTTCGTCGAGCAGTTCGGCCAATGGCCGGCGCAGCAACTTGTCCAGGCAGGAGAAAACGCCGGTCAGGAACAGCGCATCAGGCGGCTCGCCGGGCAGGAGGCGGGCGCCGAGCGTTTCCATCAGGCGGCCGCGGGTCAGGGCGCATTCGACCAGCAACCAGTCGCCGAAGCTCGGGGTGCGGACCGAAAAGAGCAGCACGGACAACCAGCGGGTCAGGCGCTGGCGGCCGAGAATGGTGAGCGCCTGACTCAGCGATTCGATGCGGTGGTCGAGACCGATCAGCGGCGAATTGAGATAGCGCAGGATGCGGAAGGCCAGCGGCGGATCCTGCTTCATCGCGGCGACGATCTCGCCGGTTTCGGCATCACCCTGGACCAGGCGCAGCATGTGCAGCAACTGCACCTTGTGCGGGTCGGTGGCGGCATCGTCGTCACGTGGCGGTGTGCTGGTGGCGAAGGCGCCATGGAAGTAGTCGAAATGCCACTGATGACACAGGCGATGCTCGTCGAGCGTTTCGATGTGGCCGGCGAACAGGCTGGCCTTGTGGTCGCGCTCGGCCGCCCGGAAAGCTGCCGAGAAATCGCGGATGGTGGCGGGTTCGACGATGCTGACATCGAGCGCGCCATAGTCGGCAAGGTGAATGACCTCGGTGAAGGCCGGGTGTCCGGGCTGGCGGAAGATGCCGATTCCCGTACCACGCTGGCGCAGTTCGGCAATGCGGCCGCAGAGTGCGCCTGGGTCGCTCGGCGTCGCCGCCAGATGGATGAGCAGAACCAGGTTTTGCGAGCTGATCGTTTCGAGTACCGGCAGGTCGAGACTGGCCGAACTCAACGGCAGGAAGGCCAGGCTGCTGCTCCATGCTGCCGGGCTGCAGGCCAGTGCCGTCAGCAGCGCGTCGTCGGCGCGCCGCTGCAGAGGAGCCTCGGCAACAGCCTGCAGGCCGCTGCCGCGGACCATGAACAGGCGTCCGGCAAGGCGCCCGCTGCGATCGAAAACCGCCTCGCGGCACAGGAAGGACAGGCTGTCGGGTGTCGTTCCGCTGGCTGGCGCAGGAGCCGCCGGTGTCGAGGGCGACCCTTGCGGCTGGGAGGCCGGCAGTGTTTTCGACGGGCCGCCGAAGAGTTTCTTCAGGCTGTTGAACATGCGTTGCCCCCAAAAGAAATGCCCACCGGGAGGTGGGCATTGCGCCACCGTCCGGTGGTCATCGTGCTACGGCCGTCAGCCGCTCAGTTGATCTTGGCCTTGGCGCGCAGATCCTTGACCAGCTGTTCGATCTGTTGCTGACCGGCACGTTGCTGCAGTTGCTGTTTGACCTGCTCGTACGGCGGCGGGTTGGACGGACGCGAATCGTCGAGCTGGATGACGTGGTAACCGAAATCGCTCTTCACCGGAGCCTTGGTGTACTCGCCCTTCTTCAGCTTGGTCAGCGCCTCGCCGAAGGGTTTCACGTAAGCTGCCGGCGAGTTCCAGCCGAGCTCGCCGCCGTTGTCGCGGGAACCCGGATCCTTCGACTGCTTGGCCAGCTCGGAGAACTTCTCGCCCTTTTCCAGCTTGGCGATGATTGCCTTGGCTTCGTCTTCCTTCTCGACCAGCACGTGGCGGGCCTTGTACTCGGTGCTGCCGAGATTGGCCTTGATGCCCTCGTATTCGGCTTTCAGGCGTTCTTCGGTGATCGGGTTGGAACGCACATGGTCGGTCAGGTAAGCGCGGATCAGCACGGCCTGCTTGGCCAGTTCGATCTGCCCGGGAACCGTTCCCTTCTTGTCCAGGCCCTTCTTCTTGGCTTCCTGGGAAAGCAGCTCGCGGCGGATCAGTTCCTCGCGCACGGCATTCTGCAGTTCGGGGCCATCCTGGGCACCTTGTGCCTTCTGTTCGCTGATGAAGGCGTCGTAGACGGATTGCGGGATCGGCTGGCCGTTGACGGTGGCGTAAGTCTTGTTCTGGGCCAGGGCCGGGACCGAGATGATGGCGCCGGCGACGAGCAGGGCAGCCAGACGGGGGAGCTTGTGCATGTAATGTCCTTCGAATGAGGGGTGAAGCGAAAAATTATACTTCGTCGGGTGCGCGCGCGTGGATGCTCAACGCATGAATGCGTTCGCGCATCAGGTCACCCGCCGCATCATAGACGAGACGATGCCGGGCCAGTGTGTTCCTGCCGGAAAAAACCTCGGCAACGATCGCCACACGGTAGTGTCCGCCATCGCGGGCGCCGGCATGGCCGGCGTGCCGGTGCGACTCGTCGTCGATGGCTAGGCTGAGCGGATTCAGCGAAGCCAGGCGGGACTGCAGCAGGTCGACGGTGGAAGGCGCCATCAGGCCGGCAGCGCCTTCTTGAAGGGTTTGACGGTGACCCCGGCATAGACGCCGGCCACCACGTAGGGGTCGGCGTCGGCCCAGGCGCGGGCGTCGGCCAGCGAGGCGAACTCGGCGATGATGATGCTGCCCGAGAAGCCGGCCGGGCCGGGGTCGGGCGAATCGATCGCCGGGCAGGGGCCGGCCAGCAGCAGGCGGCCTTCGGCCTGCAGGGCCTGCAGGCGTTCGAGATGGGCGGGGCGGGTGGCCAGACGGGATTCGAGCGAGCCGGGACGGTCCTCGCCGATGATGGCGTAAAGCATTATTTGTCTTCCTCGACGTATTTCGACAGCATCATCCCCTGGGCGAGGACGAAGAGCAGCATCAGGCCCATGCCGCCGAACAGTTTGAAATTGACCCAGGTATCGGTGGAGAAATTGAAGGCGACCAGCAGGTTGAGCACGCCCATGACCAGGAAGAAGCCGATCCACGCGAAGTTGAGACGGCTCCATACCGCCTCGGGCAGTGTCAGCTGTTCGCCGAGCATGGTCTTGATCGCGTTCTTCTTCATGATCAGCGCGGCGAAGCCCATGCTGCCGGCGAATACCCAGTAGAGGATGGTCGGCTTCCATTTGATGAAGGCCTCGTTCTGGAAGGCCAGCGTCATGCCACCGAAGACGACGACCAGGGCCAGGCTGATCCACAGCATCTTGTCCACCTTGCCGTGACGGAAATGCACCCAGGCGATCTGGGCGACGGTGGCGACGATGACGACCACCGTGGCGAGCAGGATGGGCGCCTGGGTCAGGCTGACGGATGCCATGCCGGGCAGGGCGGCAAGCCAGTCGACGGCAAGATCCGGATGCTTCTCCGAATACTTGAAGGCGATGAAGAAGAGGATGACGGGGAAAAGGTCGAAGAGTAGTTTCATGGCGGGGCATTATATACTTGAGCGCGCACCTACCTGCCCACGCGAGACCCCATGAACACCGTGCTGATCATCGACGACAGCGACATCAACCTGACGCTGATCAAGGCCCTGGTGCTGAAGCTTGGCGAGTGCCAGCCGGTGCTGTTCGAGAATCCGCTGCAGGCCCTTGAATGGTGTCGCGACCATGTGCCGGACCTCGTCATCGTCGATTACATGATGCCGGACATGGACGGGCTGCGCTTCATCGCCGCCTTCCGGGCGTTGCACGGGCGTACCGAGATTCCCATCCTGATGATCACCGCCAACGACCAGAAGGACGTACGCTACGAAGCGCTGATCGGCGGCGCCAACGATTACCTGACCAAACCGATCGACCGCATCGAGTTCTCGGCCCGCGCCCGCAACATGCTGGCGCTGCGCCAGGGGCAGAAGTTCCTCGCCGATCGTGCCCGGCATCTGGCCGAGCTGGTCGATGCCCGTACCCGCGAGATCCGCGACCGCGAACGCGAGCTGATCTTCCGCATCTCGCGCGCCGCCGAGTTCCGCGATCCGGAGACCGGTGCCCACATCCAGCGCATGGCGCATTATTCGCAGGTCATCGCCCGCGGCCTCGATCTCGACGCCACCGTCCAGAAGCTGATTCTCGAGGCGGCGCCGATGCACGATGTCGGCAAAATCGGCATTCCCGACTACATCCTGCTCAAGCCGGGGAAGCTGACGGTGGAGGAGTTCGAAGTCATGAAGGGACACGCCCGCCTCGGCCACGAACTGCTCAAGGACAGCCACTCGGAAATCATGCAGGCCGGCGCCGAGATCGCCATTTCGCACCACGAGAAATACGACGGCAGCGGCTATCCCGCCGGTTTGAAGGGGACGGCGATTCCGCTTTTCGGCCGTATCGTTGCCGTGGCCGACGTTTTTGATGCGCTGACCTCGGAGCGTCCGTACAAGAAGGCCTGGGCGCTGGAAGATGCCCTGCATTTCCTCGAGGAAGGGCGCGGTGCGCATTTCGACCCGCTCTGCGTCGAAGCCTTCCTCGCCGGCTGGGACGAGGTCATCAGCATTCGTCAGCGTTTCCGCGACGAAGATGTGCCGATGATCTGAACGCGTATTGCAGATCGGAGAACGCCATGGCTGATGCTTTCGTGCTCAATCGCCAGGACATCCTCGAACGCCTCGGTGGCGATGAGGAAATCTATTCGATGATGCTCGACATGTACGTACAGGATGTTGACGAGAATTGCGCCAACCTGATGGCGGCCATCGCCTCCGGCCAGGCGGCCGAAATCCGCCGCGAGGCCCATACCGTCAAAGGGCTGCTGGCGACTTTTTCCGACGATTCGGGGGCGGCCAAGGCTTTTGCCGTCGAGCAGCAGGCCAAGGCCGGTGACCTGGGCGGGCTGGCCGAAGCCGCCGCCGTGCTGGCGGCGCGGATGCGCGAAGTGGCGGCGGTGCTAGCTGCGGCGCGCGCTGCCGGGTAAGGCC